>JAAOMR010000152.1 GCA_018853935.1 Acidithiobacillus ferrivorans
CTGAAGAAGACCACGTCCCTCAGGCCATAGCCTTGTTGGAGCAAACGCTGTCAGGTGTTGCGGAGGCCGTTCAACCGCCGCACTTTTATGCGGAAATGGCCGCGGTGCTGGCGCGGGAAAAACCCGATACTGCCCGGGAGGATATGGAAGATCTGTTGCGGCTGGATTTCCGGCTTGCCGAAGGGCCGGAACTCTATACACTGGCCATCGACCTTTCCCGGCGATACAAGCATCATCTTTTTGATAGCTTGTATCATGCGCTGGCCTTGCTTCATCCCGAAGCTGTGCTGGTTACCGCCGATCGGCGATATTTTGTTAAGGCGCAAAGGGAAGGGCGCATCATTTTATTAGAGGATTTTTCGGAATTCCCACCCATGGGGTGAAGCAGTACGCCTCTAAATAATGGCTAGCCGGGATCAGTGGCCACCAGACAAATTGATGAGAACAACTCCATCCAAAGCCACAGGGGGATAATGGCCATGCGCCCGCCCGGGATTTTGGAAAAGCATCTCATGACGCGCTGGTGAGCGCGCACCCTCAAAATAGTTTTTCCACCCCCGTGATCGGCAGCCACTCGTTGAGTACCGGATTCCCGCAATCGAAGCGGCTTTTATCATGACTTCGGTGCAGCGGATCGACACGCCACGCATCTCCCATGCCGGGTGCAAACGGTACTATCACTCGCTCAAACGTTTTGCATAACGTTGAGCGGCTTCCTTCAGGCGTGGGCGCTCCTTGTCTTCTTCGTCCAGCCCTTGGAGAAACGCCACCCAGTCTTCTTGGGTCAGTGTGATTTCCTCTCGCAGGTGAATAACCTGACTGGCACGCTCCGAAGCGGCCGAGAGCAGAAAAGCCGAGAGTGGCATACCGGCATACGACGCGGCGCGCCCCAACTGCTGTTTGAGACTGGCTGGCAAGCGAATGTCGATTCGCTCATCTTTTTCCGGTGCAGACAAAGTCATAGCGGCAACCCTCCGTGTCTCGTTTAATTGTACGGCGCAAGTACGGGTTGTCAAACAACATGTAATTTGATGGCTTCATCTGGCGCGATGCGTCGGAAAGCAATGCCCATGACGCCAATGCCCCACCGGTCTGAAATGCTTCCATCATAATCCGTCCCTTATTGAAGGGGGGCCAGGTACGCCCAACATGTGTCTGATGTGAAAGTTGCATTTAATAAGACCTTTTGCAAAGAAAACAAAAGCGCCATTATCGCTGCTTTAATGCGTGAGGCGGTGGATCGTGCGCAGCGCAAGGATCGCGCTGTGAACACTTTCAGGGCCTGATTAGGCCCTGAAAGTGTCGATCAACCCGTTCACCTGGGCATTCCCAGGTGGATCAGAATGGCGGTCTCCACGGCGGTCATCTCCGCCTTGCTCAAGCTCCCCATCGGATTTTTCAGTCGGCTCTTGTCTGCCGCCATGATCTGATCCGCCATCGCCTTGCCCGGTTTACCGGCCAGCGTGACCAACGCTTCCCCCGGATATTGGCGGCCCGTATTGCTGGTAAGTGGCACCACGACCACCCGCGCCAGATTCCGGTTGGCCGCGTCATTGCTGACGATGACGGCGGGCCGGGTCTTGCGTATCTCGCTCCCTACGGACGGATCAAACTCCACCCACCAGACTTCACCGCGCTTCATCGGCCATATCCACCACCAGGGCGTTGCACCACACCAGCGCATCGGCCTCGCGCTCTTGATCCGCCGCCATCGCCTTATATCCCTCGTCCAGGGCGGTATCCAGGACATGGGGTCGGAGCAGGTCCTCGATGAACTGGCTCATGTGCCGCCTGCCGACAGTCCGGTAAAGCCCGTCGTACACGGCTTCATCCAGTGAAATGGTCATTTTCTTGTGCATGGCGTCCTCTTTTATACGTAATACAGAGTACCACTATAACACGCCTTGTCGCCTCTCCTCACCTTACGTCACTCTTCGCTTTCCGCAGCGGGCCGCTCCAGACTAGGCAGGCGCCGCAGATACCCGGATCCTTTCAGGAATCGCGGGCATGACCTCTTCCTGGCCCCGGCTGCGCTTCCATTCCTGATGAGGGAGCCTACTGAAAGTTTGATTCCGCAGGATCAGGCAGCAAACTCGCGCGTAAATCTTCCAGCGTCAGCAACAGGGTCATGGGGTCCAGCGGGGAGGCATCAAAACCCATTTTTTCGTAAAAGGCTTTAGCAGAGCCGGACGCGGCCTGTACGATGACGCCCCGGATCCCGATGACATCCGCAGCCTGTAGAATGCGTAGTGCCGCATCCTGTACCAGTGCCCGTCCCCAGCCTTTACCCTGACAGGCTTGGTCCACCGCCAGACGGCCGAGAATAACGACAGGAATGGGATCCGGCATATTACGCCGGAATCGTCCTGCCGCATTGGCACATGCGATAGCACTCGCAGCCAGTGCATAATAGGCCAAAACTCGGCGCCGTTCGCAAACCACGAAGGTCCGGGAGGCGCCCGTGGCCTGATTTTTTAACGCCCGATGCCTGATCCAAAAATCCAGACTCTCCTCGCCACAGGTAAAGAACCCAAGTTCGTGCTGTACGGTGATCGGTTCCGGTGCAGATAGCCTCACTCGTCCGCATTCCAGGGAGCCGGTGCCTGCATGGTCTTCCGCAAACGTGGGTTGGATTGCGGTGGCCTGTCCAAACGCACCAGGAAGTCGGCAAAAACTTGTGCATCGCTGACCAGGATCACCGGGGCAAACAACGCTTCTTCTGCCGCCATGCGCGCTGCATCCAGTATGAAATCCGTGCGATTTTTGCCGCGTGCCCTGGCCGCGCGGTCAATGAGATTGCGCTCTTCGGGTTTGATCCGGATATTCAGGGTATCTCGTTTACAGGAAATATCGGGTGCGGCGGACATGGCAAAGAACTCCTCTGTAACCTGCCAGGTTTATAGCATGCCGCACTGACATTGTCATCACGCCAATGCCCCGCCCTCGTACTGTCGTTCCAGCCATTGGCAGTAAGTTCCGTCCATGACGGCGCGCCACCATTCCGGGTGCTCCAGGTACCAGCGGATGGTCTGGCGGATGCCGGTGGGGAAATCCACGGCCGGTTGAAACCCCAATTCGCGGGTGATTTTAGTGGCGTCGATGGCGTAGCGGCGGTCATGACCGGGCCGGTCGCGCACATGCTGGATCAGGTCGGCACTTTTGCGGCCCTGCGCCGCCGCTGAATGCGGGTAGGCCTGCAACCACCGGGGATCGCTCGCGAACAGTTCGTCCATGATCTGACCGATAAGCAGGACGATGTCGATATTGGCCCATTCGTTGCAGCCGCCGATGTTGTAGCTCTCTCCTTCCCGACCCTGCTCCAGAATCGCGGCGATGCCCCGGCAATGGTCTTCCACATAAAGCCAGTCGCGAATCTGGCGACCATCGCCGTAGAGTGGCAGGGGCTTGTTATGCAGGATGTTGACGATGATGAGGGGAATCAGCTTTTCGGGAAAGTGATACGGTCCGTAGTTGTTGGAGCAGTTGCTGGTGCTGGTACTGAGTCCATAGGTATGTTGATAGGCGCGCACCAGATGGTCCGCTCCCGCCTTGCTGGCGGCGTAGGGGGAGTTGGGTGCATAGGGCGTCGCTTCGCGGAAAGGCGGGTCCTGAGGACCGAGGGTGCCGTAGACTTCATCCGTGGAGATATGATGAAAACGATGGGGAATACGGCCTTGCGGACCATCCAGCCAGAGGTTTTTGGCCACCCGCAGCAGGTTATGGGTGCCGATGATGTTGGTCTGGATGAAGGCGTCAGGGTCGTGGATGGAGCGATCCACATGGCTTTCGGCGGCGAAGTGGACAATGACGTTGAGGTGATGGTCGGTCATCAGCCGCTCGACCAGCGGGGCGTCATTGATGTCCCCTGAGACAAAGCGGAAGCCGCTGTGCTGCTCCAGTCCGGCCAGGTTATGGCGATTGCCCGCATAGGTGAGGGCATCCAGCGCGACCAGGGTAGTGTGCGGATGCTTGCGCAACCAGTGATGGCAGAAGTTGGCACCGATGAAGCCGGCAGCACCGGTGATCAGCAGGCGCTTGTCTATAATAGGATCAACGGTGACGGACATCGGGTGCTCCTTATTGGAATCAGGCTTCTTGGGGTTCGGCCAGCATCTGTCGCAGTGCCGCCCGCCAGTGGAGCGCGGGGCCCAGCGTGGCATAGCTGGTGGACTTGTCGAGCACGGTATAGGCCGGACGGCGGGCGGGGGTGGGATACCCGCTCGTTGGGATCATCTCTATGGGGATACTGCGCTGCAGGTATCCCGCAGCCACGGCTTCTTCCTGAATCGCCACGGAGAAATCATACCAGGAGGCTACGCCCGCGTCGGTCCAGTGCTGAATGCCCGTAAAATCCGGGTGATCCAGCGCGCGCCAGAGCACAGCGGCGATACCCGCGGCCCAGGTCGGGGTGCCGATCTGGTCGCCCACGACCCGTAGCACGTCGCGCTCGGCCAGGAGACGCAGCACGGTTTTGACGAAGTTGCTACCGTGGGCGCTATAGACCCAGGCGGTGCGCAGGATGAGGGCGGCATCACCGAGGATTTCCCGTACTTGCTGCTCACCGGCAGCCTTGCTGGCGCCATAAACGCCGAGCGGAGATGCCGCTGCGCCGGGTTGGTAGGGGGTGGATTGCGCGCCATCAAAGATAAAGTCGGTGGAGAGATGCATCAGGCGGGCTCCGCAGGCTTGGGCGGCCAGGGCACAGTGGGCGGCACCATCACGATTGATGGCATAGGCCATATCGGCTTCAGATTCGGCACGGTCCACGGCGGTGTAAGCGGCGGCATTGATGAGGCAGTCGGGCCGGAAACTTTCCACCGCCGCCCGCACCTTGCGGGCATCGCAAATATCCAAATCCTGGCGTCCCAGGGCATGCAGCATGACGGAGGGTGGCTGACTGCGTTGCAACTCCCAGCCTACCTGGCCTTGCGCGCCCAGCAGCAGCACGCGATATCGGTCAGCTTCTCCGGCCATGGGCGTCATGGAAAGGTCTCGCACGCGGATAAAGCGAGTCCTGCGGCATCTTTACCGGCCAGCAGGGGTGGATTACCGGCCAGCAACGGCCAGTCAACGGCGATATCCGGATCATTCCAGAGCACGCAACGTTCTGCTTCCGGAACGTAAAACTCCGTGGTTTTGTAGAGAAAGTCGGCCGACTCGCTGAGCACATAAAAACCGTGGGCAAAACCGGGGGGCACCCAGAGCATCTGCTGATTTTCGGCAGAGAGCGTGGCGCCAACCCATTGTCCGAAGTATGGGGAAGATCGGCGCAGATCTACGGCCACGTCAAAAACCGCGCCGCTCACGACACGCACCAGCTTGCCCTGGGGCTGACGAATCTGGTAATGCAGCCCACGCAGCACTCCCTGCTGGGAGCGACTGTGGTTGTCCTGCACGAAGTCGAGATCCAGTCCGGCATCAGCGAAGGCGCGTCGGTTCCAGCTTTCCATGAAAAACCCACGGGCGTCACCGAAAACCCTGGGGGTGATGAGGAAAACCTCTGGAATGGCGAGGGCTTCAATGTTCATGGCTGGCGTCCTTCGCTGAGAACGCGCAACAGATAATCACCGTAGCCGCTCTTTTGCAAAGGGACCGCGAGACGGCTGAGGGCTTCGCCATCGATGTAGCCCATGCGGTAAGCGATTTCTTCGGGGCAGGCGACTTTGAGCCCCTGGCGTTCTTCCAGGGTGCGGATAAACTGGCCGGCGTTGAGCAGATCCGCGTGCGTGCCGGTGTCGAGCCAGGCCGTGCCGCGACCAAGCACCTCTACTTGCAGGCGCCTTTCCTGCAGGTAGAGGCGGTTGAGGTCGGTAATCTCCAGCTCGCCCCGTGCCGAGGGGCGGATTTCCCGAGCCATCCTGCTGCCGTCGCCGTCGTAGAAGTACAAGCCGGTCACCGCATAGGAGGAGCGCGGCGTTTCCGGTTTTTCTTCAAGGCCGATGGCCTGGCCGTCGGCATCGAACTCGACGACACCATAGGCACGCGGGTTGGCGACATGGTAGGCAAAGACGGTGGCACCGGTATCGCGCGTGTTGGCAGCCTGCAGCGTTGTACTGATCTCGTGGCCGTAGAAAATATTGTCACCGAGCACCAGCGCCGAGGGGCACCCCGCCAGGAACTCCTCGGCGATCAGCAGGGCTTGCGCCAGCCCTTCTGGGCGTGCCTGCTCCGCATACTGGAAAGACAGGCCCCATTGACTCCCATCTCCGAGCAACTGGCGAAAACGCGGTAAATCGTCGGGGGTGGAGATGACCAGCATCTCCCGGATACCCGCCAGCATAAGGGTCGCCAGAGGGTAGTAAATGAGGGGCTTGTCATAGACTGGCATGAGCTGCTTGCTGACGGTCTGGGTCAGCGGATAGAGCCGGGTGCCAGATCCGCCGGCGAGGATGATCCCTTTACGATGCATTGCGCGGCCTCAAGTGAGAGAAATTATCAATGGGCGGGGATACGTTGCCTATCACCTTGTTGCTGTCACGGCAATTGTATGTGGCCGGGGGCGTCTGGGCAACCTTGGGATGCCAGCCCGGCAGAATGGGGGTTGTCCCGGCTTGAGCGATGGCACCTCAACGTCATAAGCTAGCCCCTCTGTCCGGTCAACATAGCAAGGGATCATCATGAACAAACAGGGTGGCCTGTCCACTGCAAACGTCCGCAACCGGCCTGGGGCGGACAGGCAGCGCGGCCACGCGCTGGGTGCCGCCATGCTGGGGATGCTGCTGGACGGTTACGATCTCAGCATTATGGCCGTGGTTCTGCTCCCGTTGCACAGCGCCTGGCATTTGCACGCAACCGAAACCGGTCTGCTCATGGCCATGGCGTTACTCGGGTCTTTGCTGGGGGGCTTGGCGGGCGGCGTCTTCACCGACCGCTTCGGTCGCCGCAAACTGCTTTTCCCCAACATATTCCTCTATGTCATCGGCGCTTTGGTCAGCGCTTTCAGCCCCGATATCTCGATACTTTTCCTGGGTCGCTTTCTGACCGGCCTGGCGATCGGCCTCGACTATCCGCTGGTCGCCACCATCGTTGCGGAATACAGCCAGCCCGCCAACCGGGGAAATCGTTTCGCCCGGGTAAACCTGGCCTGGTATGTTGGCGCTCTGCTTTCTACCGGTGTCGGCTGGGCCCTGCTGTTTACCGGTGCCGCTTCCTGGCGCTGGATGCTGGGTAGCGCGGCCGTCCCTGCGCTCGCTCTCCTGTGGTTGCGGCGCGGCCTCCCGGAATCGCCGCGCTGGTTGGCGCGTAACGGGCATCACAGCGCGGCCCGTGCGGCCCTGACCCGGCTCTACCCGGAGTACACGTCCGCCGAACTCAGTACGCAGTTGACGGCTTTTCAGGGGCATCGCCAGTCGTGGCGGGTGCTGCTGCATAGAGTCTGGCTGCGCCGACTGGTACTCAGCATTTTCCCCTGGTTCTGTCTGGATGTGGTGGGTCTGGGCATTGGTCTGTATTTTCCCCTGGTCTTGCGCAGCAACGGGTTGGCCAGCAGTGACGGGGCCGCCGCCGCCATCAATGCCGGCTTTCTGGTGATCTCCGCTCTGGGTATTGTTTATATTCTCTCCCGCCTCGACCGCTGGGGCCGGATTCCCTTGCAAAGCGCTGGCTTTGGCCTGATGTCCCTCGGGCTGGGATTGTTTGCGCTGTGCTCCTGGAATGGCTGGATTGCCGGGATTTACGCGGGTGCCGCAGTCTATTCTCTGGGCGTAGGCATCGGTCCGTCGGTAACGGTTTTTGCGCTCGCCGTAGAAATTTTTCCGACGGAATTGCGCGCCAGCGCGGCCGGGTTGGCGACGGGGATTTCCCGCCTGGGTGCCTTCATTTCGGCGGTATTGTTTCCTGTTCTTGAAAAAAGCTGGGGAATACCCTTAGTCCTGGTGGTCATGGCCGGGGTGGCCCTGCTGGGGATGCTCGCCACCCTGATCTATGGGGTGGAATCGCGACAGAAAAGCCTGGAAGACCTGGAACGCGTGCATGATCCGGTGGCAACACCCTGATTGTATGGATTTTCTACTCAAAGCTCCAGGTCCGCACTATGCGCAACGGAGTAGGTGGGGATTGCCAGATGGCGGGTAAAGCCGGAAATGGCGCCGCCTCCCGAATGATCGTATCGACGGCGCTTACCAGCGCGACGTTCTTTGATCCCTGCCGCATCTCAATCCCCATCAGTTGCCCGTCGGGGGCGATAGTGACGGCGACCACGACGCGCCCCCGAGGCAGGACGGGATGCCCTCCCGCAAAAAGATGTTTCTGGGCCAGTGCCATGATTCGGCCTTCCCAGTCCTTCAGATAGGCATTCAAGGCGACCGCCCGTGCTGCCGGTGACGCCGTTGCCGGCGCGCTCTCCCGACGGACCGGGAGAATGCCGTCCGGGCTGCGCGGCGCGGGTACCGCGGGCGAGGTAATCTGGGGACGGAGCGGGTTCGGCGTTAACGAAATTTCCACCAGCGAGCTGACCGGGGGCTTTTCCGGCAGGGTTCCCGCCAGCCCTCCCAGCAACACGAGCCAGACCAGCACATTGATGACCATGGAGAACAAGACCCAGGGGAACAGGGTATCGAGGTCTTCCGGTCGCAAACGCAGGACGCGCATGATACCGACCAGTGCGGCGGACCCAAACCAGCGTACCCGGAAGAGAACGTCCAATACCGGCGCGAATAATCCCATGGATGGCGACGGCAGCGCGGCAAATGCGCGGCGCGACGGCTTCATTCCAACCAGTCAGCGGCAGCGAGGGCGTAATAGGTAATGATAGCGTCGCCCCCGGCTCTTTTGATGCCCAGCAGCGATTCCAGGACACTGCTCTGCAGGTCCAGCCAACCGGCCCGGGCAGCGGCCTGCAGCATGCTGTATTCGCCGGACACCTGATAAGCCAGCACCGGCAGATCGCAGCGCTCGCGGAGGTCACGGATGATATCCAGATACGCCATGGCGGGCTTCACCATCACCATATCGCAGCCCTCCTGAATATCCAGCGTCATCTCGCGAAACGCCTCACGCCGATTGGCCGGGTCCATCTGATAGCCTTTGCGGTCCCCGAACTGCGGCGCGCAGTCCGCCGCATCGCGGAAAGGACCATAAAAAGCGCTGGCGTATTTGACCGCGTAGGAAAGAATGCTGACCTGCGGGTGCTGCGCAGCATCCAGCGCTTCGCGGATAGCCATCACCATGCCGTCCACCATGCCAGAAGGGGCGACGATATCCACGCCCGCCTCGGCATAAGAGATGGCCTGCCGTTGCAGGTTTTCCAGGGTGGCGTAATCGTCCCGATCACCGCCCGCATCCAGGACACCGCAATGGCCGTGGGTGGTATATTCGCAAAAGCAGGCGTCGGCAATGATCAGCAGTTGCGGATAGTTGTCACGAATGGCGCGGATCGCCCGTTGCACCAGCCCCGCCGCGTCCCAGGAGAGGGTGCCGACGGCATCCTTGCAGTGCTCTTCAAGGACACCGAAGAGCAGCACCCCGGAGACACCCCGCGCCACCGCTTCCGCACAGAGTTGCAGCGCCGAGTCGATGCTGTGGCGGAAAACGCCGGGCATGGAGGAGATTTCCGTACGAACGCCATCGCCTTCCACCAGAAAGACCGGCAGGATGAAATCCGCCGCACGCAGATGATGCTCACGCAACATCCGGCGCATGGCCGGGTGCCGCCGCAGGCGGCGGGGTTCGTGGCGGGACGACAGATTGAGCAGGTTCATGCAACGGGCTCCAGACCTTGCGCCCATACCATCAGCGCCGCCAACATGCCGGCCGCGCTGGCTTCCGGGGCAATCCAGGGCGCCGCCAGACCAACCGTGGTGACGGCGGCGGCGGTGAGGGGGCTAATGGCGATAATGGGCGTGTTCTTCAGCCAGCGTTGTCCCAGCCCCCCCACCATCTGGTAGAAATTATTGAAGATCTCCGGGCTGGTCACGGTGACGGCATCCAGTTCGCCGCGCGCCCAGGCATGCAATAACGGCGTCGGATTGGCGCCGGGAATACCGCGCCGATAGCATAATACCTTGTCGATGACCGCACCGCGCTCGCCCAGGGTCTTCTCCAGTAACTCCCGGCCCTGATCACCGGCAAACAGCGCTATACGCTGTCCCTGCACAGCCAGCAGCTCCGCACTTTCCAGCAAACCCTCGGAGCTGAACCTCTGGGGGACCAGGTCGACCTGCAGACCAAACTCACGCAGCGCCTTGGCAGTTTCCCGACCCACCGCCGCGATACGCGGCCCTGTCGGCCAGGACAGGTTACGACTCTGCAGGCGGCTGAGAGCAAATGCGACGGCGTTGCGGCTGGAAAAAATCACCCAGTCATACGCCCCAAGCTGATGCAAAGCATCATCCAGAGACTGCCAGTTCTCCGGCGCCTCGATCTGTACGGCGGGGAACAAAATGGGGCGCGCGCCTTGCGCCTGCAACAGGGTCAGCATCTCGCCAGCCTGCGCGCGCGGCCGGGTGACCACGATGCCTTTGCCTTGCAGGGAGATGCCGTTCATGTGTTTCGGACTTCCGCGATAATCTGTGCCGCCCCTTGCGCGACGAGCGCCGCGGCGACGGTCATGCCGAGCGCAACCGGGTCACTGCCCCGCGCTTCGGCGTGGAGTACCCGGCGGCCGTCCGGGGTGGCGACCAGCCCACGCAAAACCATCTGCGGCCCCTGCCATTGCGCCAGCGCCGCCACCGGCAGCCGGCAATCCCCTCCCAGCACCCGATTCATGCTGCGCTCTGCCAGCACGCAGTTGTGGGTGTCGGCATCGGCCAGGGGTGCCAGCAGTTCCCGGGTCCGCCGGTCGTCGCTGCGCGCCTCAATGCCTATGGCCCCTTGTCCCACTGCCGGCAGAGAGCAATCGATATCCAGCAGGTGGGCGATACGATCCGACAAACCCAGGCGTTTAAGGCCCGCAGCGGCGAGGATGATCGCCGCATAATGCCCCTCATCCAGCTTGCGCAGGCGCGTGGCGACATTGCCGCGCAAATCATCGACCCGCAGATGGGGGTAGCGCTCCAGCAATTGCGCCCGCCGCCGCAGGCTGGAACTGCCCACCCGTGCGTCCTTCGGCAGGGCATCGGGGTGGAGAAAGGCATTGCTGACGAAGGCATCCCGGACGTCTTCCCGGGCCATGATGGCGACGATCTCCAGACCATCAGGCTGTTGGGCCGGCACATCCTTCATGGAGTGTACGGCAATATCCACCCGCTGCTGCTGCAGGGCATCCTCGATTTCCTTGACGAAGAGGCCTTTACCGCCCAGCGCATGCAGGGGTGCATCCAGAAGCGTATCCCCACTGGTGGTCATGGCGATGATCTCGACGGTTATTTCCGGGTGCTGTCGCAACAGGGCGGCACGGACATGCTCTGCCTGCCAGACGGCCAGTGGGCTGGCGCGGGTACCAATGCGAAGGTGATACGGCATATCTGGTCGGCGGCTCTAATGATGATCAGGAGAAGGAATTAGGTTATTCACCTTAACAGCGCGGTTTTTTCTGTCAAGGGTGCGGCGGCAACACTACTTTGCGAAATGGCGCTCACCACCACCCTTTCGCGCAGCGACTGCGCCAGCTTGGGACCCACCACCGCAGCCAGGGAGGCTGGGCCGGGGAAAGGGCCGTGCGCCGCCCGGAAAGCGACAATCGCTGCGGCCCGTTTCTCGCCGATGCCGCGCAGACCGCGCAACTGGGCACTATCGGCGTGATTGATGTCGACGAGCGCCGGACCATCTTTGGCCGCTGCGAACGCCAAATTTGGCCCCGAAAGCGCGCAAGCAACCCCCAGCAAAAGCCACCACCACATTTTCCGGGGGGCTTGCCACCGCAACGGCTTAATCCCGCAACGCCGCGCGCACCTGATCCCCCATCGCCGCCAAGGCCTCCGTCGGCGTCTCTTTGGCATGGGCGAAATTCAGGTCGTGGATGGCATTCATGGGAATCAGGTGCACATGGGCATGCGGCACTTCCAGCCCCGCCACCATGATCCCGACCCGCTTGCAACCGGTCACCAGCTCCAGCGCCGGTACGACGCGCCGGGCAAAAGGCAGAAGACCGGCCAGGGTTTCGTCATCCAGCGTGAAAATATAATCATGTTCGATCTTGGGAATGACCAGGGTGTGCCCCGGCCGCACCGGGCGAATATCGAGAAAAGCCAGATAACGGTCATCTTCCAGCACTTTCTGCGCCGGAATTTCGCCGTTGATGATGCGGGTGAACAGGGTGCTCATGCGTCCTCCTTCAGCGTCGCTAAAACGGCTTCTGCGGCATCCAGGGTGGCGGCGATTTCGGCATCACCGTGGGCCGCCGAGAGGAAACCGGCCTCATAGGCACTGGGGGCGAGATACACCCCGCGCGCCAAGAGGCCATGGAAAAAGCGCGCGTAGCGTTTACTGTCGGCGGCCATCACCGCATCAAAACCGCGCACCGGCTGTTCCGCAAAGAACCAGCCGAACATGGCGGGCACCTGGTTGATCTGCATGGGAATACCCGCGTCCTTGGCGCGTTCCGCCAGGCCCTTGCAGAGCATGGCCGTCTGCGCCGCCAAGCGCGCATGGAAACCCGGCACCGTCAGCAACCGCAAGGTCGTCAGACCGGCGGCCATGGCTACCGGATTACCGGACAGCGTCCCCGCCTGATACACCGGCCCGGTGGGTGCCAGATATTCCATCATTTCCCGCGGACCGCCGACAGCACCCACCGGCAGACCACCGCCGATGATCTTGCCCAGCGTGGTCAGATCGGGCCGCACCCCGTAGAGTGCCTGCGCGCCGCCCACAGCCACCCGGAATCCGGTCATCACTTCGTCAAAAATCAACACGCACTCATATTGATCACATACGGCGCGCAAGCCTTCCAGAAAGCCTGGCTCCGGCGGCACGCAACCCATGTTGCCGGCAATCGGTTCGACGATAATGGTCGCGACATCAAAGCCGAACTGCGACATCATTTCTTCCACCGCGGAGAGATCGTTATACGGCAGCACCAGGGTATCCTGACTTACCTCGCGCGGGATCCCCGCGCTCGAGGGCTGGCCGAGGGTCAGCGCTCCCGAACCGGCCTTTACCAGCAGGCTGTCGCTGTGACCGTGATAATTACCCTCAAATTTGATGATCTTATCGCGCCCGGTGTAACCACGCGCCAGACGAATGGCGGTCATCACCGCTTCGGTGCCACTGGAGGTCATGCGCACCGACTCGATGCTCGGCACCAGGGAGCAAACCAGCTCCGCCATTTCCACCTCGATGGCGGTAGGTGCACCGAAGCCAAGCCCCTTGTTCACCTGCGCATGTACCGCCGCCAGCACTTCCGGGTGGCTGTGGCCGTGGATCATCGGCCCCCAGGAACCCACATAATCGATGTAGCGCTTGCCTTCCACATCCCAGAAGAAAGGGCCTTCGGCATGGTCGATGAAAATCGGGTCGCCACCCACACCGCGAAAGGCCCGGACCGGCGAATTAACCCCTCCCGGAATACATTGCTGCGCCGCACTGAACAGTGCGTGTGAAGTCTGCGTCATCATCACTCCTTACGGTCACCAAACAGAGCGGTAAAACGCCTTGCCGCCCCTTCCACGTCGTTCGCACCAAAAATACCGGAAATCACCGCCAGGGCATCCGCACCCGCCGCGAGCAGGGCACCCCCACTGGCCTCCGTGATGCCGCCGATGGCCACTATGGGCAGATCCATAACCGCACGCGCCGCCGTCAGCACATCCATGCTGATCACCGGCGCTTGCGGTTTGCTGGGAGAGGCAAAAAAGGACCCGAAGGCCACATAATCCGCCCCCTGCGCCGCCGCCTCTTGCGCCTGCCGCACCGATCCATAACAGGAAACCCCGATGAGTATGGCGCGTCCCAACTGCACGCGCAACGCTGCCAACGGCGCATCTCCCGCCCCCACATGGAGGGCCGGCGCCCCGATGGCCTGCGCCAGGAGAGGATCATCATTGACGACGAAAAGGGCATTGTACTGCGCGCAAAGTTCCCGCAAAGCCCCCGCCTGCCGCCGCCGTCTCGGTGCCTCGGCCACAACGTCGCCCTTGTCCCGATATTGCAGAATACGCGCGCCCCCGCGCAGCGCTGCTTCGGCCTGCGCCAGGAAAACGGGCTCCGGCATCAGGTGCGCTTCGGTGATCGCATACAGCCCCGAAATAATAGGGTTCTGCCGGGCCATCAAAGCCCCGTCCGCTGCCCGCGCACGCCAAAGAATCGATCCGGAAAATACTGTCCCTTACCCAACGGGTAGGCATGCACCAAACAGGCATGCGTGAAATCCAGCGCCGCAGCCACCGCGGCTTCCACGCTCAGACCGTGCGCCAGACCCGCCGCCAGCGCGGCGGCCAAGGTACACCCCGAACCGTGATAGCGGTGGGGCAGCCGGGACTGCCGGAAGGTCCGCTGCAATACCGCACCGTGAAACAGCATATTCTCCAGCTCCGGCCCCTCGCCGTGCCCCCCGCTGATCAGGACCCAGTCTGCCCCATGGCGATTGAGCCAGGCACCTGCCGTGGGCAAATCGTTAGCGCCGGACAAGGCCAGCGCTTCAGGCCCATTGGGCGTCATCACCGTCACCCGTGGCAATAATTGGGCGGCCAAGGCTTCGCGTAATCCCGCCCCGGCCAGGGCCGCACCGCCTCCGGCCGCCAGTACCGGATCAAGCACCACGGGAATCTGCGGATAATTCGCCAGCAGCGCACTCACCGCGGCCACCATGGCCGCGCTTCCCAGCATTCCGATCTTGATGACCTGTACGGACATATCGTCGAGCACCGCACGGGCCTGCGCTACGGTATTCTCCGGATTCACCGACGTATAGGCACGGACATTCACCGAATCCTGAACGGTCAGCGCCGTCACGGCCGTGCAGCCATGCACGCCCAAGCTGGCCAGGGTCAGCAGATCGGCCTGCACGCCTGCACCCGCACTGGGATCAGAGCCGGCAATACTGAGGACGACGGGCGGCGACCCCCCTGCCTCCGGGTAACGGGATTCCATCCGGAATGAAGCATCGCTCATTTTAGCCTTTCATGGCCATATACCGATGGATTTTTTAATCGCCTCCATTGCCGCCAACGGGTTTTTTATATACTGCAGCATAACCCCCAGGTCATCACCAATAATAATTATTGAACCGTACTTAAATATCGAGCCAAACCACGTCTGCTTAATTTTTATATCTCGAATAGCCGGCGCCGGTATGGAAATATTCAGTCGCCGTGATAAACCGTATTTTATTACCAGATTACCATTATTAACAAGACACTTTGTGGTTAACATCAATGTCGCAATATTTGCCGCATCAATGAATGACAAGACAATCATTACCGCCCCAACCATCACCAAAAACCCATTACCAAAAACCACAAAGGGAACACTGACAAAGAATATTAGCAGCGAACCGAACAAAGCAGATGGGGCCACGATAACATCGTCCAACACCACGGCTGAAGTATTTTTTAAGTCATTCTGCTGCCCAGACATACGTTATTCCCTCAACCAGTCGCATAGTTTTCCAAAGTAAAACAGAGCGTCTTAACTGCCAAACAGACGTTCGAGTAGCGGTAACTTAAGTTAAGGCGTCGGACGTCGGTTGGCGCAACCCCCTCTAAGCCTGTATTCGAAACTGGCTGACAGGATTTTCGGAAAGAACAGGTCAATAGGCCCCCTCCGCTTTATTAGGAGGCCGCCAGCACCTTGTTGGATGTTTCGTTGTCTTTTTTGTACACGCTATGGTGGCGCCACCGTTAGTAACATGCGCAGTATTTTCATGGTACAACGATGGCGCACCTTAAGCCTTACTGTGTCAGCAAAACCTCCCATGATCCCTTCGCCCCAGAACGGGGGGCCGACCTTCGATCATTCCTTCACGCCTTGGATATTAACCGGCTTCCCTTGCGACAAGGATGTCAAGTAACTAACAAGCGCCACCATCTTTGGACCACTGGAGGATAGCGGCATCCCGCCGAGACCATTTGCGATACAGGAGTTGACCTGCATCTCCAGCGTGATTACCTTCCCAGCGCGTTTATTATATTTAGGGAAGGTAGCGGCAGCACCAAGAAGGCTTGGAATCTTTTTACCATTCGGTAGCATACCCTCGACGCGTCCGGCACCACGGTGACACGTCATACAGCTATTACCCTTAGTTCCCAGGGACGCCGCGGCGAACAACTGGTCCCCCTCATGAATAGCTGCTTGCATTGGCTGTTCAGCCGCTAAAGCGGGGGCTGCAAAAGCCAGCGCGCATACAGCCATCGCTACCGCAGTACATGATATCTTTCGCAAAGTCATAAATATTACGCGGAGTCCCTGGCGCCTGCGCCAAGGCTGGGTAGCTCGCAAGCATTGAAAAATACCTGCCCTCCCCCGCACCTCCTTCTTTCTAGAGCTACCTTTCGGTTATAACAGCCTCCGGCGCCTTTCAGGTGGTGGCGCTGCACTTTGCTCCCACCCTCCAAACCCCACCGATTTAAGTGTAGCTCCGCACCTCGCTAATATCCACTCCGCATTGTTCGTACACCATCGCCCACAGGAGGATTATAGTAGGCGTGGCATACTCCCCATAATACGCTTTTATGCCGGCTTAAGAATAAATGCCATACAGTACCCCTCCGGCACCACCGATCCAGCCACGACCTTGCAGCAGTGCGGCGCGATAAAATTCGCGCAAGCAGAGCATTGCTCCTTGCCCTTGGGATGTGGCTGATATTGCAGGGAGGCCTTAGGTGTGATTCCTGGACACTTTCCAGCCGCATGCGCCGCGCCGATGGGATTTACCCCGACCACTGCCCCGGCAGCTACTACACCAGCCGTTATGGCGATACCTTTCAAGACATCACGGCGACTCAGGTTCTGGGGCTTTTCGGTTCCATTTTGTTCCTTACTCATGACATTACTCCTTATAGATTGATCGTTTAAGATGCAACAGACCTAAATAATGGTAATTTATTTCACGTCTCTCCAGTACTCCTTTTTGAGGAAATAGGCAAAGATAATAAACAGTGCAAGCAAACCGAGCACCCAAGGCCCTTCGTCGTGCCGTTGTACAACAGACGGATCAGATACAAACCTTAAAAAGGCGACGATGTCAGAGACTTGCTCCTTGAATTTCTGAGGAGACTCGTCACCCGCACGAAGCACCTTCCCTTGTTCATTCACGAACCCACTATGCAGTGCAAGCACATCAGGCATTGCCACATTGGGAAATACATGATTATTCCAGCCGGATGGCTGCTTGGGATCAAGGTAGAACGAGAGCAAATAGGTATATACCCAATTTTGACTCTTATACCGAACTATTTGACTCAAGTCCGGCGGGGGAAGGCCAAACCATTTGTGCGCCATGTCGGTTGGCATCGCTGACACCATATTCCCTTTATATTTGGAACCAGTCGGCAGCATGATATACTTATGCACATCGGCCTTGGACATTCCCAGATCATTCGTCAGAAACTCGTAACGCATAAATTTAATAGAATGACAAGCCATACAGTCGGTTGCGAACAGCTTCGCACCTGCAATTATAGTCTTTGAGTTGTAGGTATAATGCGGTGCTATCATCTTGGGCCCGTTATCTGCAAATGCTCCGGGCGCACTGGCAAGCAGCCCCAAGGCCATGCCTGCCCACACAACATATTTTTTCATAATGCCTCCTCTCTGCGCAATATCAGTGGGCATGGAAACGGACCCGCGCGGGTGGTGTCCGGGTGGGCTCAAACTTGCTCACGAATGGCAGTAAAATGAAGAATGCCACATATATAACCGCCCCTACTCGCTCCAGGATAAAATATTTAGGCAACGGTGGTTGCTCGCCAAGATAGGCCAGCATGAGGAAGTTGACAAAAAAGATAATGAGCATAATACGAGTAATCGGGCGATAACGCGTCGATATCACCGGATTTCTATCAAGCCATGGGAGTACGAACGGAAACACTACCGCCACCACCATCAATATAATGCCACCATTCTTATTCGGTATAGCCCGCAACATGGCGTAAAATGGCGACAAATACCATGGCGGGGTAACATCCGGCAGGCTTTTCAATGGGTTCGCCGGCGTCGACATGGTACGCTCCAGAAAAATATGATGCACCGTCGGTGCATAGAAAATAATCGCCGCAAAAATGAATAGCCATACACCGAATCCGAATAGATCTTTCACGGAATAGTAGGGGTGAAAGGGAATAGCATCTATCGGGTGCCCGTCGGGCCCTTTGTTGGCCTTGATCTCAAGACCGTCGGGATTGTTAGAACCGACTTTATGTAGATAAAGAATATGGAACACGATCAGTCCGACAATGACCAGAAACACCACCGTCACATGCAATGCCATGAAGCGATCCAACGTGTCTCCGCTCATGCCGGAGCCACCGCGCACCAGAGTGGTGACCCATTCTCCGATGAATGGAATAGACTTGAACAATGAGGTAATTACCGTTCCTGCCCAATATGACAGGTTTGAATACGGCAATATATATCCAAAAAATGCCTCCGCCATAAACGCCAGATAGATCGTATAGCCGATGACCCATACGAGCTCTCGCGGTGCCCGGTAGGAGCCGTAAAGCATGCCTCTTGCCATGTGTATATACAGAAGCACGAATATCAGGGAGACGCCATCGACATGCATATACTGCATAAGCCAACCATAATGCACGTCGTACATGATTCCGTATACGGAGTCATAGGCATCACTAACAGAGGGTATGTAGTGTGCCAGAACCAAAAATCCTGACAGAAACTGCAGCACTACCATCAGTAAAAGCAGGGACCCGGCGTAATAAAAGATGTTGAAATTCTTTGGCGCGTAGTATTCAGCCATGTGCTCCCGCCACATCTCCGGCAACGGCGAACGTTTGACAAACCACGTTTTGAAACTCATATCAGCCTCCTTTGTCGGCTACCACGCTCAGCACAAATGCGCGAGCGGATACATGTTGGTTACAACAACGCTTTTCTTTTCCACATCGATGTCATATTCAGGAACCGCCATATTGTGAGGAGCGGGTGAACCTTTGATTACGCGGGCAGAAAGATCGTACATGGATCCATGGCAAGGACAATGAAATCCGCCGAGCCACCACGGCGCGACACTGGCTTTTTTGGGCCGGTAATGCGGTATGCAACACAGGTGGTTGCATATTTTTATACCGACATACCATTCCGCCACCCGTGACCTATACTTGTTTTTGCAATAGGGAGGCTGCTGCGGAATATTACAGTTGGGATCCTTCAATATGCCCTTCTGCTCTGCCTCATCCAGCGAGGCCAGCATTTCCGGGGTTCTGTTTACCACAATAACGGGCTTCTCCTGCCACAATGCCACCATTTGCATGCCTGGTTCGATGGGACTCAGATCAATGGTCGTAGTGGCTAATGCAGCGGCGGCGGCGGTTGGATCCAGTGACTTGACCATGGGAACCGCGATAGTGCCCGCCACCGCGACACCAGATACCGTCACCAGCGCCGTAAGAAAGCGGCGGCGTGTTATATTTGGAGCATGCTTGTTGTCTTGCGCTTCGTCTGACATGATATTGATTCCTATGTGCTATTTGATGGATTATATTGTAGAAGTTGCCAGATCCCTTGCCGTTCTGTCATCCAAATCAGGATTGATAAAATCTTGGGCATAAAACAACTCTCCGTTATGACCCAACACGTCACGATCCATTAATCTCATATAGATACTGGTGATTGCTTCAGGAGGCGTATATCGCTTCATCGGCATGCCGGGATGCGTCATCAGGCGAAGCCCAGTTCTACATGGTCCAGGATCTACGATATTCACCCGAATATTCGTTTTGGCATACTCTATCGCCCACATGCGCGCCATATGCAAAATGGCGGCCTTGCTCACCCCGTAGGCGCCCCAATAGCCTTTAGGCTTTACGCCAGACTCATCCGTTGTAAAAATGATGGAGGCGTATGCGGCCTCTTTCAATAACGGCAGGCACTGCTGCGTCACGAGAAGGGGAGACTTTACGTTGACCTGAAATACATGATCCCACAGAGCCCCTTCATAGCTCTCCAGTGGAGTTAACATTCCGATTTCTGCCGCATTATGCACTATGCCGTGCAGCTGTTTAAATTCGCTAGAAATAGCCGCGCCTATGCTTTTAAATGCATCGGCTGTCGGATCGGCGAGATCCACCACGAGAATAGCCGGCTCCGGGTATCCATAGTCGGTGATTTCATCGTAAACCCCCTCCAGATTACGCTTCGTTTTTCCCAACAAAACAACCGTAGCGCCCTGTCGGGCATACTCGATGGAGACGGCCTTACCAATGCCGTCTCCCGCACCGGTTACGAGTATGGTTTTCCCATCCAGAGTGCCGTCACCCTTTGCTTTGGTGTATTCATTTTCAGTCATGGCGCTCACCGAGACCTTATATAGGCGGCCAGCGCGGCGATTTGCGTTTGATCTAACCTGGTGGCTATGTATTGCATAATGCCCTTATGCGTGGCGACCCGCTGTCCGGACTTGAAATAGGTCAGTTGATTAATCACATAAGTGCGTTTTTGTCCTGCCAGCATCGGGAAGAAAGGGGGCAGACCTGCCAGCGTTGTGCCATGACATGCCATGCACGCCGGCATTTGCATCTTGGGCAACCCCCCGAAGTACAGCTTTTTCCCCTCGGCGACGAGCTTGGGATCATAAACATGTCCTGACGCGGGCTTCTGAGAAGAAAAGTATTCGGCAACCTGTTGCGTCTGCGCGGCGGTCAACGGGGCCACCATACCCCACATAATGGGAGATAACGGATCCGCTCGTGTATGCGCCTTGAAATGGTCAAGTTCGCGCAATATGTAGGGCTTCCATTGCCCTGCCAAGTTGGGGAACATACCGCCATCTGGCGAAACACCCTGCAGGCCATGGCAGGCCATGCAAGAGTTCTGCACCACCGTGGGAACACCGCCTGAAGTAACCGACGAAGTGGCAGCAGTAACGTTCATAACACTAGCGGTGGCTGCTGCAGGAGAAGCCACTGAGACCGTTTTAGCAATAGTGGATCCATAGGCTACTGACGTCATGGCCATGGCTATCGTTAGCACGGAAACGGCTGATGAAAACGGGTTTTTTTGTAGCATATGTGGCACCTTAGTTGATCGGGCCAGCAACCACCAAGCTCCTATTGCAGACTCTCGATAGTTATAGGCCGGTTATAAATAAAACCCCATGTTAAATATTCGCCAGCGTGATCATATTATATGAACATTATCTGCCAATGTATCATTCAGATTTCTAGCGAATCCATACATCCGATTTATCGATTACAAAAAATTAATGCCCGAACTTCTTTTAAGACCGTGGTTGCGCACCCTATCCACTAACCGTGACGAAGCTGCAACCATATTCAAATCCCGTCAATCTCCATATAGTCTGGATAGATAAGCCGCCACATCCCGTATCTGCTGGATCGTTAGCTTCTCTGCTATAGGCTGCGTAATGTGATTTTCCCTACTTCCATCACGCATATATTTCAATTGATAAATCATATATCCATAGAATGAAATCCATGCTGGCCACGCAAGTGTCTTGTAACTTGGTAAAAACTCAAACATTTTCACCTAGGTGCCGACCCCAGCGGAGGCTCGATTGCCTACACCGTGATGCTGCAAAGTTTATGCCACAGAGTTATATATTTCGCATAAATTAACATTATGATTAGCTGATGTATTTTGGCAAAAAAAGGCGTTGTATCCATCGAGCACTGCCGCTTTTGACATGACCATTCGGTCACACTGCCATCGCTGGCATACAATTCTCTGTGTTTGTCCATACAGCTTCGTATAGCAGCGTCGCAACAAGGTCGCGAACACTTCTAATTTGTTGACCAAAGGGTAGCTGTCCGGCGCCACGAAAAAATAGCCCATGCTGCACATCACCTCGTTGTGCAGCAGCCAACTGGGCCTCAATGCAGAATTGCCCGGAGGACGAATTACCATCCTTGAACCCGCAATGTACCAAGCACTCCGTCTGACTTGGGCACAGCGAATGGTCTTGACTCGCGCAAGCACGCAGTTCTTCCTCACGTCCCAAGTATCGGCGCAACCAGGGGGTAAGTACTGCACGCGCGGGCAGACCTGCCGAACTCATAAATGTCACCAGGTCTTTAGGCATCGCATCGGCCAGGACACGCTTAAAATTGATGTGCGCGTCGCCCTCGGTGGTTACAGCGAACGGGGTGCCCAACTGAGCCCCGCTTCCGCCGAGGGAAAATATCTCGTGCATTTTCTGAACGGAAGAGATCCCTCCAGCGGCGACGAGCGGGATCTGGTCAGGTTTCAGACCCAATTCTGCAAACAGTTTGCGGATCGCGGGCAGGACATTTGCAAAACCATACTTGGGATTTGAAACATCCTCCAATCTGGTAGCTCCCAAATGCCCGCCAGCGAATTGGGGATTCTCGATAACGATAGCGTCTGGAAGTCGTTTCTGGCGCATCCAACGGCGCATAACCAGCTGAACGCCGCGACCTTCAGAAAGAATCGGGATCAGAGCGACCTTGGGGAACTCCGCTGCCAGCGTTGGTAAGTCCATGGGCAGACCAGCGCCCACGACCACCGCGTTAACCCCGCTCTTGATAGCTTGGAGCACATGCTCCCGATAGCCCGAAATGGCATGCATGACATTAACTGCGATAAAGCCCTCTTTTCCTGCGATCCGGCGCGCCTCCTGAATCTCGCGATCTAACGCGATCAGGTTTGCCTTGGCCGAAGCTGCAGGATCTCTCAGGCGCCGCAAGGGTCGCATCAGATCCTCGTGTAAACGCCGTAGCTCCACGCTTGCAATGGTTCCGACAGCCCCTTCCGCCGCCACAGCCCCGGCCAAACGATGTGCTGAAACACCAATACCCATACCCCCCTGTATCACAGGGAGCAGGGACCGTCCTTTGATTTTTAAGTATGGCAAATCCATGTCAACCACCTCGTTTGCGCCAAGCGTACGCAATAATGGTACTTCCATATCTGTTTATATTTTGCTATGGTGTATTGATAATGCTTTTTCAACGGAAAGTCAACATGGCGATTGAGCATCCCAATAAGTGCGCAACAACCATTTTTATGAATCCCGTGCTCACGGCCCTCTTCATGCGCACGGCCAATTGGGTGCTGGCGAAACATCCAGCGGATTTCCATCAGATAGCGGGGCGGCGCATAGTGATTGAGGTGTCCGATCTTGGAAAATCCTTCTATTTAACAATAAGGCGGGAGGGGATTGCTCTAGCCTCAGCTGGACCCGTCGACTTGCGCATTGCCGGAACCGCCAAGGATTTGTGCCGCCTCGCACTACGCCTCGAAGATCCCGATACCCTCTTCTTCGCGCGCCGCCTGGTGCTGGAAGGAGAAACAGCTATCGGACTCCAGCTGAAGAATTTTATGGATTCGATAGACTTGGATTGGCTCACCCCGATCAGCGGTCTACCGATCCCATTTGGTCCTCGAATAAGGCAAAGCATAGATCGCAGCATCCGCAGAATGCATGTCGACAAGCACTTGCATGACTTGCTGGATCGCGTCCTTCAGCCTTGAGTGCCCATAAATACATTCAAAAATGGCGTTGACGAGTGAAAGTTCATCCATGTAGAAGGAAGATCATATGAATAACCGAAAACCGGAGTTGGTTTGCCCCGCAGGCGGACTACCTGCCTTGAAAGCTGCTGTTGATAACGGTGCAGATGCCGTGTATATGGGCTTCCGTGACGATACTAACGCGCGCAATTTTCCTGGGCTTAATTTTGGAGCGGATGATGCCGCACGGGGCATCGAATATGCGCATCGCGCCGGGAAAAAAGTCCTGCTCGCTATCAACACCTATCCACAGACACACAACTGGTCTGTCTGGACCAGCGCCGTGGATCGCGCTGCGTTGCTTGGAATAGATGCCGCGATCATCGCGGACCTTGGCTTGCTGCGCTATGCCGCAAACCAGCATCCCAATCTGCGTTTGCATCTTTCCGTGCAAGCCTCTGCCACCACTTATCAGGCGCTGGAGTTCTACCACCAGCGATTTGGCATTCAGAGGGCCGTTCTACCAAGAGTTCTCTCCTTACCGCAACTTTGGCATACCATCGCCAACAGCCCGGTAGAAATCGAAGTATTCGGTTATGGAAGTCTATGCGTCATGGTAGAAGGTCGTTGCGCCTTGTCATCCTACATTACGGGCCGCTCCCCCAATGCCAGCGGAGTTTGTTCACCCGCTGAGTCTGTACGGTGGGAGGAGACCTCCCTGGGCCGTCAGTCTCGTCTAAATGGCGTGTTGATTGATCGCCATGGCCTTAATGAGGCGACTGGTTATCCCACCTTGTGCAAGGGTCGCTACTATACCAACGCGCAGCCATATTACGCCATTGAAGAACCTACCAGCCTAAATGTCCTGGATATATTACCAGAGTTATTCCAGCATAATGTAGCTGCCATCAAGGTGGAAGGACGCCAGAGAAGTCCGGCCTATGTCGCCGCCGTCGCGCGCGTCTTGCGCGCGGCCATAGATCTTTGCGCTTCGAATCCTGAGCGATATTCCGTAAAAACCCAATGGACCTCCGCCCTGGATCGCCTTTCTGAAGGACAGTCCCACACTCTCGGGGCATATCACCGGCCATGGCATTAAGTCCCGATATTATACAGACGGTTCATGGCGTGCTTTAGCGCGCCGATGACCATAGATATTCGCTCACCAAGATAGCATCCTAAAAAGGAGTTCGGGAATGGGGCTTGCACCGCAGGCCACGCTATCCCTCCCCGGCGTAAATTCCAGGGTTTCCGAGCAAAAAATGAAGATTTCATTAGGCCCTATTCACTACCACTGGTCAAAGGAAACTATAGAGCAGTTTTATCAATCTGCCGCAACCTGGCCGGTAGATATTGTTTATCTAGGAGAGACCGTGTGCGCAAAACGACGCGCGCTGAGTAGAGCGGACTGGCTCAACATTGCGGCGCGACTCACTGACGCCGGCAAGGAGGTTGTGCTTTCCACACTAGCCCTCCCGGAAGCCAATTCGGATCTTCTACAATTAGAGAAGATTTGTGCAAATACCAACTACCTTGTCGAAGCCAATGACATGTCAGCAGTTCATTTACTGACGGGGCGCTTTCCCTTTGTCGCAGGACCCCACATAAACTGTTATAATAACAATACGTTGTCGTTCTTAGCCGAGCTTGGGGCAGTTCGGTGGGTGCCTCCGGTGGAGCTATCCGCCACAACCATCGGCACGTTACAAACCATGAGGCCGGCGGCCATGGAAACTGAGGTCTTCGCGTATGGATACTTACCGCTATCGTTTTCGGCACGCTGCTTCACTGCCCGCGCTGATAATATCGGCAAGGATGCGTGTGAACAACGCTGCATGCGGGATCCAGAAGGGCGGCCATTGTTTACCCAAGAGCATGAACGCTTGTTCACCATGAATGGCATCCAACTTCAATCAGGCGTTCCATGTAATCTCCTACATGAGACTGGGGCAATGTTGAATATGGATATAGACGTAGTGCGTATATCTCCACAACTTGAAGATACCGATACCGTTGTGAAAATATTTCAGGCAACGTTATCGGGCACATCTATTTCCGAGGATACGCTTCGCTCGCCGGCTTGTAACGGCTATTGGCATGGCTTGCCAGGCATGGCAAGGATGCCGGCGCACAACGACTGATTGATGGCAAACAAATTTATGAACAAGCTTACTTGGGGAGATAGTGGACTTCGGAGCGGCGCCGATAACCTCGTCCTCGATTCGCAGCAAATTATCGTTACACGTACAGACCATGTGCCATTGCTGCGCTTTTACGAAAGCACACAAACCGTGGCATTAGGTGCCTATGAGGACCGGCGCTTTGCTGTACGGCCAGCATATTGTCAGACTAGATCCATTCCAATTGTCCGGCGTTTAACTGGCGGAGGTACATCGTATTTATATCGCAAACAAATTAATTGGAGCTTAACGCTTCCGGCGCAGCGCTTAAGTATCGAACAATGGCTTGACACCATTTGTATGGCGGTTTGTCGTGGTCTATATAATAGCGGTTATGAAAATATTAATTTCAAGCGTCCAAATGATATCTATGAACATGGACAAAAGATGGGGAGTGTCTATGTCGGCGTGTTAGACAATATTCTAATCGTAAATGGCACTCTATATAGGTCATTGGACATAAATACGATGCTTCGCGCTCTCCGTGTTCCAAAGGAAAAACTAACCCCAGAAGGCATACGTACGGCCAGTCATCACTTCACCACGCTGCCGAGCCTGAGCAATGCAGACTTGTTACATCTCAAGGAGTCTTTAGCACAATCTATAGCTCTATCATGTAACTTACCAACGCTTATGCAGATCCCATGGGTTAATAATACATCGCAAACCTATCTATGTAATCACAACGATATTACAGAAAATGCTCATGAAATCACCTATAGCGGTTTTACCATTACATCAGGCGGCGTACTTCACGGGCGCATACAATTAGACACAAACATCCGGAGTAACTGTTCAGGACCCCGTGCTCCACGCTTCGTTTTGATGTAAAATACCGCAAGTTATCAAATCACAAGGACGATATGGACCAGCCTGACCTGAGTGCGATGGATCACGCCGCCAAGGATGAT
>JAAOMR010000153.1 GCA_018853935.1 Acidithiobacillus ferrivorans
GTGAAATCCCCCCCCCCCTAAACCGTTAGGTTAAATCCTTTAATAAAACCTATAAATTTCCTGTAATTGGTCAGCACTTTCTGTGGATAACTGCGATCTGCTTAAAACTTAAACTTAAGGAGCGCCCGCTTGCCGCCTTCGGCGCCGGGCACAAACATCCCCCGGCGGGGAGCCTGCCGCTCCCCCTGTCCGAGCCTTCGGCTCGCCGGATCGACCTCCTTCGGGGACTACGTCCCCCCATGCCTACGGCATCGGCTCCCCCTTTATTTTTATTCAACGGGGTAAGGGCATCGAGAAATGGCCTAGAATCGATTATTGATGCCTTGAGGCAGATTTCCATTGCCAGGCCCCATTGCGTGCGCTGTAGGGCAAATTTGAGGCCTTTGCGGCGGCTTCTGCACGTTGGATTCAGGCTGCACCGGTTGACGGAGCGATGGTGCCGCCTTTTGCTTTGCCACTGCGACGATTGCGCGGGGAGGATTTTATGGCAACGACCAGTGCGGAACGAATGCGGTGGAAGCGGGCGCGGGATCGCGGCCTAGTCTGGGGTGAGGGCGATGAATCGCAGCTCAGTGATACCGCCCTGATCGAACAACTGGCGATAGCCTGCCAGAAGGCCTGCGAGGGCAGGGAAACGCCATTGCCCTGGGGCTGCTCCGGGAAATCGCGGCGGGGATCGGTTTGTCGGGTAAGTCACTGTGACGATCGAGGTGTTGGCCTGTAGCGGGCGGGTTGCTTTTCTGTGCGGATCGTCTAATTCCCCGGGCAGGACCACATCAGGGATGGTTGTAGACAGCATGTATAAGCTGGCTTTGCCATCTCAAAATAGGAGCATGCGGAGTGCAACAACGCGGCAGAACATCCTTGTTTGAAGATCTGCTCAACCTGGCCACCAGATTGCCATGGTGGATGGATTTGATGATGGCTGTCTTCGCCTATATCGGTTTCCACCTGTGGCATGTGCACTTCCTGCACGAAATAAATACGCTAAACGAGCCCGTCCCCGTCGTCGCTAACCCCGCAGCGGCAATACCAAACGCCGTAAACACAGGTCTGGCCCGTGGCGGCATCATGGTCGGAAATATTGCGACTGAAGTGTTCCAGTATGCCGTACCCGGGTTGTTTGTGATGGGCAGTATCTCGTCAGCCATCAGAGAACAGAAAATGAAACGCAGAAGATGGGATGGAATGCCGTGAAAGCGTTTTTCTGTGGCCTTCGAAAGGCCAACCAGGTTGACGGAGAACCGCGCAGAATCAAGACACCTCTCTTGCCCGATTGCGCGCTACAAGACAGAATGACGCAAAGGTCTGATTAGTGACCCATCAACGTGATGGGATTTTACCTTTGCCATTGTCTACATAAGATAATTATCCATCAGCTCGATGCATCGGTTGAAAAAGGAAGGAAGCGATGAAAAAGAAATTTCTCACCCCATTTACAGTGCTCGCGGCAGCGTTTACGGTCGCACTTCCTACAACATGCCTTAGCCATCCGGGACCTGAGTCAGCTTTGTCTAGTGTGATTAATCTAACACAACCTATTGTCGGCGCTCCACGCCAGGACGGCAGATTCTCCGTCAGATCTAATGGAGACATCTTCAATTTCGTGCTAAAGAGAAGCGATTTTGGCGAAGTGTTAGCTCAGTATGAATCTCACGCAAGCCATGCGTCGCATTCCTCTCATACGTCGCACTATTCATCGTCGTGATGTCGCCGTATATCCTGTCATTTGACGCTACTGTCTACGTAGTAGAGGCCGTCCAAAAGGCGGCATATCGGTTTATCGGGCGCCTGGCTGCCAACATTTCAATTCATGGATCTGACATCGTCTGTACCATTACTCTTGATCATTCTGCTTCGGAAGAAGCAGTTGCCGTGGTGCTTCAGGACTTTACAAAAGAAGTCTTGGATCAGCAACTAAGGTTTATCATCAAGAAGGAAACAGAACAGGAACGCAACCTGATTCTCGGTCTTGCGTTCTCACGTTCTGGGTTGCAGTCTATTGAGTAAATTTCAAACGATCGCTCAGTTCCAGCCGCGACCGTCCAGCTACAAACTGCTGCCGTTTCGGTTTGTGCGGTGGGATGATGACACCGTATTCTTAAGTAACCTCGTTGGCGAGATGATATTCCTGTCGGCAGTTCAGCTTGATGCACTCGTTGAACACAGCTTAAGCCCGGATGATCCGGACTACGCTGATTTACGCGCGCGCCATTTCATTCGACAAGATGGTGAGCAGGCGCCCCTGGAGTTACTGGGGCTGAAGCTGCGCACAAAACTACAGGGCCTTGCCAATTTCACCAGCTTACATATTTTTGTGGTGACGCTGCGCTGTGATCATAGTTGTCCCTATTGCCAGGTCTCCCGGCAGTCTGAAGACCACATGCAGTTCGATATGACGCAGGACACAGCAGATAAGGCCTTAGAGTTAGTTTTCCGTTCCCCTACGCCAGCGCTCAAGATTGAGTTTCAGGGTGGTGAACCGCTGCTCAACTTTGATATCATCCGTTACATCGTTGGGCAAGCTGAACGACGTAACGCACAAGGCCGACCTCTGGAGTTTGTCATCGCTACGACGCTGTCGCTCATTACGCCAGATATGCTGGAATTCTGCCGACAACACAACGTCTTGTTATCCACTTCATTGGATGGCCCACAAGACCTGCACGACAAAAATAGGCCGCGACCTGGGCACGATAGCCATCAGCGTTTTGAACAGGGATTGCAGAAAGCCAGAGATACGCTTGGATTTGATCGGGTTTCGGCCTTGATGACCACCACGCTCGAAAGCTTGGGACGTCCACAGGATATCGTCGATGAATATCTGCGGCTGGGTTTCCAGAGCATATTTTTGCGACCATTGTCTCCCTACGGATTCGCGTTAAGGACAAAGCGCTATACGGCTTACAATACTGAACGCTGGTTGGAGTTCTATAAAGAGGCACTTGGTTACATACTGGATCTCAACAAGAGAGGCATCCATTTTATTGAGCACTACTCGTCAATCTTATTGACAAAGATGCTGACCTCTAACGACCCAGGGTTCGTGGACATGAGAAACCCGTCTGGCGCTGGCATTGAAGCTGTGGTTTTCAACTATGACGGAGACGTATATGCCTCAGATGAGGCTCGCATGCTGCGTGAGATGGGGGACGCAACATTCAAAATGGGTAATGTTCACCATCACAGTTACGAGCAGATTTTCACGGCTCCGGTGCTATTGGACGCCCTGGATGACTCTTACACGCTATCGGCACCCGGTTGCACAGACTGCGCATTTGAACCGTATTGTGGTGCTGACCCAATTTACCATCATGCGATGTTCGGAGACGTCCTCGGTCGCAAGCCAGAATCGGCCTATTGCCAGCGGAACATGGCCATGTTCAAGCACCTTATCGGGCTGATGCGTGAGGATAAAAACGTTATCCAAATCTTCAGGCGCTGGGTACATCGATGCTGAAGCTACATGCGCGGACTACTGCGCTTCGCGGTCCTGGCGGACTCTTTAGCCTAGAGACTCGGGCTGACCTACCATTGGTGCTTCGGCAAAGCAAAGCTTTCCTAGTGCATGGGTCGGTGCGACCACTTCCACTAGGCTTCGTCTTATATGTTTTCATTGATGCAGAAGGCCGCGGCGACCAGACCGAGGATGTGCCTTGCGTTGTCCTGCCTGGAGAGTTCGCCTATCTTGGCCAAGATGATGTCATCCGACTGACCGATGATGGCTATGTGCGAGTGCTTTTTCGGGCGTCTTCGCCACACAACAGCATCCTGGTGACGGAGCAGTGCAATCACTACTGCTTAATGTGCTCGCAACCGCCAAAGAACGTCGATGACAGCTGGATTTTGCGCGAAGTCCGCCAGTTGCTACCATTGATTCCGCGAAGCACGAAGCAAATCGGGTTTACAGGTGGGGAGCCCATGTTCTTCGGTGATGAATTTCTGGACATCTTGCGCCTCGCTAAAGCATGCCTACCGCAGACATCGATCCATGTGCTGTCCAACGGAAGGCGCTTCGCAGACCCGCGCTTTGCTCAGCACTTCGCAGAAATCGAACATCATGACTTGATGCTCGGCATCCCCGTGTATTCAGACGACCCTGCACGCCATGACTACGTCGTGCAGGCACCGGGGGCGTTTGATGAGACTATCCGCGGCATCTTGAACCTCAAGCGTCTTAAGCAGAAGGTAGAACTTCGAATCGTCCTGCACAAGCAGACCATCGAACGCCTACCGAAACTAGCTGAATTCGTTGCCCGCAATTTGCTGTTCGTCGATCAAGTGGCGTTGATGGGCCTGGAAATCACGGGGTTCACGCGAGCCAACTTTGACTCCTTATGGATTGATCCAGCCGATTATCGTGATGTGCTGAGCGAGGCTGTTGGAATTCTCGCAGCCTATGGAATGCGATGCGCGGTGTACAACCATCCCCTGTGCCTTGTGAATAGGGATGTCGAACACGCATACGTGAAGTCGATCAGTGATTGGAAAAATGAGTACGCTCCGGAGTGCGCGCCATGCACTAGAAAATCCGATTGCGGTGGCTTTTTTACCTCAAACATCAAGCATGCCTATAGTAATAAGATTAGGCCATTTTTTGAATATAACAAAGACGTTTAAGCCGCCACATAGGGGTCCGCGGAGCGATGTAACAGGGAAGTCAGTTAAGCAGTTCGATTAGACTGAAATATGACAATCTGGCACTGTGACGAAAAAGGGGTTCGGGAAGCAATGGAACAGCCAACCCACTTAGGGGTCCCTTGAGAAAACGGAAAAAATCGTACGACAAACTTCCCGCAAGTCAGTAAACAATGGGGATCAGGTGTTTTTATGGCTGTTCACGGGTGAATGGCTAGCGGTGGTGCCCTGTCAACGGCACCTGCACAAAGGAAGGTTTGTACGATAGTTGCTGAACCCCCGTTTTTACGGGTCTCCAACGTTGCAAAATCTAATTGCATAATGAAAACGATCGGCAACAGGAATCTGCATTCTGATGGGCCTTCGTCGCACTAACGTATGCTCTACGGCCTAAGCGTACGATTTTTTCCGAATTCTGAGGGGTCCCCTTA
>JAAOMR010000154.1 GCA_018853935.1 Acidithiobacillus ferrivorans
GGCCGTCCCCCCGCCTTCACCAGCGCATCCGCCGCCGCCCAGATTTCTTCCTGTGATGCCATGCCGAAATCCTCTTGTATGTAATATGATATATAATATTACATACTATTATTTATTACAATCGACAGCGCTCATCCACCCGTCACAGTGACTTACCAGACAGGCCAATCCGCGCTGCAATTTCCCGGAGCAGCCCCAGGGCAATGGCGTTGCCTTCCTCATTACGGGCCTTGCAGTAGGCGATGGCCAGTTGTTCAATCAGGGCAGTATCACTGAGCTGGGATTCATCCCCATAGCCCCAGACCATGCCCCGGTCCCGCGCCCGCTTCCACCGCATCCGTTCCGCACTGGTCGTTGCCATGAAACCCTCCCCCTGCAATCGTCACTGTGACAGATCATAGGATAGCCCCACCTCTCTGTCAAATAATGCAGCGTGACCCTCTCACGCAGAGGCCACCGTAAAGGCCTCAAATTTGCCCTGCAGCGCACGCAAAGGGCCTTGGCCTGGGGAAAGCTACCTTAGGCCATCAAAAACCGATTCTGGGCCATTTCTCGATGCCCTTCCCCCGTTGAATAAAAATAAAGGGGCGCCGATGCCGCCGGCATTGGGGGACGTAGTCCCCGAAGGGGGTCGATCCGGCGAGCCGAAGGCTCGGACAGGGGGAGCGGCAGACTCCCCGCCGGGGATGTTTGCGCCCGGCGCCGAAGGCGACAAGCGGGCGCTCCTCAAGTTTTTGAGTTATCCACAGAACTTGTTTCTCAACTATAGGATTTTATATAGGTTTTTTATATAGGTAAAAACATATAGGTTTAGGGGGGGTCCGATTCAGCGTGGAAAGGGGGTCCGATTCAGCGTGAAAATGTCATGCCCGGGGGGTCCGATTCAGCGTGGAAAGGGGGTCCGATTCAGCGTGGATAAGTCTCGCCATTCACAGGTTTATTAACAGGCATTTTCATCGTGTTATACGGTATGGGACGGGTGGCGGTGAGGATGCAAGCAGTAATCCACCAGTCACCTGCTTCACTTTTGCTTCTGGATAGACTGCCATAACAGTCTGTAGCGCTGGCAAGAACTTCTTCTTGAAATCTTTATCTGGTTCTTTTCCTTGATACTCTTGACCGAACTGTTCGCGAAGATTTGTCCAATGTAAGACAACTGGGCGGCCATCTATTCGATGCAGCCTATCTGCCAACCAAGTGTATATATCCATTGCTAACGCTGAGCCTTTCAGAGCTATGAGCGCCCTCAAGTCCAAAGGAACCGCGTGTGCCCGCAGAGTTGTGTAATAGTCATCTGAAAAGGTAACCAATCCTGGCCACAGGGGTCGTTGTTGGTCTGATGCAGGCATCCATGCTTCAAAATGTTTTATCGGCTTGCCATCATAGGTGTGCACTCGACCGTTGGCATTGAAACCTAACGTCATGCGACACGCAGAAAGTGCCTGCACTTGCTTTCTGAGCGTGGTAAATGCTCCACGTTTACCCCCGCTATTTGGTTGGCCAAGCATGCGTAGAAACTCACTAGCGCTGTCTCCAACAGGTATTTCTGGGGTATTAAATCGCACGGCATAGGTGTTCATCCAGGCCAATATTAAGCGTGGCATCGAACCGTACGGCAACGGCTGCTGCACAAAATTTCTACCGTCCCATAAGCGACCAGACTCAATTAAAAGCGCTGATCCTCCGGATCGGCGTTCGAACGTGGTGCCCTCCGGTCGTGAACGCGGCAAACCAACTTGGCACAAAATGGTATGCAAGAACGCGATGTCATCGTTATCGGGACGGTCACCCATAATCTCAGCAGAAGCTGAGACCAGCTTTTTTTCTCCCTGCGTTAGCGTGACGCGGACAGCTTCTAGCCTGCTTGCACCCTTGCTCTCAACTTGAGCCGATGAAGTCATGGCTTTATGACGTGATGGCGTCATGACGCTTACTTTATTTCTATTTCTGGAAGCCCTTTCCGAGAAAAGACAAGCGACAATCCCTCAATCGCTAGAGACTGAATACTTGCGCCCTCAGAAACTGCAAGCTGATGCACCCGCTCCCACTCCGCACGAGGTAAGCGAACGGTTAGCGCAACCGTTTCCCCTTTGCCGCGCTTACGTCCTTTTGCCACGACCTTTTTTTGTATTTCACCATCGTCGCTAACTCGTGTATGTGCATCAGACGTCTCAGGCACAACATCCTTACGTGTAAAAGCTGCAAGCCCCGTTGTTTTTACCAGTTTGGTCATGCCATTTGCTCCTGTAACCACTCCCAAAGCATTCGGATTTCATTCGCTGCTTTACCATTACTTTCAAACTCAGTCACAGCCCGTCCTGTTGCTACAGCTCTTGCAAATGCCCGCCTTTCCATAATTTCAACAGGAGCGATGGGAAATCCGTAACCAAATAGAATCTCGCGGGTTTCCGCCACTTCAGGGGATCTTGTTGGGCATGCTGACAGTACGAATACAGCCCTAGATCCTGCAGCCTTTACGATATCCACAGCGCCACTGACGGCGGCAATATCAAAAGCAGACGGACGACAGGGGATTACCACCAAGTCAACGGACCTAACAATCCGCGCGGCATCAGGGGCTGCATGCGGGGCCGTATCTACAATGGCAACTGTCATTTGCTCTTCTCGCGCTGCATCAAGGACACGAACCAAATCCGTAGCTGCAGCAGTAGCAACTACGGGCGTAGCTGTGGTGCGGGCTACTCCCCATGTGGTCGCGCTTTTTTGCGAGTCTGTATCGATAATCACCACTCGTTTGCCAGACTCTTCAGCAGCAACGGCAGCATGGACAGCCAATGTGGTTTTCCCGCTGCCTCCTTTCTGGCTAAAAAAGGCTATGGTTTGCATCCTCTGCATATAATGGCTAATCCCTTGCGGCGTCATGGCTTATTGAAGTATTACCACCATGGCGCCATGGCGTCAATACGTTACAACGCCATAAACAGAGAGTCTGACTACCGCTTAAAGCCCAAGTTCACTGTGTGAACCAAGCCGTACCAGGCGGAGAATGTCCTCGTTCTGCTTCTGATAGATCAGCACTAAATCGGGCTTGATATGGCAGTCACGATGGTCTTTCCAATCACCGCCAAGAGCATGATCACAGTAGCGCGGATCAAGAGGCTGATCATTCGCCAGACTTTCGACAGCGGGAGATAAAATCTCATCGAGGGAAGCACGATGTACCCCTTTACTCTCCCGCTTGTAGTCCCGCTTGAACTGACTGGTCCATTCAATCGTCCGCATGCAGCGCGGCCATTAGCTCTGGGATGCTGTTGGCGCGCGGCAGGTTGCCAGCGCGCGCCTCTTTCATGGCAGCTATAGTGGTGGCGTTGGGAATCAAAGGATCAAAAGGAAGGGCATGTTCACGCGCAACCTTGGTCAGCATGAGCCGCACTGCGTCGGAAACTGTTAACCCCATTGCCGCCAAGACAACAGAGGCCTCCTCCTTTATGGCGCCGTCGATACGCGCCTGTACGAGTTGATTTGCAGCCATGAATTTTCTCCTTCACCCAGCCTGAATGACAATGTAAGTCATGTATGGCAATAAGACAACCATTCACCGCCACAGTTTCTCGAAGCGCACGGGGTTGGTGGCCGTGTAGCGCACCGTATGCTGGATGTTCCGGTGCCCCAGATAGTCCTGAATGAGCCGAGTGTCCGCGCCCTGGTCGGCCAGAGCGAAGCCGCAGGCGTGCCGGAGCATGTGGGGATGGGGCGGCAGAGCCAGTCCCGCCAGTTCCCCATAGCGGCGCAGCAACGCCCAGAAGGTCTTGCGCGACAGCGCTGTCCCCCGGGTACTCAAAAACAGCGCCTGACGATCCAGTGCCGCACCAGTGCCGCCTTCTTTCTTGCGCCACTGCCGCAGCCAGCGCTCCCGTTCGGCCATCCAGCCTTTCAAAAGCCGGATCTCCTCCGTCCGCAGCGGCTGGGTGGTGGACAGCCCGCCCTTGAGCCGCTGCACCTGGAGAATCCTGCTCTCCAGGTCCACCTGGTCCATCCGCATGGCGCAGGCCTCCGTCACCCGCAGCCCGTGGCGGAACATCAGGAGGATCAGGCAGCGGTCGCGCAGGCCGGTCCGGGGATTGTCTTTCGTGGCCGCCAGCAGGCGATCCACCTCCAGGAGGGTGAGATGTTTCCTTTCCCCTTCCGGGGCTCTCTGACGCTTTTTGGGGGTGACTACAGCGACAGGCAACAGATCCTGTCCTGCGGACGGCGATCCTGCAGGCGACAGCCCTGCGGGTGGCGAATCAGGGGACGATACTACAGACCCGGGCGCCACCGATTCGGGTGCCGCTGTCACCGTGACGGTTTCCACGACTCCCCCGAACAACTCCCCCTGCCCGGGCACGACTGGAACCGCGGTCTCCGCCTCGATCGCCACCCGCCGTTTCCGCCCTGTTTTCACGTCCGCCATCGTCCAAAATCTCCGCCGTGATCGTAATGTCTCATAATAGCCCCTTATGGAGCTTGCCCGGTAGCAGGAGAATCAGTACATTAAGACTCCGCCGGCCGCAGGCCACGAGACAGAATGATGCATTCTGTCTCAAATAAAACTAAATTGGATATAAAGTGAATTTACAAATCGAATATGAAGCCTGCCCTCTATGCAAAGAATCAGGCGTAGCAATCGGGGTCGCTGACTGCACTCGTCATACCCTGTGGCATGAACCATTGCCACGATCTCTAGAGTGGATGCGTTGCTCAGCATGCGGTCATGTTTACACTCGTTACCACTGGTCTGAAAATGGATTAAAGGAAGTTTTCTCTAAAGCCCACACGAATCAATTGGCTGGCGGCGATCCTGACATGAAGCGCACAATCTGGGCGCCAACGATTGAGAGAACCATAGATGTTTTAGGTGGGTACATGAAAGTAATGAACAAAGAACAGCGGCCGACTTGGATGGATATCGGTTGCGGGGATGGCGCCTTAGTTATGACCGCCTCTGATTTCGGTTTTAACGCTATAGGATTGGATTCTAGGGCAGAAACAGTATCAAGGATTAAGGCTCTTGGATTTTCATCACAACAAATTGATTTTATGAATATAGATGAAAATGAGAAAGTTGATACTATCTCTATGATGGACGTTTTAGAACATATTCCGTACCCAACTACCGCATTAAAAAAGATAAAGAAGTTGTTGCGTCCAGGTGGCGCATTAATAATTAGTACTCCAGATCTAACTTCTTCAAGCTGGAGAATAATGGACGCGATGAAGTCTAATCCATACTGGATAGAAATAGAGCACCATCATAATTTTAGTCGAGACAGGCTTTTCAATATGCTTGTAGAGTGTAGATTTGTTATTGCAGGATTATCCACCCCTTATCGCTACAAAGCACAGATGGAAGTTTATGCAATAAATGAACATTAATATTATCGTTAAAGATCCCGCTCGGATTCAGACCATCGGATTGATAATCCGCTGGTCTGACCGGCACCTAAGCCCGTATCCATGCGGGTTTGTGATCTTTGAATGGGGCAGATTTGGGGTCCCTTGAGAAAACGGAAAAAATCGTACGACAAGCTTCCCGCAAGTCAGTAAACAACGGTGGTCAGGTGTTTTTGGGGGGTTCACGGGTGAATAGCCAGCGGTGATGTCCTGTCAGCGGCCCTGCACAAAGGAAGGTTTGTACGATAGTTGCTTAACCCCCGTTTTTACGGGTCTCCAACGTTGCACAATCTAATTGCATAATGAAAACGATCGGCAACAGGAATCTGCATTCTGATGGGCCTTCGTCGCACTAACGTATGCTCTACGGCCTAAGCGTACGATTTTTTCCGAATTCTGAGGGGTCCCCTTA
>JAAOMR010000155.1 GCA_018853935.1 Acidithiobacillus ferrivorans
ATCGACTTCGCAGTAGTGGCGGATGCCCGCCAGTTCCCCGGCCTGATAATGGGTCCAGACCTCCGCGCCGCTCATCCCCAGCTTGCCAGGCAGTCCCAACAACAACGCCATGTCCTGAAGGCGGGCGACATTGCGCATCTGATAAGCAGAGAGGATATCCATGAGGTCGAGATGGCGCTCGTGGTAACGGCTGGTGTAATTATTCCAGCGATAACTCTGATCGGTCTGTCCCTGCTCCCAGTAGCGGGTCGCAGGGATACCGTGAAGCAGGGCGCGGTAATGCAGTACCGGGAGGTCAAAGGCCGCGCCATTCCAGGAAACCAGTTGCGGGGCATGGCGCTGGATGAACTGAAAGAAGGCAGCGACGAGAGTGGCTTCGTCATCGTCCGCCTTGCCGAAACTGTTGAGCTTGACCTGCTCGCCCTGCCACCAGAGGGCAGAGATAGCAACGACCCGATGCAAATAAGGGCGCAGAAACTCCGTGGCGCCCTGGGTTTCGATGCGACGCTGGTGCTGCAGCAATTCCGCTACGCCCGCGTCATCCCCCAACTCAATGCCATGCACCCGCCGCCCGCCAACAACGTCGGGCACTGTCTCGATGTCAAAAACCAGAATATTCTGCAAAATGGTGACTATTTCTTCTGCCACTGACCACTGGGCGACTGATACCAGTATCCCGCGGGTGCTTTACTGATCCAGGCATGGGCAAAAGTCTGCTGAATTTGCCCCGCCCACTCGGGATGGCCATTGGCATCAGCGATTTGCTGATAGAGATTGCTGAGCGCCTGGTTATAGCTGCCCACCAGCCCATTGAGCGGAGCCCGCTGCGGCAGCGACACGGCTGCCGCATCATGGATCGTCACCTGACCATTGGCCGTGTAACCCACCGCGCCGCTGACAAAGTAAGGATGCATTTGCGTCGCCAGTGCCTCCACCTGCGCCCGCGCCGATTGCACCCCGGGACTGGAAGCATCGAGGTTCGCGGCGGCCTCCGCCGTGCCGCTGATAGCCGAGAAGCCCATGGCCAACAGGTAGCTGGCCGCATGGTAGGGGGATGCCATGCTCAGGGAATCCGTAGCCGGGGCGGCGGATCGGGCCGGCGCCGTCGGCGCCGATCCTGCCGGAGCAACCGGGGCCTGCAAGGCACCCTTGGCAGCGGCCTTATAGACCTCACCGACTACTTGATCCGCCAGTTTCTGGGCCGCCGCAGCCGGAAAGTAAATGTTGACGGTCACACAAGCGGACAGCGCCATAAGCAATCCCAATGCCAGCACACTGCGCCAGCCCTGCGTTTTCAGCCAACCCTGCTTTGTCATTTGCTCACTCTCCTGTACCGACTTGGGCACCACTATGCATGGCGGTTTTCAGACGCGCCAGCAATTCGTCCCAGTCCACCCGGCGATTGTACCCCACTATATCCACCCTGGGCAGCCCTTGCCCCTGAAGGATCACAAAACCCGAATCCTCTGTCCCCACTCCGGACAATTCAGCGACACCACCCTTGAGATGCACCCCCATCCCCAGATGCGCATACGCAAAGGTCTTGAACATCCGCAGAAACATGCCCTGAAAAAATCCGCTGATGCCGTTACCGCCACCCAGCCTGGTAAGACTCTGGACCGCCGCATAGCTGATTTTCTGAGACACGCCATGAACGGGAACGGTATGAAACTGCGCCTGAAAAGCCTCCGGCGACCAGTTCAGCAGGGTGAGATTTTTTACGTCACCATTGAGCACTCCGCTGATGTAGCCAAAGTGGAAGGCGTCAGTCAAGGGCTTCAGTCGCAACCCGGCAATCCCGATGTTAGCCCGCAGCAGGGGTAAAACACCGAAGAAATTCTCAATATGCAGATCGCCCACCCGCACCTCGCCTCCGAACACCTGGGCGGCAAGTGCGCCGCTGGTGGTGATGTCTCCCGCTTGATACTGCAGTTCCGGGATGCTGGCAGATACCGTCCCGGTAAACGGCGGCCAATGCATGATCCTGGTCAATTGGGCCATGCTGGCCCCCCGCAAGTCGCCGCTCATGCTAAAACCCGACCGGGGCCCTGCCCAACGTGCCGCCAGATGCCGAAAATGCAGTTCGCCCCCCAGCAAGGCCAGGGTGAAAGGCTGTTGCAACTGAAAGCCCTGGGGATTGAGGACCAGTTCCGCATGCAGTGGACCCGCAGGAATATGATAGAGTTCCGCAGACTGCCAGCGAAGCACCGCGTCAGAGGTCTTGCCGGCACGGCTCCAGGCGCCCCGGCTATGCACGCCCGTCACCGCAAGCTGCCCCCCGGGGCTGGAAATAGCCGCGTTGCGCAGATCCCATTTCAACGCACTCAGACCACCCTCTCCGGCCACGGAAAAACGCACCTGCCCCGCAGCCTGCAACTGGGCCGCGAGGCCGCCGGGGGGAGCCAGCGGTTTAATCCAGTTCGCATACAGGGGCGCCATCGCTACATCCATATCCCGGATCTGCCAGCGCAGTACCCCGCCCTGTGTTGGCCAGTACAGCGCAAAGTCGCCCTGCCCGAGGCCGGGCCAGCGGATGTTTCCTCGGTCCAGTTGCCAGGACTTAGCCGTCTGTTGCCAGCGGGTTTGTACCCGCACCGGTGCGGCGGGGGCTGTCCAGTACCATGGACTCCAGAGGACACCCCCCTGGGTCCAGCGCATCCGGGCGGTGCCGTGCCATTGCCCGGTATATACACCGTCCCCTTGGAGCCGCAATGCGACACCCTGGGCGGCCTGCAAGCCATCCGGGCTACTGAACTGGAGCTGGCCACCCTGCAATTCAAAGGCTATCTGACGCGCCTTTGCCCAGCTTGCGCCCCGCGCGCGGACCTGCCACCGGGCCTGCCCCGAGGTCTGCCAGGTGGCCGGCAGCAGAGTGAATGCATGCACCAGACCGGCAACCGGCAGGCTACCCGCACCGGTCAAACGCCATTGTCCGGCGGCGGTACTCTGCACCTGCACGCGGGCGCTGCCGAATTGCGCAGCGCGCAACGCCAGCATGGCTTGCCCGCTGCCGCCCACCTGCCGCAACTGTACGTGCCCGTCGCCATGCAGCGCGCCCCACGGACTGCCGTCCACCGCCAGAAACCCCTGACGACACGCCCAACCCTGCGCCGTATCGAGCTTACATCGCAGTCGGGCACGCTGCCAGAGCTTGCGTTTGCCCGCTTGCACGACGCCCGCCGCCAGACTGAGCTGGTCGCCCTGCGCCGACGTGGTCAGCGTCGCGCGCAAGCGCTGCGCCGCCCAGCCCGCTCCGCTTACCTGTGCGGCGCTGATTTCCAGAGTTTGTGCCCCGGCCATCATACTACTGATAGCGAGCCCCAGGCACAGCGCCATAGACCAGCGGACGGCTATCGGCAAAGCTCTGCTGCGCCCGTGCATCATTCTCTCAAGCCGGGAAAACACCCGTAGAGAGGTAACGGTCACCCCGATCACAAATAATGGCAACCACCACACCATGGTCCAGCTTTTGCGCCACTCTGATAGCCGCAGCCACCGCGCCACCGGAAGAAATGCCCGCCAGCACCCCTTCTTCCCGTGCCAGACGACGGATCATTTCCTCGGCTTCTTCCTGGCTCATGTCGATAATTTGATCAACAGACTCGGGGTGATAGATGCGCGGCAAATAGGCTTTCGGCCAACGCCGGATACCAGGAATTTTGGCCCCCTCCGTCGGTTGTACGCCGACAATCTGAATACGGGGCGACACTTCCCGCAAATAGCGGGAGGTGCCCATGATGGTCCCCGTCGTCCCCATGGATGAGACGAAATGGGTCACGGTTCCGCGGGTGTCGCGCCAGATCTCCGGCCCGGTACTGAGATAATGCGCCTCGGGGTTATCGGGGTTGGAAAACTGATCGAGCATGAAGCCCTCTCCCGCTGCCACCATCTGGTGCGCGAGATCAATAGAACCTTCAATACTCCGAGCGGCTGGCGTGAGAATCACTTCAGCACCGTAGGCACGCATCACCTGCCGTCTTTCGATACTCATGTTCTCCGGCATGATCAGCGTCATGGATAATCCCCGCACCGATGCCGCCATGGCCAGGGCTATACCCGTGTTCCCACTGGTGGGTTCGATCAGGCGCGTAGCAGAAGTGATGGTGCCACGCTCCAACGCCCGGCGAATCATATTCACGGCGGGGCGATCTTTGACGGAACCCGCGGGATTGTTACCTTCCAGCTTCCCGAAAATCCGCACACCCGCATGCGGCGACAAGCGCCGAAGTTCACATAGGGGGGTATTGCCTACCCAGTCCTCCAGACCACCCATCTCTGCCTCCTTTAGGGCAATTTCAATAATCAGCATCATAGACCCAAGCTGCAAAGTGCGGCTATCCTTTCCGGCAAAAGATCCGGGGGAAATACCACGCCTGCAGATCATCATCCGGAACACACAGGAGTGCATCAACATGGAAGCAGCCCGGAACCGCAACACCTGGCATATACATCCGGATACCGCAGCCCTCGCCCAGAGATTGGCAGCAGCCATCGCGCGTATGGCCCAAGAGGCTATTGCCGCGCGCGGCGCCTTCCATCTGGTGGTCGCCGGCGGCAACACCCCCCGCGCGGCTTATGCCATGCTTCCGCAATTGGGCCGGGACTGGCAGTGCTGGCACCTCTATCATGGGGATGAGCGCTGTCTGCCGCCTCAGGACCCGGAGCGTAACAGCCTGATGCTGGACACCGTCTGGCTGTCCCAGGTACCCATTCCGGCGCGGCAGATTCATCACATCCCGGCCGAGCGGGGCGCCGAAGTGGCCGCCCGCGACTACGCCGCGGTTCTTCCGCCGCATGCCTTCGATCTGGTCCTGCTGGGAATGGGTGAGGATGGCCATACGGCCAGCCTTTTTCCCGGCCACGACTGGGGCCTGGAAAAGAGCAGCCCCGCCACCCTCGCCATCCACGATGCCGCCAAGGCGCCGCCCCAAAGGGTGAGCCTGAGCGGCTGGCGATTACAGTACACGCGGGAGATGTTTTTTCTCACCACGGGCAGTGGCAAGCGGGTGGCACTCGCGGCCTGGCTACGGGGCGAATCCATTCCCGCCGCACTGGTAGGCACAGCAGCCGATGTCTGGCTGGACAATGCGGCCTGGCCGGAGGCAGTACCTGGGACCATTTGACCCAGGCCCCATAGCAACATCCCTCTTCATTTTGCCCCCGTGAATCCGGGTTTCGCGGGCGCCTCAGGCGGTGTTCAAGCTTGCGTTGCCCCGCCCTGCTGCTTGACCATGGACAGCGCCGTACCCACCAGTGCACCGATATTGCCCAGATCCGCCGGGATCACCAGACTGGTGCTCGCCTTGGCGAGGTTGCCCCATTTTTCGATATAGTCCTTGGCGAGCTGCATCTGCAAGGCCTCAATACCACCCGGCGCCCGCGCCGCGTCGCCGATGACGCGGATGGCGGCGGCGGTGGCTTCGGCAACCAACTGGATGGCTGCGGCTTCACCCTGGGCGCGCAACACTTCCGCCTGTTTGCGACCATCCGCGACGTTGATGTCCTGCTGACGTTGTCCCTCGGAGGTGTTGATCTGCTGCTGCCGTTGCCCCTCGGACTTGGCGATCAACGCCCGCTTTTCCCGCTCGGCAGTAATCTGCAGCTCCATCGCGCGGATGATCTCCTGGGGCGGAGTAATATCCTTGATTTCATAGCGCAGCACCTTAACGCCCCAGTTGATCGCCGCCTCGTCCACCGATGAAGCAACGGCCGTATTCAGCAACTGCCGGGACGAAAGCGCCGCATCCAGATGCAATTTACCGATCTCTGAACGCATGGTGGTCTGCGCCAACTGAATCACCGCCGTGAAAGGATTACTGGAGCCGTAAGCCGCTTTTACCGAATCGGTAATCTGCAGATAGAGTACCCCATCTACGGTCATAGTGGTGTTGTCGAAAGAGATGCAGACCTGCGCCGGCACCTCCATGGGCACCTCGCGCATGTCAAAACGGAAAGCAATGCGGTCCAAAAAAGGGATGATAAAATTCAGTCCCGGCTGCAATACTGCATGATATTTACCAAGGCGCTCGACGACCCAGGCGCGCTGTTGCGGCACGACCCGGATGGTGGTCCGCAGAATGAAGAAGGCCGCAACAACAACAATCAGGATAACGATGAGGGAGGACATAATGGCTCCTTGCCAGAATTTTGTCGGGGTAGCACGCCTAAATGTAGCAAGTTATCCGTCTTGGCGATGATGACGGCCCGGTCGCCCGGACAAGGGGAGGGACCATCGTCGACGACCGCCAGCCACTCGGCACCGCGATAACGCACACTGTATTGCTGATTGCTGTCCGGCCCGCTGACCACATCCACGCCCTGCCCCAGATCAAAGTCGCCGAGATCTTTGGTTTTGGCGGCCAAGCGATGGCGTAGCCACAGTCCGGTGGGCAGCAGGACCAGACAAAACCCGAGAAAAACCCAGTGCAGCACCGTGCCCGGCAAAAGCAGCCCGGTGATCGCCGTAAACAGGGCCGCCAGCGCCACCGCAGCCAAGTAAAACGTACCCGTAAAAAGCTCCGCCAGCCCGGCGACAAAAGCAATGACGACATAGACCATAAACATCGTCACCCCCAGGGTCATGCTGTCCTAGTCAACTGTAAATAAAGCGCCCCGAGAGGCGGCAGCACCAGTTCCAGCGAATGAGACAGCCCCATCCAGGCCTGAGTCTGGGCCTGCTGCGGCAAGTTGCCGATATTGCCGCCGTGATAAGCGCCCGCGTCACTGTTGAAGATCTCATGGTAGCGGCCCGCCGCTGGCACCCCCAGGCGATAATTGTGTCGTGGCACCGGCGTAAAATTGAACACGGCCAACACGAAACCGCCATCCCGATCCCAGCGCAGAAAACTCAGCACCGACTGATCGGCGTCATGGCAATCCACCCAGGAAAAACCCTCGCCCTGAAAATCCTGCACATGCAAAGCCGGGATATCCCGGTACAGATGCGCCAGATCCCGGCTCAACCGCTGAATACCCTGATGCCAGTCCCAATGCAGCAGGTCCCAGTCCAAGGCCCGCCCGCAATCCCACTCCCGTCCCTGGCCGAACTCGTTGCCCATAAAATTCAGTTTTTTGCCGGGATGGGCAAACTGGTAACTGAAGAGCAAACGCAGGTTGGCAAAACGCTGCCAGGCATCCCCCGGCATTTTGTCCAGGAGCGAGCGCTTGCCGTGCACCACTTCGTCGTGGGACAGGGGTAACACGAAGTTTTCCGTATAGGCGTAAAGCTGGCTGAAGGTCAGATCGTTCTGGTGAAAGCGGCGGTAGATCGGGTCCTGCTCCAGATAAGCGAGGGTGTCATTCATCCAGCCCATATTCCACTTCATGGAAAAACCCAGACCGCCGACATAGGTGGGGCGGGAGACCATGGGCCAGGACGTGGATTCTTCGGCAATGGTGAGGATACCCGGATGGCGCGCATTGAGGACCACATTCATCTCGCGCAGAAAATCAATGGCCTCCAGATTCTCCCGGCCACCGTACTGGTTGGGAATCCACTCGCCTTCCTGGCGCGAATAATCGCGGTAGAGCAGGGACGCCACCGCATCCACGCGCAATCCATCAATGTGGAAACTGTCCGCCCAGTAACAGGCGTTGGCCAGCAGGAAACCGCGCACCTCATTACGCCCGAAGTTGAAAATGTAAGTGCCCCAATCGCTGTGCTCCCCCTCGCGCGGGTCGGCATGTTCATACAGCGCGGTGCCATCAAAACGCGCCAACCCCCAGTCATCCTTGGGGAAATGCCCCGGCACCCAGTCCAGGAGCACGCCGATACCCGCCTGATGAAAGTGATCCACAAAGGCACGGAAGCCATCGGGGGTACCAAAACGACTGGTAGGCGCAAAATAGCCGCTCACCTGATAGCCCCAGGATTCATCCAGCGGGTGCTCCATCACTGGCATCAGCTCAATGTGGGTATAGCCCATGTCTTTACAGTAAGTTACCAGGCGCTCCGCCAGCGTCTCATAACTGAGGAAATGGCCCGCCGCATCGCGCTGCCAGGAACCGAGATGCACCTCGTAGATGTTCATGGGGGCATGCTGCCAGTCGTGGCCAGCGCGCGCCGCCATCCAGTCCTGATCGCTCCAGACATGGTCATCTTCCACCACCCGCGCCGCCGTACTCGGCCGCAGTTCAAAGGCATTGGCGTAGGGGTCGGTCTTGACAAACACCACCCCGGAATCGCGGTGGCGCATCTCGAATTTGTAGATTTCACCAACCGCCAAGTCGGGGACAAACAATTCCCAGAGACCGCTCAGGCCGCGCGCGCGCATGGGATGGAAGCGCCCGTCCCAATCATTAAAATCGCCAACAACGCTGACCCGCTCGGCGTTAGGCGCCCAGACAGCAAATGATACCCCATCCACCCCCTCGTGCTGGCGGCGGTGCGCGCCGAGATGGTGATAGGCTTCGTAGAGGCGCCCCTCGCCGAAGAGATAAACCTCCAAATCCCCCAGCACCGGGCCGAAGACATAGGGATCATAATGTTCGTGAAGCCCGTGCCGGTCCTCCCAGCGCAAGCGGTAGGGCAGGGGCAGTGCCTCACCCTGGTGTATGAAGACGCCGTCGCTATGGATCGGCTCCATGGCTCTCCATCCCTTCGGGGTCTGGATCTCAACGCGGAACGCGCCAGGTAGAAAGGCCCGCCGCACGGACTGTTGACCAGCCACGTGCTGGCCCAGCCAGGCGAAGGGATCCGGATGGCGCGCCGCACAGATCGCCAAACAGTCTGCGCTTTCGCCGGACAGATCGATCGCTGTACTGTCATGCTTCAGCATTGCCGTCACTGCACCCTCCTCTGCCCGCCAACCGGGGTGAACCTGTTCTCGACTGTGTCGCCGCCATACTTACGCCCTTTTTGAGCATAACACATCTGCAGAGCAGCGCTGCTCCACCCGACGCGCAATTTTTCCTGCACAGAGTCCTTGCTGCCACCGCTGAAGTTCAGTACCTTAAAAGTCGGTACCTCGACAATCTCACCTATACTGCAGGAAGGTTCGTTCCATGCCAAAATCAAGGAGAGGGTAATGTCGGAAGAAGGCAGTCTCGGAGTAGCCAATTCACCCCGCTTCGTCAGCAACCTCACCAAGAATACCCTGGCTCTGGTGCTCGCCGGCGGGCGCGGCAGCCGCCTCGGTCCGTTGACCGACTGGCGCGCCAAACCCGCCGTCCCCTTCGGCGGCAAATTCCGCATCATCGATT
>JAAOMR010000156.1 GCA_018853935.1 Acidithiobacillus ferrivorans
TGGCGCAGGCGGCGGAGATGATCCTGCGCATCGCCGCCCATTTTAGCGATAAGCCACCCCTCCTGGTCGTCTGCGACAGTTGGTTCGGTAATAACGGTCTGTGGAAGCCCCTGAGTGCATCGGGGCAATCCATCCACCTGCTGTCCCGCCTGCGTATCAATACCGCCCTGTACGCGGAACCGAATGACGCCGCCAAGACCGCCAAAGGGCGGCCCCGCAAATATGGCGACCGCTGCGGCTCGGTGACGGATCTGGCCGAGTCTTTCCGGGAACTAGCGCAGACGTTCTCGGTCATGCTCTACGGCAAACAGCGCGATGTGCTTGCCTACGATCAGGTCTTTATGCTCAAAAACCTGCGCTGCCCGGTGCGGGTCGCCTGGGTTTTTCGCAAGACCCAGTGGGTGGCCTTCTTCACCACGGATCTGACTCTCTCGGTGACACAGATCATCGAATACTATGGCGCTCGCTGGAAGATCGAAGCGGGCTTCAAAGAGATCAAACAGGAGATCGGCAGTGCCCGCAGCCAGACCCGTACCGCCGATGCGGTCACGAACCACCTCAATTTCTGCCTGCTGGCCACAACCCTGACCTGGATCTACGCGGATCGTATCGAGGCAGACCCCGAGCGCCGCCATATCGTCAAAGGCCGGACCAGTTTTGCCTTCTCCGATGTCCGTAGACTCATCGCGGACGAAGCACTCTCCGACCATTTTCTGGGGCTTTGGCCCAATCTCTGCCAACCCCTCCATAAATCATTCACCAAGGTGCTGATGCGTATGGTGGCTTGAGGTTTGGCGATCAGCAAAATGTGAAATTCGGTGAAACTTCAG
>JAAOMR010000157.1 GCA_018853935.1 Acidithiobacillus ferrivorans
AAGCTACCGCATGTCTCCGGTGCCACGGCAGTTCGGGCACTTGAACGATTGGGGTTTACGAAAATTCGCCAATCCGGTAGCCATGTCATCATGCGGCGTGGCTCCAAAGGCTGTGTCGTTCCGATGCACAGCGAAATCAAGATCGGTACTCTTGCGGGTGTTCTGCGCCAAGCCGATATATCGCCAGACGAATTCATCAATGCCTTGTGAACTTGGTATCCAACCCGGCAGTCAACACGGACGCTACGCATAAAGCCTCGCAGCGCCGGTTACTTCTACGTTAGCCACACAAGGGATGCCATGAAGTGCTATCAATGCGACAGGCCAGCGATGTATCAGATAGGTGAACAGAACATCCCCTTGTGCCTCGATTGTTACTTCAAGTTTTCGCAGATACAGCAGCAGCAACTTGAAAGCAGCGAACGGATGATGAACTACCTCAGCGATGAGATGGCAGCCTCGGTCGGTCTGCCACCGATGGGGCCAAGATTCCCGCCGCGCCCACAACCAGTAGTCGTCGCAGGAGCGAAATTGCACAATATTCACGTCAATAATAGCGTCGTAGGAACTATTAATACGGGTTCAATCGGTTTAGCGCTCTGGTACAGAGTGGCGAGCCCGAGCTTGCCGAGGCTATTAAAGCCCTTTCGGAAGCCATATTGCAAAGCGGTGACCTCACACAAAACCAAAAGAACGAACTCGTTGAAAGCCTGAGCGTCATATCCAAGGAAGCCGCCACTCCGAAGGAGGCAAGGCAAAATACTGTTGCTCTATCGCTTCTTGGGAAGGCAATGAAGGTTACAGCTTTAGCAAACGACATCACCGATGTGTGTCAGAAATGGTGGCCTGTACTTGTTGCTGTCTTCGCAGGTGCAGCCGGTGGCTAACCCGCCGCTCCAGAGGGACGCTCCGCCAGCAAGCTTCGCTTGCTGTCTCCGCGCCCCTGAGCTAGCACGTTAGGCGCACCGCATCGTCACCCATGCGGCAATTGCAAAAGGAGAAAATGATGAACAAGAAGCTCAAGACAGCCCCTGAGCATCCCGACCGAATCCGCGTTCGCACGATCATCATCACCGCACCGCAGCAAGCGCACAGAATCGGTGCGCGCTGCTTGACCCACACCGCTGCCCGGCCCGGAGCGCACCTGAGCAGCACATGCAGCAAGGCGATCAAGCGCTTGCAGTTGGGGTGCAGAAAGCCAAAGTTGCGCGCACGCCTGAATCCCTTGGGCAGCACATGCTGCAACACCAGCCACAGGAACTGCGCGCCGGACATGGTGCGCCGTTCCAGCTTCACGGTCTTGCCGTTGCGATAACGGAAGCTGACCTGGCCGTCGGCGCAGGCGAGGATGTCTTTCTCGGCGATGACGCCCCGGTAAAGATAGCGTCCCAGATAGATGAGCGCCTTCTCGCCCGTGCCAACGGATTTGCAATCCACCACCCACGTCATGGGGTAATGGTCTGGCAAGGTCAATCCAGCCGCTTCGATGCTCGCCAGCGGCTTCGTCCAACCCGGCGGTCAACCGGACCTGCGCAAAAAGCCGCGCAGGCCGGTTACCTCCACGTGATAGAGGTTAGCCAGTGTGCAGATAATTCACCATATTTTTATATGGAATCTCATGCGCCATTCTGCTAAGCTAATTTCATGAAGAAAACTCGGTTTGAGTGGGACGAAAACAAGGATGCTGAAAACCATGAAAAACATAGAATGCCGTTTTCTCTGGCACAGTATGCCTTCGCCGACCACCGCCGTGTCATAGCCGAAGACCTCACTCACAGTGAAACTGAAAAACGCTATTTCTGTTTCGGCGAGGTCGATGGCGGCATTCTCACCGTCCGCTTTACCTATCGCGGCAGTGTGATTCGTATATTTGGCGCCGGTTACTGGCGAAAGGGAAAGGCAATTTATGAGCACGAAAATCAAATACACCGATGAGCCCATTGAGGCCAAGGTCATTCAAGATTTTCTCCCTCCACCCGAAGAACTTGCCTTTCGGGAGGAAGGGGTGAAGGTGACCATGGCTCTTAGCAAGAAGAGCGTTGAGTTCTTCAAAGCTGAGGCCACGAAACACCATACCCAGTATCAGCGCATGATCCGCAGGCTCATCGATAGCTACGTGGATGCCTATGACAAACCTCTAACGTCGCGCTCAACTCGGACCGCCCACAAGCGGGCGTCCGGTTAGCTCTACGTTAGCTTTCAAGGACGAATTCATGGACTGGGTCGCAGTAGTTCAACAACTCGACAGAGATCTTCTTGCTATTGAAATGGTGAGGAGTGGGCCGCCGAAACCGAGCGCAGAATTGCTGACATCGAAAGTGGGGTGTTGCAAGTCATTCCGATTGCTGACGCTCTGGCACAGGTCCGTGCAGCGCTGAAGTGAAGCTCGTCGTTACTCCACCGGCGCTCGCCTAACTGCACGACGCAGCAGCATTCTATACGCTGAAGGCGGGAGTCGAGCTTGGTCTCGCGCTTGTAGCTGAGTTTGAACGAACGGCCAATCTCGTTCTGGACAACCCTCTGCTCGGTGCTGTGTTCCGAAGCAAGCGCCGGCGATATATCCTCTGTCGATTCCCATATAGCATCATCTATCAGGTCACCGCATTCGTGCATAAAGCCGCGCGAGGCCGCTCACCTAACACGTTAGCCCGCAGAAAGCGCGACCGCGATGCCTGGAAACGCCCGTAACAACTTACCGTCCATCGTTACCAGTTTCGTGCCCAATTTCATCGCTAGTGCGACAAACTCGCAGTCATATGCTGAACATTCGCTATCCCGCACCAGTTCCAAGACACCGAGCGAGTCCACTTCGTATTCGGCTCCAGCGAGCAAATCTTCTGCCTCACACTGGAGGCTATGCGCTTGCTGGAACGTCAGGCTTCCGCGTCTAAGGTACCCAGCCAGGATGTTTCGAAATTCACTTCGCCAAAGAACCGGCGCAGCCCAATTTGGGTCGTGTTCGAGCAGGGCTTCTGCGACCGAGGTGTACTCGCCAGGCAGATACAAATACGCCAGCACATTCGAGTCCACGACAATCATGGACGTCCCTGCCTCTTCAGGGTGTCAATGTCGCACGCTAGAAACTTCGTTGTGCTCAACCCCGCCCTTAGCTGGCGCGCACGCGCAAGCCGTTCGCTGGGAGCTATCTTGGTCGGCGTAAGCACGGTCTCGAGGCACACGATCGCCTCACTGTTGAGGCTGCGACGGTGCGCTTTCGCTGCAACCTTTAGGCGTTCATACACCTCGTCCGGAATGTTCTTCAACGTCAGCGTTGTAGGCATCGTTTTCTCCAACCATAATGGCACCATAACGGTTCCAGTATATGGTCTGTCGCGCAGCTTGCCAATCTGCGGGCTAACCCGGCGTTGCAGGGGACGCTGCGCGATAAAGCCGCGCCGCGCCCCTGAACTTGAACGTGTGCGCCGGGCATGGCGCGTTACTTCATAGGTGCGAGTCCTATGGCTAGGTTTACGCAGAGCCGAAGGCAGGGAGAAGGGCAAGGGCGTCGTCGCGAGGCGGGGTCTGGAGGAGAAGCCCAATCCGAAATTGCGGGACGAGCGGGCACATGACCGCGAAGTCCTCCATCTGCGCTTGGGGTGCATTTTGTAAATCCGGCGTCTACGCGGATCTTCCCGATTGGGCGTCTCAGTAGTGGAAACGCAACTGAGCAATCATCAATGCATCACCTTCTATTCGATACACCATGCGATGCTCATCTGTAGTACGGCGTGACCAAAATCCTGAAAGAGCATGCTTCAGTGCCTCGGGTTTGCCAACTCCCACGAAGGGTTCACGCTGTGTCTCACGTATCAGCTTATTGATTCGCTCGACCATGCGCTGGTCTTGCTTCTGCCAATATAGGTAGTCTTCCCATGCATCGTCAGAGAAGATCAGCCTCACTTCGCCAGCTTCCGCTCAACGCCTTTACCGGCGTTCAGTTGTGCGACGGCCGCGAGAAGGCGCTTGGCGTTCGCGGGGGTACGCAAGAGGTAGGCGGTTTCCTCCAGCGCCTTGTAGTCTTCGAGCGAGAGCATCACGACGGACTGTTCGCCATTGCGGGTAATGATCAAGGGTTCGTGGTCGTCGCAAACGCGGTCCATGGCGCTGGCGAGGTTTGCACGAACGGTGGTATAGGTAATCGCATCCATAACAAGCCTCCAAATATGTACGTGTTGCTGTACATATTCTACGACAACCTGTCTAGCGCGACGGTGCAGACGGCCCACCCCGCGTTCGATAACGGACGCGCCGATCCAAAAATAATGCGCCCTACGAATCCATATATAGAGTGATTTTCATCATTATATGTAACAAATTGTAACACTGTTTCACCATGTTACAGTTTTTAGCCTTGACGCGATCAATTGATCTGCCTAATGTGCGATTACTACATGATTAATAACAATTTATTAATTGGTTATATGGTTTATTTCTGATTGATAAATTTTTAACGGCGCGCAGGTGCTTCCCTTCCTTGAGGAGATAATAAAATGAAAATCCGCAAAACTGTCGTTTTATCCACAATATGTACGTTAATATCCGGCACGGCCTGGGCGCAGACCGCTACGGTCCCGCTGGACCCGGTCAACAACGCGTTAGATCCGCAGAGCCCCTTTGCCGTCCTGTACCTGCCGCAAAATGCCCCCGCACCCGTCGATCAGGTCGGCCCCACGGCGTGGACCCATGCCTACGGTAACCCGCAACATAATGCCGCCTTTCCGGTTGCCGCCAGCGCGCCGGCCTGGATTCGTGAGGGCGTACGCTGGAATTTCCCGGAGGCCCGGGCCTGGCCATTGAGCGACCCGCATCCTTATGGGGAAAAAGTCTATGGCATCAAAGAGGCCCTGCCGGTGCAGACCCAGTTTTACGGTAATGCGCTCGGGGTCTCGGTCGTCAAGGGCGTGGTGTACGCCGAGAGCGATGACATGTTCGCCTATGCCGTCAATGCGCGGACGGGCAAACTGATCTGGAGAACCAGTCCGGTCGCCAATACGCTGATGGGCAATCCGCTGGTGGTCGGTACGCATGTGTACCTGTCTGCCGGAAGCGTATCCTTTAACTTCGCCAACGTGATGAAATACGCCAAGCATCCGGCCCAGGCGGGGCGCGGCAAGGACATCAGCTACAACGGGATATTCTGTCTGGACCGAACCAACGGTAAACTGCTCTGGAGTTTCAAAACCGCTGGTGACGCCATGCCGACCCCAGCCTACGCCGATCATTCCCTCTTCATCAGCACCGGAGATGGCAACATTTATCGCATCCGTTCAGCGGATGGCCGGAAAATGTGGCGTACCCATGTCGGCGGTATCGCCAACATGTCCAGCCCCATCGTGTGGGACGGAAAAGTCTACGTCTCCATGTCCGTCATTCCTGGTCTGTATGCCCTGAATATGCAGACGGGCAAGGTATTATGGAAGGGCGAAATTCCCGGTGCCGTGAATACGGGCATGGGGGATGTGCCGCCCGCTGTGGCGAATGGCATCGTGGTCATGGATTCGGTGGCAAATCCGCAGATGATCCAGGGTAAACCCACCATGACCACCCTGGTGCGGGCTTTCAATGCGCGTAATGGCAAGGTCCTGTGGACCGATAACATGGGACGCGGATCAAGAGTTCCGGCATTCAAGGGGGGCGTGCCAATGATTCATAATCATACGGTCTATGTGGGTTCACCGGTCACGTCCGCTTATGAAGCCATTGACTTGCATACCGGTAAAGTGGCATGGACCTGGCATGTGCCCAACCCCGGCCCGGCTGGTGCCGGTCGCGGCGCGCCGACCTACTATGATCATACCCTGTATATTTCCACGGGACCGGATATTTATGCCATCGATCCGAAGAACGGGAAGATGATCCATCAATACAAGGTCGGTGGGCGTTTTGGCATCGTCAATCCGACCATAGTCGGTGGCACCATATATCTGGGCAACTCTTGGGACTGGATCAACGCCGTCCCCGTTCATGATGTGAATCCGCAATTCAACGCCCATCCGTCGTAACTCAGGGAGTGTCGCGCAGGAAATCACCCATACCCTGCTATACTTCTTCCTCTTTCGCCGTCGTGAACTGGCTCACCGGGCTGGCGAAGGTCGTGACGGCGTGATGAGGGACTGATATGCAGTCAGATACACAGGCTTGGGCCGCTGTGGGCGCGGCCCTCTATGCTGCTGATCCACAACAAAAAGTAGAGCAAGTACGGGCTTTGCGCTGGCCGCTGGCATCCATGCCGGAAGTCTCGGCCCCACCCCTTTCCGCCACACCGGGGCGACCGAGCCATCCCCTGCTGTTGGGCCCCAAAGACTTGCCCAAACGCCGTGCCCTGCATACGCAGGCAGGCCGCTTCGCTTTGTTGCACGCCCTGGCGCACATTGAATTCAATGCCATCAACCTAGCGCTCGATGCCCTCTATCGCTTCCCCGGTCTTCCTGAGGATTTCTACCGCGACTGGTTGCGGGTGGCGCAGGAAGAGGCGGAGCATTTCGTCCTCCTGCGTCAGCAGTTGCAGCGCCTCGGCGGTGATTATGGCGATCTGCCCGCCCACGATGGTCTCTGGGAAATGGCCATGGACACGGCGGCGGACCCGTTGGAGCGCATGGCGCTGGTGCCGCGTGTGCTGGAGGCGCGGGGACTGGATGTCACCCCGGCCATGCGCGAGCGACTGCTGGCCGCAGGGGATGCAGAAGCGGCCGCCGTGCTGGCGCGCATTGAAAGCGATGAGCGCGGACATGTGGCGGTGGGCAGCCGCTGGTTTCGCTACCTCTGTGCACAACGCGGGCTGGAGCCGGACAGTACCTTCATGACACTCCTGCAGCAGCGTTATCGGGGACGGATTCAGGGGCCGCTGGCATTGACGGCGCGGCGGGCGGCGGGTTTTTCGGAGCCGGAGCTGGACTGGCTGCAGAGCCGCATCGGACAACCCGCCGCCACGCGGCCAGAGCAGGTGCGCCATGATTGAGCGGATCCTGGGCATTGAAAGCTCCTGCGATGAAACCGGGCTTGCCCTCTACGACCGCCAGCGTGGCCTGCTCGGCGAAGTGCTGTTCAGCCAGATCGCCATCCATGCACCCTATGGCGGCGTTGTGCCGGAACTCGCGTCACGCGATCATGTGCGCCGCCTGCCCTTGCTGCTCAACGAGCTGCTGGCGCAAACCGGCGGACAGCGCCCTGACGCTATCGCGGTCACCGCCGGACCGGGGCTCATCGGTGCTCTGCTGGTGGGGGTGAATTTTGCCCGCGGCCTCGCCATGGGCTGGGATATTCCGGTGATCCCCGTGCATCATCTGGAAGGCCATCTGCTGGCCCCGCTACTGAATGGCGTGGACCCCTTCCCGGCGGTGGCCCTGCTGGTTTCCGGTGGGCATACGATGCTGTTGGAAGTCCGGGGCATCGGCGACTATGTTTTGTTAGGGGAGACGCTGGACGATGCGGCCGGTGAAGCCTTCGACAAGGCAGCCAAGATGTTGGGTCTCGGCTATCCCGGTGGGCCGGCGCTGGCGGCACTGGCGGAGGGCGGAGATGCCCAGGCTCTTCGCCTGCCCCGGCCACTGCTGGACCGGCCGGGACTGGACTTCAGCTTCAGTGGCCTGAAAACGGCCTTCCGCCTGGCCGCCATGCCGATCGCCGCCGACGATGCCCAAAGACGGATGGATCTGGCCGCCAGTTTTCAGGCGGCGGTGGTAGAAACGCTGTTTAAGAAATGTCAGCGCGCCCTGCGCCAAACCGGGCTGAAACGCCTGATCGTGGCGGGTGGGGTGGGTGCCAACCGGGCGTTGCGGGCCGCGCTGAACGGGCTGGAGTCGGACGGGGTCGAAGTCTTTATCGCCGACCTTGCTCATTGCACCGACAATGCGGCGATGATCGCCCTGACCGGCGCACTGCACACGGAGCGGGCCCAGCCAGCCACCGCGGATTTCCCGGTGCGGGCGCGCTGGTCCCTGACGGAGGAGGGGGCGCAGGCATGATGAACGAGCCATTAAGGACTGAAAGGCTTTAACGCTTTTTAAAGGGGCTTTCGCTGCTATCCAGCAGGCGGCGGATGTTACTGCGGTGACGCCAGAGGACCAGCAGCACCAGCACGATGATGAGCGCCCGCAGACTGGTCCCGGAAGACAAGACAAAAGCGAAAGGCACCGCGCTGAGCGCCGCCAGCAGCGCCGCCAGCGAGGACACGCGCGTCAGCGCAAACACCAACATCCAGACGCCCAGTATCAACCCGCCCAGCGCCGGTTTCAGTGCGAGCAGAATGCCCAGCGCGGTAGCCACCCCCTTCCCGCCGCGAAAACCAAAAAAGACCGGATACAGGTGGCCGAGGAAAGTGGCAAGGGCCACGGCAGCCAGCGCCCAGTCGTGCAGCCCGAGCAGGCGGGCGACAACGATGGGGATCGCCCCCTTGCTCAGATCACCCGCCAGGGTCAGCGCTGCGGCCTTTTTGCCGCCGATACGCAGGAGGTTGGTAGCGCCCGGATTGCCCGATCCGGACAGGCGCGGGTCGCCGAGACCCAAGGCACGCGCCACCAGAATGGCGGTGGCGATGGAACCGACGAGATATCCGCCGCCGGTGAGGACAATATCCAGAAGAAGTGACATGCGGTGCTTTAGTCAGAAAATTGTTTATTATAAGCTGAGCTGCGGCAGATTGTCGCTTTTTTCGGGATAAGCATGGATATTCTTTTTGTACGTGAACTGAAGGTAGATACCCGTATCGGCATCTACGACTGGGAACGCGAGGTCAAACAGACGGTACTCATCGATCTGGACATTGCCGCCGATGTGCGGGCTGCGGCCCAGACGGACAAGGTGGAGAGCGCCATCAACTATCAGACCATCTGCCAGCGTCTGGTCGCCCATATCTCAGCATCAGAAGTGGAACTGGTGGAAACCCTGGCCGAGCAGATTGCGGACATCATTCGCAGTGAATTCGGTGCGGTCTGGGTGCAGGTGACGGTGCACAAGCCCGCCGCCGTGCGCGGCACACGGGATGTGGGAGTGCGGATCGAGCGGGGCAATCGCTTGCCCTGAGCGACCCAAGGCCGGGATCAGGCCGACACCAGCACCCCGTACAGATCATGGGCATCGGCCCGGGTGATCGTCACCTCCACCCTGTCCCCGACCTGCAACCCCGCTGCCTTGCCCAGATGGACCACGCCGTCGATCTCCGGGGCATCGCTGGCCGAACGGGCGGTGACTTTGCCGCCCCGGCCCACGGCGTCCACCAGCACCCGCTGACGCTGGCCCACCCGGCGTTGTAGCCGCCCACGGCTGATGGCTTCCTGCACGGCCATGAATTCGGCGCGGCGTTCTTCTTTGACCGACTCCGGCACCGCTCCGGGGATCGCATTGGCGGGCGCACCTTCTACTGGCGAATAGGCGAAACAGCCCACCCGGTCCAGCTCTGCCGCCCGCAGAAAATCCAGTAGCTCCACAAAGTCCGCATCGGTTTCGCCGGGAAAGCCGACGATAAAGGTGCTGCGGATGGTCAGATCGGGCACGATCTGGCGCCAGCCGAGAATCCGGTCGAGGGTTTTTTCGGCCGCGGCGGGGCGGCGCATGGCCTTGAGGATACGCGGACTACCGTGCTGCAAAGGCACATCCAGATAGGGCAGAATCTTGCCCGCCGCCATCAGGGGCAGGAGTTCATCGATATGCGGGTAGGGGTAGACGTAGTGCAGGCGCACCCAGACGCCGAGTTCGCCCAAGGCCGCGCAGAGATCGGTGATGCGAGTCTTGAGCGGGCGGCCATTGTGAAAGGCGGTGCGGTATTTGCGGTCCACCCCGTAAGCGCCGGTATCCTGAGAAATTACCAGCAGCTCTTTGACACCACCCGCCACCAGCGCCTCGGCCTCGCGCAGAATATCGTCCGGTTCGCGGCTCACCAGCTTGCCGCGCATGCTGGGAATGATGCAGAAGCTGCATGACTGATTACAGCCCTCGGAGATTTTCAGGTAGGCGTAGTGGGGCGGCGTCAGGCGCAGGCCCTGGGGCGGGACCAGATCGGTGTAGGGATCGTGGGCCGGAGGGAGCGCCGCATGAATCGCATCGAGCACCGCACTGGCTTGATTGGGGCCAGTCACGGCGAGCACCTTGGGATGGGCGCTGCGCACAAAGTTGCCGCCTTCGCGGGCCCCCAGACAACCGGTGACCACCACCTTGCCGTTCTCCTCCAGGGCCTCGCCGATGGCCTCCAGCGATTCTTCCACCGCCGCGTCGATAAAGCCGCAGGTGTTGACGACGACGACATCGGCACTGGTGTAATCCCCTACCAGCAGATAGCCTTCCGCACGCAACTGGGTGAGGATGCGCTCGCTGTCCACCGTGGCCTTGGGGCAACCGAGGCTGACGAAGCCGACTTTGGGCGGGGTATTCGGGTCCGGCCTCAAAAGGTATTACTCACACTGACCACTCCCGGCACCGCGCCGACAATACGCTCGACGACCTGCTTGAGGTCGATGACGGCATTGGGGCAACCGGCGCAGGCGCCTTTCATGCGTACCCGCACATCGCGTTCGATGATTTCCACCAGTTCGATATCGCCGCCATCGCGCTTGAGAATGTGGCGCACGGTCTGCACCGCTTCCGCCACGGCCGCAGGTTCGGGCAGGGGGTCGTCGGGTCCGTAGCGTTTCTGGCGGTCGAGTCCGCGTTCGGCCATGGCCTGGGCGTGGGCAATTTTGGCTGCGGCAAGGGGGTCTTCACCCTCCAGGGCGTCCAGTTCTTCTTCGCTATAAAAGCGGATGGGGGATTTTACGGTTGAGCTCATGGCCATCAATATAACATGCGACCACCATCGACGACGAGATTGTGGCCGGTGACATAAGGCGCATCGAAGAGCAGATAGGCGACGGCGCCGGCAATATCCTGGGGACTGCCGACACGCTTCAGGGCGTTACGCTCGATGAGTCCCTGCTGGTCGCCATCGGGCGGGTCTTTATCCTCGGCCCAGAGCACCACGCCGGGCGAGACACTGTTGACGCGTATTTCCGGCCCCAATTCTTTGGCCAGGGCGCGGGTAAGCGCTAACAAACCAGCCTTCGTGACACTGTAGGGCAGGTAGCCACGCAGGGGGATTTCGGCGTGGATGTCGCCGATGTTGACGACGGCGCCGCCGCTTTTCCGCAAATGGGGTGCGGCCGCCTGGGTCAGGAAAAGGGGCGCGCGCAGATGCACGGCCTCCATCGCTGCCCAGTCACCCGACGTGATTTCGCCAAAAGGGGCAGGGGCGTATAAAGAAGCGTTATTGACGAGGCCGTCGAGACGACCAAAATGTTCGATAGCCGCGTCTATCAAGCGAGCGGGGGTTTCTGCCTCGCTGAGATCGCCGGCGATCAGAAAGGCTTCGGTGCCATACTGCATGCGCAGATCCTGCACCAGGGCTTCGGCCTCTGCGGCGGATCGCTTATAATGCAGAGCGAGCTGGCAGCCTTCCGCCGCGAGCTGGCGGGCAATGGCGGCGCCCACCCTGCGGGCGGCGCCAGTGATGAGAACGACTTTTCCGGTAGCTTTCAAGAGGTGTCCATGCGCGTAGAGCGTCCTGATTTTTTAACCCATTCTCACAGGGCGCGCAAGGCAAGTTTGCCCGTCCCGAACGCCGATGCGCTGGCCCACTCGGCGGCGTTGCTGACGCATATCCGGCAGGAAATCGACGCCGCCGGTGGGATAATCTCCTTTCGTCGTTATATGGAACTCGCCCTCTACGCGCCGGGGCTGGGCTATTATATGGCGGGACAGACCCGCTTTGGCGCAGCCGGCGACTTCGTTACGGCTCCGGAAATGGGCCGGGTGCTGGCCGCCGTGCTGGCCCGGACCCTGCAATCTGATCCAGGGCCGGACGGCATTCTGGAATTTGGCGCTGGGAGCGGCGCGCTGGCCGGGCAGATCCTGCGAGATTTGCCGGACACGCCCTATACCCTGCTGGAACCCAGCCCCGATTTGCAGGCGCGGCAACACGCGGCCGTGCCCGGCATTCAGCATCGGCAAACGCTGCCGGAACATTGGCGCGGCGTGCTGCTCGCTCACGAAGTACTGGATGCCATGCCGGTGCAGGTGCTGGAGTTGGACGCCTCCGGGCAGTTGCACGAATGCGGTGTGCGCTGGACTGGCGAGGCACTGGAGTGGGCGCTGTTGCCGCCGCCGGTCGCTACGCCGCTGGCGGCGCGCCTGGCGCCCTATGTACCACATTGGCCCCGGCCCTATCGGGCGGAAATCAACCTTACGGCAGAAGCCTGGCTACGCGAGGTCGCCGCCTGCCTGGACTCCGGCGTCATCCTCCTGATTGATTACGGGCACGAAGCGGCAGAGTTTTATCACCCGCAGCGGCAGACCGGCAGCCTGCGCGCTTACTATCGCCACCACTGGCTGGACGATCCTTTTTACCTGCCGGGCCTCTGCGATCTCACCGCCCATGTGGATTTTACCGCGCTGATGACCGCTGCGGTGGCGGCAGGGCTGGAAGTAGCCTTTTACGGTAATCTCGCCCGCTTTCTGATAGAGCATGGTCTGGCCGAGGTGTATGGCGCCCTCTGCGCGCAGGCGGGTGACGACGGCATATTCGCCCTGAATAATGAGATTAAACGCCTCACCCTGCCGCAGGAAATGGGCGAGAGCTTCAAGGTATTGATTCTGAAAAAGCGGGAGAACGTATGACCATTCAGATTTACGGCATTCGCCACTGCGACACCATGAAAAAAGCCTTCGCCTGGCTGGACAGCCAAGGGCTGGAGTACCGCTTTCACGATTACCAGAAGGCCGGGGTGCCGATGGCGGAACTCCGCCACTGGCTGGAGCGCTGGGACTGGGAAGTCCTCATCAATCGCAAAGGGACTACCTGGCGACGCTTGCCAGAGCATGAACGGGAGATCGTCGTGGATGCTGAATCCGCACTTAGACTGATGGAAACACACCCCAGCCTGATCCGGCGGCCCATATTGACCGACGGTGATCAAGGCTTGCTGGGTTTTGATGTGGCGGCGTGGGCACAGGCCTTCCCTATCCGCCACGGGGCGGGATGACCGACCATCCTGGACAGGCATGAGGTACGGACCTTAGCTGTCCGCTGGTTGCCCGATGGGTTTGTCTATCGTTCTTCTACGGCTTTACTGCGCTGGAACGCATCCAGAATCACCGCCTCAAATGCCTTTTCCGCCTGTTCAACAACGCGCCAATCACCATTTATGGGAGAAGAAAGCAATAGGGTATTCATGGCTGCGATGGCTTGGTGATATTCTGCGTGAAGCCGATACAGCGGATCGTCGTCAGGAATTCCCAGGCGATGCATATCCGCATGAATAGGACAGATTGTGGCATTCGCCAGTGTCGCGCAGTCCACCAGGCGTGGATTGTAACAAATCGTTTTTTTCAACGCGCCATGATTAACGAGCTGTGTGGCATAGAGCCCGAGCAGGCTGGCGGGCTGCTGCCGCTGATGCGAAGGTGCCGGATCGAGAAATGCCTGTAACTGTGACAGTGGCATGGGCCTGGCGATCGCATAACCCTGGAGGAAATTGGCACCCATGATCGTTACGGCATCCAGGATGTCATCCGTTTCCACGCCCTCCACCACCAGATCCACGCCCATTCCAACGGCGAGGGCCTGGATAGATTCCACAAAGTGGAGATCCTGGGGGTGCTGTTCCAGGGTTCGGATAAAACCCTGATCCAGTTTAATCTCATCGACGGGAAGATCTTTCAGGCGCAAGAGGGAGGAGTAGGCACTGCCCACGTCATCCAGGGCCAGACGCACGCCAAGCGCCCGCAACTCCAGAAGATACTTCAAGGCGGCGGGCTGTTCCAGAAAGTCACTTCCTTCGAGAATCTCCAAGGTGATGCGTGACGGATCCACCCTGCCCGAGGCAACCATTTCCCGCAGCCACAAGGTGCTGGATTCCGAGATGGAACTTGGATCTACATTCACGGATACCCACAAGGACCACCCTTGAGCCTCCAAGATGGGCAGGTCCGTCAATGCCTGATCCAGAACTTTCTTGCTGAGCACAAACAAATCGGCATCTTGTAATTGTGGCAGAAACTCCGCCGGTGACCAGATTTTTCCTTCTGCATCCCGCAAGCGAGACAGCGCCTCTACACCCACCACCTTGCGGGTGCGGCTATCCAGGATCGGTTGATACCAGATCTCCAGAGCTCCGGTATCCAGTAGACGTTGCGCCATTGTGCGCTGTGTTTTTCGGGTTTCCTCGCCGAAAAGTACCCAGGAAAACTCCCGGTTGGCCTTGTGGGCCTTACTCTCATATAGCGCCTGATCGGCCAGACGCAGAAGGGCGTCGGGATTATCTCCCCCCGCAAAAGGATAAATGGCCACCCCCATGCTGAGACCGATACTTACTAGCTGCCCGTCCTCCAGGGTGATAGGCGCACTGATTGACGCTCCGATCGTGTCGAGGATGGCTTCCAAGGGATCCAGGCGGTCTAAGTTCTCTACCAGCACGACAAACTCGTCGCCGCCTACACGCGCGATAAAATCGGTTTTACGCAGGCTCTGCGGCAAGCGTTGGGCGACGATCCGCAGCACCTGATCTCCGGCGTCATGACCATAAGTGTCGTTCACCGGCTTAAAACTATCCAGGTCCAGCATACATAACGCCAGAAGACTCTTGTACCGCGCTGCGTGGGCTATAGCGCGATCCATCTCCATATCCAGGGCGCGGCGGTTAGGCAAGCCCGTCAACAGGTCAGAAAGAGATTGCCTGGATAACTCACCCATGAGGTGATGACGTTCCGTAACCTCCATGGAGGTCCACACAATAACGGGATGTTTCGGATCCGTCAGCAGTCGCTGACCAGAAACGTCCACATAAACAATCTGGCCATCTTTGCGTTTTATCACGAGATCTTTCAGTGCCCCATAGCCCTCAGCGAGCACTTCCTGCGCGAGTGTGGCCATGCTTGCGCTGCTTTCCTGATCGGGACAGCTCTTTCCCGCAAAAAGCTCCACCAAGTCCTCCACCGAAGAGGCTCCATAGATTTCCAGCATGCGGGCGTTTACCCGTTCGATAACCTGATCCGGAAAACGCACAATGCTGATGCCCGCAGCAAGGTTATTCAGCAGCGCCTCATTGAAATCCTGGGTAGCACGCTCCCGGCGGACTGCATCCAGATGGTCCAGCCCAAAGCTGATGTCTTTGGCCATCTCTTCCATGATCCCACGAACATCGGTATCCGCCACCTGTGCATCGCCTTTTGCATAGGCGATGCACACGGCCCAAAGGACTCCGTTCCGACGGATCGGCAGCACAGAACTACCGTGAAATCCAAAACGTGCGGCACGCTCTCGCCAGAGGGCTTCCGCATTCTGGGAGAAGTCGGCATCATAGATGGCCCTTTGCTGTCTCCAGACCATCCCGGTGCTTCCTTGTCCTTCTGGAATATCCGCCCGGCTGGATATTTTTATATCATTCAGATAACCGGTTTCTCCGGCTGCCGCCAACACCTGGAAATCTCCTTGCGCATCAGGTCTGCCAATCCAGGCAAGGGCGCTGCTGGTATACTGCACAATGAGGTCGCAAACCTCCTGAAGTAGAGAACCCTCATCATCTGCGCGAGTGATAGCTTGATTTACCTCACCCAGCAGCACATTAAAATCTGTGAGCTGCCGCTGATGCTCCAGGCTCCGTTGCAAATCCGCCTCCAAGAGTTTGCGCTTGGTAATATCTCGGGCAGAATCTAACAATACCCATTTTCCCTGTATCTGGATGGGTGAACCATGGATTTCCACATCGATAATGGTCCCATCCTTACAACGATGGCGGGTCTCAAAACGCAAGGACTCTGCTGTGGAAAATTGCCGGGCGATTAACTCCTTCAGCACACCGGCGCTGTTCTCGGCGTCCCACTGGGAAACGTGCATACCCAACATTTCCGCACGGGAGTAGCCGAGCATGGCGCAGAACCGATAATTGACCTCGATCAGAAAGCCGTTTTCGTCAAGAACATGAATACCATCACTGGCATTGTTCAATAAGGCTTCATTTTTCTCCGACGATTCCTGAAGGGATTTTTCCAGAGAGATGAGTGCCTGGTGTTGCCGCCGCTGCGTCAGGGCCAGACCGAGGGTGGCGGCCAACTGGCCGAGCAAGCGCTGCAGGGATGGGGTGAAATGCCGGGACAAGTCGCTTACTATCACCAGCACGGCGGATGGCTCCGTGTCTTCGCACACGAAAACCGGATAGGCCATGACACTCCGAATACGGGACAGCGGCGCTTGCTGTTGTTGTACGGCCGTCATCGCGGGAGACTGCTGCGGACGGGTGGGTCCCTGTGCGGTTTTTTCGCGGAAGGCCCGACTGGGGATCATATCGCCATAAGGGAAGTGCGCCGCATCACGGGAGGGTGTCAGCGCTTCCATGGCCTGTCGAAGTTCCGGTGTATCCGCGCTGGCGGCCACGACCCGCAACCACTCGCTGTTCGCCTCGGGAACGACGACATAGGCGCCGATGGCTTCCGTCTGCTCCACCACGACCGCCACCAGCCGCCGATACATAACCTCGGGATCCTCCTGGCGCAGCAAATCCTGCTGGGCCAGGATCGCTGCCATCTGGTATTGGCGAAAGCGCAGTATCCGGCGGAGGAGTTGTAGTAACAGCGCCACCCCGGCCAGAACGAACAAAGCGGCCAGCAGAATGGACAGCCGCGTCCGTTCCACCCGCCAGAAGGCGTGATCCAGTGCCGCCGCCGTCCATTGCACCTGCAAAACCCAGGGATAACCGGGGACAGGAACCACCACTTGACCAACGGGCCGGGGCAGAGGCGTACCCGGTGCCGCCCAGTGGCCTTCTTTCCAGATCGATATAATCTGCCCATGAGGACGCATGAGGACGATAGATTGCAGATATGGCGGCGTATGGATCACGCTCAGATGGGAGAGTATGAAGGAACAGCCAATGAACCCCAGCACATGGCCTTCGCTGTTCCGGAGACGCTGCCGCATGGTCAGTACCCAGGCATGCGCCCGATGGGCGTAGAAAGGCTTTCCCATGAAGCGATCTGGATACCCCGGTAGGGGCGTGAAATCATTTCCCGAAGCAATGCGCCGGGTCGACTGCTGCACGCTCGACCAGACGATTCGATTGCCGGACGGATCCCGGACATCGATGGCCATAATGGCCGGATGGGTCTGCTGAAAGGCGACAAAGGCAGAAAGAACCTTGGCACTCGGTAACAGATGGTCCGTGCCCTGCGCAAAAAAAGCATTTCTGAGGAAGGCAAGGTCAAAGAAACGTGCGTCGATGTTGGCGGCCACTATGCCGGCGGTTTGCGTGGCCGTGACTTCCGCCCAGTTATGAAAATCGGCATGAATGGACTGCTTCAGATCAGCGGCACGCCACCAGGCAATACTCATGAACAAGAGTGCCAAAGCGATGAAAAAAACCCTGGTTCCCCACAGAATTCCACGATCACTGCGGGAAAACACCCCGATTTTCTTCTTGGATTTGATTCCCATGAAACGAGCCAGCAATAAACGCCGGGCGGATAATACATGGCGCAGAGAGGGCATGTTGGCGGGATCTCCAGTCCTTTTCGCAAGTATATCAGATCGGAGCCGCCATCATCAGCCTTCTGAATAACAGCAAATTCGCCGTTAGTGACCCTGATTACCAAGATTACCAGCCAGACATTAATCGTGCCAATGGAATTGACGAAGCTGTTGCCGCACGCAGCGACCAGGAATGGGTTATACTGGACGACGTTTGGTGGACCTTCGCACACCACCACATAGGAGCATGATCATGAACCGTTGGATGGCAACCATGACCGGTATACTGCTTATCGGTAGCTTCGCTGCCGGAGCCCAGGCAAGTACGGACAGGGCATCGGCCCCTTATCCGCTCACGCATAACAGGACCATCGCTCAGATGCGCGCGCAGCTCAACCATGAAGAGATCGCTCAGCACCAGTTGGAAGAAAGGATTATCACTCTGAAGGCCCATCATGACCAGGCAGGTGTCATTCGCGCCGAGCAACAATTGAGATCCAGGACGGCCAATATTGCAGGACTCAGAGAAGAGCTGCACGATGCTATGACCAATGGTGAAGGATACCAGAGCAAGACGCATTAAAGCCCGGTGATAAAATCACTCCAGATTGGCTGTATATTCCAAGCACCTGCACAGAGGAAAATATCATGAGCAAAACACAGCAGAGCAATAAAGAAACCAAGAAGCAGCCGGCGATGTCGCCCAAAGAGAAGAAACAGGCCAAACAGGCCAAGAAGAATTCCGGCGGTAGTGGAGTCACCATCGTTCCCCGCTGAGATCATCGGCGCCCGGTCAAAAAAATGTGGGGGAGTCCCGTAACAGGAACAGGTTGCGGTACACAGAAGCAAGGGAGAATACGTGATGCTCTAATGTGTCGTCAGGTTATTCCGAGGAGAGCGTTATAGCTACAAAAAAATTAGAGTTTTCGTCCTGCGTAAAAAATGCCCTGAACAACGCATCGGATACGAACTTGTTACGCTCGGAGTTGTTCAGCATTGAACAACTGAAACAACATGCGGTAACGTTGGCTGGTCAGCATGCTATCAATCCATACCCCGGGCCAGATCGCCTGCTACCACGCCTGGCCGACAACGCCGCTGTTTTGCGTGCGGCCTATGACGTGGTCACCGCAGGAACCGCGCAGACTGAGCAGCGGACCCTGGCTGGCGAGATTTGGTTGCTCGATAATTTCTACCTCATCGAGCAACAAATCATTCTGGCACGAAAACATTTGCCTAGCGGCTATGGCAAGCAACTGCCACGCCTGCAATCCGGCAGCTTAGCGGGATTCCCCCGTATCTACGACCTCGCCTCTGAATTGATTGCGCATCAGGATGCCCGTGTCGACAGTGATAACGTCAGCGCCTATATTCAGGCCTACCAAAGCGTTACGGCATTAACGCTGGGCGAATTATGGGCCTTCCCCATCATGCTGCAATTGGCGTTGTTGGAAAACCTACGCCGTGCTGGTCTGCTCGTTGCCTGCCGGCGAGAGGAACGCAACGCCGCCATGAACTGGGCGGATCGCATGTTCGCCACCGCAGAAAAAAAGCCGAAACTGCTGATCCAGCTACTTGCTGAATTCGCGCATGCGGATATGCCCTTGACGGCACCGTTTGTAGAGGAGTTTTACGCCAGATTGCAGGCCTACGGTCCCGTTATGGCGTTCGTGCAAACCTGGGTCGAACATAAATTACTCGAACAGGGCATAACCGCGACGCAGTTGTCCGAAGTGTCCGCCAGAAGGTCCGCTGCCAACCAGATATCCATGGCAAACAGTATTGGAAGCCTGCGCTTCCTCACCGCTGTGGATTGGCGGGATCATGTCGAAGCATACAGTGTTGTCGAACAAAGCCTGCACCAAGACCCTATGGGAATATACGACGGACAAAATTTCGCAACACGCGATTGTTATCGCCACGTTATTGAAGATATTGCGCGCAGCAGCAGGCGTGATGAGCTGGCCGTGGCGGCGGAGGCGATTGCACTTGCCCAGGCGGTAGCGCAGCAAACCGGCAGCGGCGATCGCGCTGCGCATGTCGGCTATTATCTGCTGGATCGGGGTCGGCAACGCCTTGAGCGGGCGATGGGCTGTCACTTTGAATGGCGGTCAGCGGTCCGACAGATGGGCGACCATCTCCGTCTTTCCCTGTATATCAGCGCCATACTATTATCGACGGCACTGATCAGTTTAATTTTGTGCTTCCCCCTTGCCGGTCTCAGCTCTGCAGACTGGCGTTTCTGGTGGCTAGGCATTGTCGGGGTTGTGAGCATTTCAGCTTTGGCGGTTTCTCTGGTAAATCGCCTGATTACCCTCTTTATGGCGCCCGGCACCCTGCCGCAGATGGATTTTTCGCAGAGTGTTCCTGATGCGCACCGCTGCATGGTTGTTATCCCGACGCTGCTGAGTACGCCCCAAGAAATTGACGCGTTGTTGGAGGCCCAGGAAATCCGCTACCTCGGAAACCGCGATCCCAATATTTACTTCGCGTTACTGACGGATTTTCGGGATGCGGCAGAGCAGACCTGTCCGGAAGACGCTGCATTGATCGACTATGCACGTGTCGCTATTCAGACCCTCAACGCCCGCTATGCCGATGATCGACCTTGCCTATTTTATTGGTTTCATCGGCCGCGGGTATGGAACCCAATTGAACGGGTGTGGATGGGCTACGAACGCAAACGCGGCAAACTGGAACAATTTAATGCGCTGCTCCGGGGGGCGGGGGTGTCGGCATTCTCGGAGCAGGTCGGCGACCTGTCCATCCTCGGCAGCATCCGTTATGTCATCACCCTCGATACCGACACGCAATTGCCCCGTGACACGGCGCGGGCACTGATCGGTGATATGGCGCATCCACTTAACCAGGCCGTATATGACGCCGACAAGGGCCGTATCGTCGATGGCTATGCGATTATTCAGCCCCGCGTGGCGATCGACCTGACCAGTGCCGGTCAATCGCCATTCACCAAACTCATGGCCGGGGATTCCGGTATCGACCCCTATACGCGCGAGGTGTCCGATGTCTATCAGGATATTTTCAGCGAAGGCTCCTTCATCGGCAAGGGCATTTACAATGTAGATGCCTTCCGCCAGGCGGTTGATGGCCGTTTTCCAGAAAACCTCATCCTCAGTCATGATTTACTGGAAGGCGGGTATGCCCGTGCGGCACTGGCGACCAACGTCGTCCTGATCGAAGAATTGCCGGGAAGTTACACCGCAGAGGCCTCCCGTCGACATCGCTGGATTCGGGGTGACTGGCAGATTGCCGGCTGGCTGTTGCCGTCGGTGCCTGGTGCCCCAACGGCCAATGGTATGCAGGCACCGCGTCCGGCCAATCCGCTATCGGGCTTGTCGATGTGGAAAATCTTTGACAATCTCCGTCGCAGCCTGGTGTCGTCCGCGCTATTGTTACTGCTGGCGGGGGGATGGCTCCTGGACTCGGCCTTCTCCTGGTTATGGACCACACTGGTAACCGCGATCATCCTCGTGCCGGTCCTGCTTTCGCCGCTCATCGACCTCTTCCGCAAGCCTCAAGACCTCGACTTGGCAGCGCATCTCGCCCTGACCAGAGCTTCGGCAATTCGCCCACTGCTCTCCGCGCTACTGACTGTCGCACTGCTGCCCTATGATGCCGTGATGAGCCTGGATGCCATTCTGCGCTCAGGCCTGCGAATGTTCTTCACCCGTCGGGGATTGTTGCTTTGGCAGCTGCCCTCCTACGCATGCCGTAACGCCTGTCATACCCCCGGCGATTTTTTCAGGGAGATATGGAGTGCACCACTGCTCGCCATCTTTATCGGGATAGCCTTGGTGGTTGCCGCCAATCTGGGGCTCAGTTCGCCCGCGGCCTTACTGTTCAGTACGCCCATTTTAGTGTTATGGCTGTTTTCACCGCTTATCGCATGGCGGATCAGTCAGCCGCTGCGGACCGGCGTTACGGGTTTGGATGACACACAGCGACACTTTCTGCGGCTGTCGGCACGGCGTACCTGGCGGTTTTTTGATGACTTTGTCGGCCCTGCGGAGCACTGGTTACCCCCCGATAATTTTCAGGAGTATCCCGCAGCGGTCATTGCCTCGCGCAGCTCACCGACCAACATGGGCATGTCCTTGCTGGCGAATCTGGCGGCCTATGATTTTGGTTATATTTCCGTCGGCAAGCTCCTTCAACTGACCGAAAACACCGTGGCAAGCATGGAGCAACTGGAACGCTATCACGGTCACTTCTATAACTGGTATGACACGCGCACCCTGCAAATACTAAGTCCGCAATACATCTCAGCGGTGGACAGTGGCAATCTTGGCGGCTGCCTGCTCACCCTCCAAGCGGGGTTGAACGCGCTCAAAGATCATCCGGTGTTACCGGATAATGCCTTTGCGGGTTTGCAGGATACGCTGCATCTGTTGACAGCATGCATCCACGACATCCCCACGGGGGACCTGACCGAAAAAGTCCATGCACTGCACGATATACTGTCTGCCACGGTGCTCAACGGGTTCCCCTCATCCCCGGTGGATGCCCGTGACCGGCTTGCTGATATTCAACGGATCAGCAGCGAGCTCGTGAATGGGCTCCCCGCCGATGCTCCGGCGGATAGCGAATGTGCTTACTGGGTGCGGGCATTTGATCAACAATGCCGCGCTTTCGCGGCGGATCTGGAAGACCTCACCCCTGAAGCGCGGCATTTAAACGCTGCCCTGACACTGGCCGAATTGGCCAATGACATTGCCATGGGGACGGCAAACACCCGGGCGTCTGCCGCAGAACGGTTGCGGGTCATTGATCAATTGGTGGATCGCTGCCGCGCGTTGGCGGTGATGGATTTTGAATTTCTTTACGACCATACGCGCGACCTGCTGGCTATTGGTTATGATGTCGGGGAACGGCGCCGTGATCCCGCCTGCTACGACCTGCTGGCATCAGAAGCACGCCTGGCCAGTTTTCTGCTTATTGCACAAGGGCAAGTACCACAAAAACATTGGTTTTCGTTGGGTCGCCTGTTGACGAGCTACGGCGGCGAACTGTGCTTGATTTCATGGAGCGGCTCGATGTTTGAGTATCTCATGCCGCAATTGATCATGCCGGATTTCCCCAACACGTTGCTCAACCAGACCTGCAAAGCGGCCGTCTCCCGCCAAATAGAATATGGTCGCCAGCGCGCCATACCCTGGGGGATATCGGAATCCTGCTTCAACGCCATGGACATGCATCAAGTCTATCAATACCGGGCTTTTGGGGTTCCCGGTCTCGGTTTCAAACGCGGTCTCGGCGATGATTTGGTGATTGCACCCTATGCCAGCGCGCTGGCCCTGACCGTGCTGCCGTGGGCGGCATGTCATAACTTGCAGGCCCTTGCTGCGCAAGGGTTTCTCGGTACTTATGGATTTTACGAAGCCATCGATTACACGCCATCCCGGGTGCCACCGGGCGAGAGTCATGCCATTGTCCGCACCTTTATGGCGCATCATCAAGGCATGAGCCTCCTGGCTTTTGCCCATGTCCTTCTCAATCAGCCGATGCAGCGCCGGTTTTTATCTGATCCCGGCATTCAGGCCACTCAGTTATTGTTGCAGGAGCGTCTGCCCAGGCAAGAGGCTACCTTGCATCCCCATGCGGCTGAAGTCAGCGCCGCCGCAAAGGTATCCAGCGCCGAGACCGCCGCGATTATGCGCGTATTCACCAATCCGGATACGTCGCTGCCAGAAGTCCACCTTCTGTCTAATGGCCACTACCACGTCATGATCAACCACGCTGGCAGCGGCTACAGCCATCGTGGTGGTCTCGCCGTGAACCGCTGGCGCGAGGATACCGCCATAGACACCTGGGGAACCTTCATCTACCTGCGTGATCATCATTCCGGACACTTTTGGTCGACGACCCATCAACCCACCCGAAGCAAAGCCGATCACTATGAGGCGATTTTCGTCCAGGCACGGGCAGAATACCGTCGCCGCGATCAGATGATAGAAAGCTATATGGAGGTCGCCGTTGCGCCGGAAGACGATGTGGAGATCCGCCGCGTAACGCTCACCAATGTCTCCTCGCGCATTCGTCAGATAGAGTTAACGAGTTATACCGAGCTTGTCCTCGCGCCGCTGAATGCCGACCTTGCTCACCGCGCATTTAGCAACCTGTTCGTTCAGACCGAAATTCTGGCAGAGCACAATGCGATTCTCTGTACCCGACGTCGCCGCTCACCGGACGAGCAAGTACCTTGGATGTTTCATCTGTTTGCGGCTCCGGGAGTTGCCGCCAGCGCAGCATCTTACGAAACCGATCGTGCGCAGTTCATCGGCCGTGGTCGTACCGTCGAGCATCCGCGTGTCTTCGATAGTCTACAACAGGCTACCTTATCGAATAGCGAGGGTCCCGTATTAGACCCCATTGTGGCCATCCGGCGTACGCTGACGCTTGGCGTAGACACGTCCGCGACGGTGCAGATCATTTCCGGACTTGCCGATAGCCGTGCGGCGGCCATTGCCCTGCTGGAGAAGTATAGCGATCGTCATCTGGTGGAACGTGCTTTTGAAATGGCCTGGTTCCAGGGCCAGGAAGTGCTCCGGCATCTGCGCGCCAGTGAAGCCGATGCCCAGGTGTATGGCCGTCTCGCCAATTCCGTGGTCTACGCCAGCGCCCTGCGCCGGGCCACGCCCAGCGTGATTGCCCGTAATCAGTTAGGGCAGTCCGGCCTGTGGCGCTTCGGGATATCGGGCGATTTGCCGATTGTGCTGCTGCACGTCAGTCAATTAAACCGCGTTAATCTGGTAAAACAAATACTGCAGGCCCATGCCTATTGGCGACTGCAAGGACTGGCGGCCGATCTGGTGATCGTCAACGAAGATTTCACCAGTTACCGGGCCACGCTACAAGACCAGATTATGGGCTTGATTCACACCGGTCCGGAAGGGCAAGTCATCGACAAACCCGGTGGCGTCTTTGTACGCCGCGCCGAAGAACTTTCCGAAGAGGATCGCGTGCTGTTCCAGACCGTCGCGCGCATTATCCTCACCGACAGCGCCGACTCCCTGCTGGAGCAGGTGGAACGGCGGGTATCCGGGGATCGCTTCCCTGCTCCGCTGAATCCGCGGTCTCCCCCCCCCGCCACCGAGATCATACAACCGCTGCTTCCGCGTGAACGTATCT
>JAAOMR010000158.1 GCA_018853935.1 Acidithiobacillus ferrivorans
CAACAGGCGGGGCTCAGCGCCGGGATGCGCGAGCAACTTCTGGCCCATCTGGAGGGCAAGGGCCGGGAAATTCTCCGCGAGCCGCAGGCACTGCTGACGGCGGCCTCCAAAATGCCCGGGCTCGACGGACAGAAGATGAGCAAGTCTTACGGCAATACCATCCCACTACGCGCAGCGCCGGAAGTGGTTCAGAAGAAAATCCGTACCATGCCCACTGACCCGGCGCGGGTGTTGCGCACGGATCCGGGTACGCCCGAAAAGTGCCCGGTCTGGGCCTTGCACCAAGTCTATTCTGGTCCGGAGACGCAGTCCTGGGTACGTGACGGCTGTATCACGGCGGGCATTGGCTGTCTGGATTGTAAACTGCCGCTGATCGAAGCCGTGCTCGTTGAGCAGGCCCCGATCCGTGAGCGGGCGGAGTACTGGGCGGCCCGACCGGAGCAACTGCGGGAGATCGCCCATGCAGGCGCCCAGCGGGCCCGCCAACGCGCCGAGCAGACGCTGGAGCGGGTGCGTGCAGCCATGGGTCTGGCGCATGGGCAGCACGGTCTCTGAGCTCGGTCTTTCGGCAGCGCCCATGCAGGTCCATGGGCGGCACCTGGAAACTCTGCCCGATGGTCTCTTCATCCCGCCGGGTGCCTTGGAACTGTTGTTGGAAAGCTTTGCCGGTCCGCTGGAATTGCTGCTCTGGCTGATCCGCCGTAACCGCATGGATATCCTAGATATTCCAGTGGCCGAAGTGACCCGGCAGTATCTGCTCTACCTGCACGAAGCACGTCGCCGCAATCTGGAACTGGCGGCGGAATATCTGCTGATGGCCGCCTGGTTGGCGGAGATCAAGGCCCGCATGCTGCTGCCCGCGCCACCCGCAGCGGACGATGAAGACTGCGATCCCCGTCTGGAACTGGCACGCCGCCTGGAGGCTCTGGCTACAGTGCAGGAGCAAGCAACGGCGCTCAATGCTTTGCCCCAAGCCGGACGGGATTTCTGGTCGGTTTACCCCGCAACCCATCCTGATCTGCCGGTGACACCCCCGCTGGTAACCCTCGCTGATATCGTAAATGCCTGGCAGGCGCTGCTTCTGCGCCCGGCGCCGCGCAAGCCACCTCCCGCCCATACCTTGACGAATCCGCATATGGGTTTACGGCAGCGGATGATGGAGTTACTGCTGCATTGCCGTCGGGAGCCACGCCCCTGGAGTTTCATCGAGATCTTGCCGCCCGCCGCAGATCGCCTGACCCTCGCTGTATCACTGTTAGCCCTATTGGAATTACTCCGGCAACAGGCGCTGGCTTTGCTAGACGACGAAGAAGGGGAGTGGCGGGTTGCCGCGCTGACCGCTGCCGAAGAACGCAGGGTGATATTTGATGCGTGAGGCGCTCCTGGCGTTGCTTCTGTCCAGCGCTGAACCGCTCTCCCGCGAGCACCTGGCGGCCATCCTTGACGATAATCCTGACTACGCCGGATGGGAGGCGGAGCTGGACATGTTGCTGGCCGTTGGTGAAGGGGTTCTGCAACTCGTCTGTGTTGCGGGTGGCTATCGCTTGCAGATTCATCAGCGGCACAATGCCCTCCTGGCACGTCTTCACGTCGAAGCGCCACGGCCTTTATCCAAAGCGACACTGGAGACCTTGGCGGTGATCGCCTACCAGCAGCCGGTAACGCGACCAGAAATTGAACACTGGCGGGGCGTGGCCGTGAGTACGCAGATTATGCAGCAGCTTCAGGATCGGAGCTGGATTATGGTCGCAGGGCACCGTGAAACCCCCGGCCGACCCGCGCTCTGGGTAACGACGCCCCAATTTCTGGAACATTTTTCTCTGGCCTCGCTGGCCGGGTTGCCAACGGTCATGGGGGCAGCAGAGGTTTGATGCGAAAAGGAAAAATGCGATGGTATGGGATATGATAAAAAATGTTAAGAAACTTATAACGATCTGATTTGACGAATTTAGGGCGTACTATGATACTCAGGATAGATTTACAAATTAGGGCTCGGTAAGCGGGGGCGGGTGTTGTGGCTTACCTTGGATTTGGCGCGCTAAGTCACGTGAGGAGTAAACAATGGCACATGTCGTAATTTTGGGTGCAGGCACCGGCGGAATGCCGGCCGCGTACGAAATGAAAGAAGCTTTGGGTTCAGCCCACGAGGTGACGCTGATCAGCGCCAATGATTATTTCCAGTTCGTGCCGTCCAACCCGTGGGTGGGCGTAGGCTGGAAGGAGCGCGACGACATCGCGTTCCCGATCAGACCTTACGTAGAACGCAAAGGGATACACTTCATTCCGCAGTCCGCCGAGCATATCGATGCCGAAGCGCAGAATATCACCCTCGCCGATGGTAGCAAGGTGCATTACGACTATCTGCTGATTACTACCGGTCCGAAGCTGGCTTTTGAGAATGTGCCAGGTTCCAACCCGCATGAAGGCCCGGTACAGTCCATTTGTACGGTAGATCATGCAGAGCAGGCCTTTGCTGAATATCAGGCGTTGTTACGTGAGCCGGGCCCTATCGTCATGGGCGCTATGGCGGGTGCCAGTTGCTTTGGTCCTGCTTATGAATATGCCATGATTGTTGCCTCTGACCTCAAAAAGCGGGGCATGCGCGACAAGATTCCATCCTTCACCTTTATCACGAGTGAGCCCTACATTGGTCACCTGGGCATTCAGGGCGTGGGTGACTCGACGGGTATCCTGACCAGGGGGCTCAAGGAAGAGGGTATTGAGGCCTATACCAATTGTAAGGTTACCAAGATCGAAGACAACAAGATGTATGTGACTCAGGTGGATGAGAAGGGTGAAACCGTCAAAGAAATGGTTCTGCCAGTCAAGTTCGGCATGATGATCCCGGCCTTCAAGGGCGTGCCTGCCGTGGCTGGTGTCGAGGGCTTGTGCAATCCCGGCGGTTTTGTCCTGGTGGACGAACATCAGCGCAGCAAGAAGTATGCGAACATCTTTGCAGCGGGTATCGCTATTGCGATTCCGCCGGTGGAGGTAACCCCGGTGCCGACCGGTGCGCCGAAGACCGGTTATATGATCGAGTCCATGGTGGCGGCGGCGGTACAAAATATCAGGGCAGATTTGGAGGGCCGTAAGGGCGAGCAGACCATGGGCACTTGGAATGCGGTGTGTTTTGCCGACATGGGTGATCGCGGTGCAGCATTTATTGCCTTGCCCCAGTTGCGGCCCCGTAAGGTCGACATCTTTGCCTATGGGCGCTGGGTGCATCTGGCCAAGGTCGCATTCGAGAAGTACTTCATCCGCAAGATGAAGATGGGTATCTCCGAGCCGTTCTATGAGAAAGTACTGTTTAAGATGATGGGTATCACCCGTCTTAAGGAAGACGAGACCCATCGTAAGGCTTCCTGACCGCTTCATGGTTCCTTGAAAACTACCCCGCCTTGGTTGCGGGGTATGTTTTTTGTAGGTGCGAGAGCGCGGACGGGATATGATCTGGGAAGTATTTGTCGCAGCTTGTGTAGGTTTTGGAGAAATATGGACGAAAAATTGCAGAAGGTACTTGCTCGTTTTGGCCTGGGATCCCGCCGCCTGATGGAGGAGTGGATCGCGGCAGGGCGTGTGGTGGTGAATGGCCAGCCCGCCAAACTGGGTGATCGGGTGACGGCACAGGACAAAATTGCCGTTGATGGGGCGGCATTGCGGATTCCCTCCTGGGTGCGTCCACGCCTGCGCGTGTTGCGCTATCACAAGCCGGCCGGGGAACTCACTACCCGCAGTGACCCCGAGGGCCGCCCCACGGTTTTTGATCGCTTGCCGCGCTTGCGCGGTAGCCGTTGGATCACGATCGGGCGTCTCGACTTCAATACCGAGGGTTTGTTGCTGCTGACGAATGACGGCGATCTCGCCAACGCACTGATGCATCCGCGCGCGGGCATCGAACGGGAATATGCCGTCCGGGTGATGGGGGTGGTGAGTCCGGAGCAGCAGACCAGCCTGTTACATGGCGTGCCGCTGGAAGATGGCGAGGCACGTTTTGCGACCTTGCAAGAGGCTGGTGGTGAGGGCCTCAATCGCTGGTATCACGTCACTCTGGCCGAGGGGCGTAATCGCGAAGTGCGACGACTCTTTGAGGCCGTTGGCCTGACCGTGAGTCGCCTGATCCGGGTGCGCTACGGGGTGGTGGAAATGCCGCGTTTGCTCAAGACTGGTTACTTTGACGAATTGCCCGACGAAGAGCGCGAAGCCTTGCTCGCCAGCGTGCAGTGGGTCAACCCCGCGACGCCGCCTCCTGACCAGGCGGAACGAGGGACTGGGGCGTCTGAACCGCGCAAAAATAACAGTCGGCGAGAAGCCCGGCAGGGGGCATCGCGTGGCCGAACGGGGCAGGGACGTCGGGTGGTCCGGGATTAGAGCCTGTCGATGCCGGGGGAAAATGGCTGGTTAGCTGTATTCAGGACGCTGCAAGAGGCTTTCGGCCCGCAGGAGTGGTGGCCCGCGCAGTCGCCCTTTGAGGTCATGGTGGGCGCGATCCTGACCCAGAATACCGCTTGGCGCAATGTCGAAAAGGCGATTGCCAATCTGCGGGCGGCGGATATCCTGAGCGTGGCGGCCATCCTGACACTGCCCGAAGGTGACCTGGCTGAACTGCTCCGGCCATCCGGATTTTATCGGATAAAGACCGGACGCCTGCTGGCCTTGTGCCGGTTTCTGACGGCGCGGGGGGTGGACGCAGCGCCGGAACAACTCGCCCGGCAGGCGGCCGTTCCGGCGCTGCGTCGAGACTTGCTGGCAGTCCACGGTGTCGGTGAAGAAACGGCGGATTCCATTCTGCTCTATGCCCTGGACCTCCCGGTTATGGTGGTGGATGCTTACACCCGCCGGATTGGAAGTCGCCTGGGCCTGCTGGAGGATCATCTTTCCTATATCGAGGTGCAGGCTGCCATTGAGGCTGAGTTGGAGCCCGGCGACGTGGCAGTACGTAATGCGCTGCATGCCCTGCTGGTCTCTTTGGGCAAGGATTACTGTCGGCCGCGTCCGCGCTGTGATACCTGTCCGCTCAATATGCGCTGCGCTTATGCGGCGGGACAACAATGCCGCCCTCGTCAACCAGAACAGCCATAGTATTCATCTGGCTGGGTTTACATCTTTTTGACGAGCTTGATGATGCTCAGGAGGATGACCGCGCCGATGAAAGCCACAACGATGGCGCTGATAATGCCTGCCCCGAAAAGACCTGCCAGGCCGAAGAAGATGAGCACGAAGCCGCCGATGAACGCGCCGATGATACCAACGATGATATCTCCGATAATCCCAAAGCCGCGCCCCTTGATCAGCAGCCCTGCCAGCCAGCCCGCAACGCCGCCAATGACGAGGAAGGTGATGATGCTCAGAAGAGTCATGGTGGAGGGTCCTGTGATGAGTTTGAGTATTCACCTTAGCAAAGTATGGAGGTGATCTCTACTTCGGCAGACGATCCGGCATAATCGGAGGCGGCGGGTCTGCCTTTGGGTTATTTCGGCGCCAGCACCGGCGCTGCGGCGGCCCTGCGCGCCGCCGCCCAGTTTGGTGACGCTATCGCTGCGGTGGTTTCCCGCGGCGGGCGACCCGATCTCACTGGTCCCGCCATCACCCAGGTAAAAGCGCCTACCCTCCTTATCGTCGGCGGCTTAGACGATGTGGTGATCGGCATGAATGAGCAGGCTCTCGCCGCCTTACGGGCGGAGAAGGAGTTGGCCATCATTCCCGGCGCCACCCATCTCTTTGAGGAACAAGGGACGCTGGAAGCGGCGGCCCGTCTGGCCCTGGGGTGGTTCCAGCGCTATTTCAAAGCCGCAGCCGCCGATGGGATAGGGCGGTGAAACAGGTCCTGCACGCGTCGGCCTAGCTGCTCATGGTCGCCGCCAGCAGGGGCCGCAACTCCTTGAGCGTCCTCGTATTAAGCACGTCTTTCTTCTCCAGCCAGCCGTGCTGCGCTTGCTGTAGGCCAAAATGCGGGTTGACGAAGTCATAAATAAGTCGTAAATGCTGTGGGCATCGGCATCGGCATCGGCATCGACGGCCAGCAGCACCCGCCGCACGCCGGGTATGTTCTGCAGATAGCGGACCAGGGCGGCTGCATACGGGGCGGCGATGGCGTCCCCGATCTCCAGGAGGTCGGCGATATCGTCGAATGTGCGCGCGATGTCAGGATTGAGAACCGGCATGGTTTATGGCTATACCGGCGGCGGTATTTCGCGCAAAATCTGCAGTACCTCATCGTCCTTAACTTCCCGGAAGTCCGTAAAGAACGCTCCTACCGCACGAAACGGCTCCGGGGCCGCCAGGTAAACCAGATCATCGGCCAGAGGGCGCAAGCGCGCGATGGTGTCGGGAGGGGCCACGGCAAAGGCGGCGATCAAGCGGGCAGGCCGCTGCTGACGAAGGAGACGCAATGCAGCCCCCAGCGTAGCACCGGTGGCGACGCCATCGTCAACCACAATAACGATCCGGCCCTGGGGGTCAATGGCCGGGTGAATCGGCGTGTATTGCGCGCGCCGCGCTTTGATCACCTCCAGTTGCCGGGCCGCTTCCTCGCGGATGTACTGCCCGTCGATACCAAGACGACTGACTATAGGATCGGTCCATATCCGCCCATCTTCATCGACGGCGCCTATGGCATATTCGGGGTTGCCGGGCGCGCCGATTTTGCGCACCAGGACCACATCAAGATCCCCGTGGAGGGCATTGGCGATGATGCGCCCCATGGGCAGCGCTCCGCGTGGAATGGCGAGCACCAAGGGATGTTTGCCATCGTAAGCGGCCAGGCTAAGGGCCAGTAATTCCGCTGCTGCTTCACGGTTGGCAAAATGTTGTGGAATCGTGGTCATCATTGATCCTCCAGTGATTCAGATAATGCGGCAACGCCCCATTAAACGGATTGATGTTCCCGCTATGTGAACGTGCGCATGGCGTTATTCGAGACTATTTGTTGTCTCCGGCAACGGCATTACGGAGCATCAGCAAAATGATGCCATCAAAAATCAGATTTACACCCACAAAGATGCCGACCAGAATAAGCGAGCCCTGCGGCCAGGTGACAAAAAACAGAATGGCTATGGCAATATCGATCACCCCGCTGAAAATAAACCACCCCCGCCCGTGGCCGGAGTGGGTGTTGGATTGAGTGAAGTTGCGGTAGGCATCCATGACGAAATAAAGGATGAACATCAGACCGATGGCAGCGATGCCGGCGTTGGGCAGCGCAATCATGACGCCGCCGGTGGCGAACAGAAGCACCGGCTTAAGCCAGTCCGCCAACTGGTGCTGATGCATCTGATAACTGTGGATGAACCAGGTGAACCCGGCCATAATCAATACGGCGGCCAGTACCCCATCGGTTGCAGCAGACAGAATGACTGGACTCAGTAGTCCTAATATTCCTATAATTATCAGTATAATGGCAATCGGCAGGACGTATTTTCCGAACATCTTGCGTTCAGTCTCGACGATAGTGGGAAGATCAGGCATCTGATCGATCATGAAGTTATCCTCTCAGCGATACCAGAGTATCTCGGTACTTTCCATGGGAACCAAACATCCTTCGCGATGCGGAATGATCCTTGGTGTGAAGCTTTCGACCGCGCTATGGGCCGGCACTGTACAGGTATAATTGTAGCTGTTGATGGCCCCGGTTAAGGCATCTCCGCGCGTCATTGCATAGATTTCAGGATTTTGTTCTCCGTCACCATTGGCAAAGAGCTGTACTGCCACAGCGTCGGCGTCGAGATCGTCCAGATACACATGCACCTGAAAATGATGTGTGTCCGTGTCACTCTGTACATCCAGCTCGCCAAAATGCAGGCTTTGCCAGTGTTGACGGATATCATGTTGCCATTGGCAGATGCCTTCAACGGTGGCGCGTTCACGGCGCGCGATGAGCAGGCGCGCCGCTGGTGCATAGAGGGTTGACACGTACTCCTGCAACATCCGGTTACTGCTGAATCGCGGGGTCAGGCGACTCATGCTCTCGCGGATTTTGGCGACCCAACCGCAGGGGCAGCCGCTGGCATCGCGCCGCTGGTAAAAGAGGGGCACGACTTCTTCTTCCAGCAGGCGGTAGAGTTGTTGCGCTTCCTGCTGATCCCATTCCAGGTCGGCATCGTGCTCCTGGCGGTCACCCAAGGCCCAGCCGGTCTCCGGGTTATAGGCTTCGGCCCACCAGCCATCCAGTTCCGAGAGATTGAGGCCGCCGTTGACCAGTACTTTCATGCCACTGGTGCCGCTGGCTTCCCAGGGGCGGCGGGGGGTATTGATCCACAAGTCGACCCCCTGCACCAGATGTTCGGCTACCAGCATGTCATAGTCGGCGATGAAGACCATGCGTCCGGCCAGGTCGGGGTGTTGCTGAAGAAACTGAGTCCATTGCTGGATCATGGCCTTACCGACATCATCCTGGGGATGGGCCTTGCCAGCGATCAGTAGTTGTACGGGGTAGTGCGGGTTATTCAGTAGACGGTAGAGGCGATCCGGATCGTTCAACAACATATTGGGGCGCTTATAGGCGGTAAAGCGGCGGGCGAAACCGATGGTCAGGGTATTGGGGTCAAGTGCCGTTTTGGCGTTTTCACAGTCCTGATTGGGGGCGTGCGCCGCTGCCAGTTGTTTTTGCAGACGCTGCCGGGCGAAGAGGATCACCTGCTGTCGCGCGGTGCTGCGCAGTTGCCAGAGATCGTCATCGGAGGTCTGGCGAAAGTCAGCTTCGATATCCTTTAAATCTCCCAGCCAGCGTGCCTTGCCACAGTGGTTAGTCCATAAGGCGTCGGCTTCGGCGGAATCCCAGGAGGGCATATGCACGCCATTGGTGACGTGCATGACAGGAACCTCGTCCTCGGGCCAGCGGGGGAACAAGGGCTGGAATAAATGACGGCTGACGGCCCCATGCAGGCGACTGACACCATTGACGATCAGGCTGCCGTGAATGGCGAGCCATGCCATATTGAAGGGTTCGTGCGTGTCTTCGGGGTTCTCCCGGCCAAGAGCGAGGATCGTCTCCACATCCACGCCGAAAGCCCCGGGGGCGCCAGCGATGTAACGCGTCAGCAGTTCCGGCGGAAAGCGATCGAAGCCGGCGGAAACGGGGGTATGGGTGGTGAAGATGTTGCCGGCGCGGGTGGCGGTGAGTGCACAGGGAAAGTCGGTACCATGATCCTGCATGTGGCTGTAGGCACGGGCGAGAATGGCGAAAGCGGCGTGTCCTTCATTGAGGTGACAGATATCCGGTTGAATACCCAAGCGGCGTAACAGCATCCAGCCGCCGATGCCCAGACAGATTTCCTGCTGTAAACGGTTCTCGGTGCCGCCACCGTAGAGTTCGGCCGTGATACCGCGATCGGCAGGGGCATTGAGAGGGTCGTTGCTGTCGAGCAGATAGAGGGTGACACGACCCACTTGTGCCTGCCAGGCGCGAAGAATGACGGTGCGGCCTGGGAATGGCAATTCCAGACGGAGCCATTCGCCTTCGGCATCGCGTACCGGAGTGACGGGCATCTGGGTTGGATCATTGTAGGGATAGAGTTCGATCTGGCGACCGCAATCGTCAAGACTCTGGCGAAAATAACCCTGTTGCCAGAGCAGGCCGATACCGAGCAGGGGGATGCCGAGATCACTGGCGGTTTTCAGGCAGTCGCCAGCAAGGATGCCGAGGCCACCCGAGTAGATGGGCAGGGATTCGGAGAGGCCAAACTCCATGCTGAAGTAAGCCACCTGGCTGAAGGGTGGGTGGGGATAGGTTTCGCTGAACCAGCCTTTCTGGGTGAGGTGCTCATGGTGTTTGCTGACGAAGGTGTCCAGCTTCGCGATAAAATCTTTATCTTGGGCTAGGTGCTGGAGTGTGTCGCCGCCAATGTTTTGCAGAATCAGCCAGGGATTGCGAGTTTGCTCCCAGAGTTCAGGCGCGATGTGCTGCCAGAGCGTGTCAGTGGCGTGGCTCCAGGACCAGCGCAGGTCGATGGCGAGTTCGGCGAGGCCGGTCAGTGATTCCGGGAGTTGGGGGAGCAGGTAATAGGGGGCAATGATCACAAAGATCTCCGGTTCATTGGGCTGTTTCAATACGCAGCGACTGGTTGTACTTGACCACTCGTTCGCCACGCGCCGGGGCGCCCGACTTCAGATGCCCGGTATCCAGAGCGCCGGTGCGGTCATGCGGGCTGATGGCCGGCATCCATGGGGCCAGCCGGAAGCGCGCGATGCGGGTGTGGTGTGCATCCGGCGTACCATGAGCGAGATTCAGGCGGGCCACAGTCATTCCGGCGCGGATCATCTGCTCCAGTGTTTTCGGTGCATCGGACGCCGGGCCGATGGTGCAGACGATTTTGCTGCGTTGCGTCGGCAGTTTCATCATGTGTTGGGATTCAGCAGCTTGACCGCTTCATCGACGCCCTGATTGTGGACGACAATGGCGTGGATGGCTTTGCAAAAGTTGACGGCATCGGGCTGGCTGCGCTGATGCACATTGCGGCCGGTGGCGCAGCCTTGCGTGCCGCCGAGATGAATCTGTTCGTAGAGGCGTTGCAGAAACTCCGGCGCATCGGTTTCCGAACCCCCCGCACAGACAACCTGGGTGCGTCCGGCAGCGGCTACCGCTTCACCCAGGAGCGTGCCGTCCATGGCGCCAGCCGCATTGAGTGGCGGGTTGATCTTGACGAAATCCGCTCCGAGACAGGCTGCCAGACCTGCGGCACCGGCAATGAGATGCGGGTCCTGCTCGCGTTCACCCACGGCCTTGCCGCGCGGATAGGCCCAGATGACAGCCAGCAATCCCATGGCGTGGGCATCCTCGACGATGCGTGCCGCTTCACTGAGCATGGTCGGCTCGAACTCAGAGCCAGGGTAAATGGTATAACCCACCCCAACCACCCGGAGACCGGAATGGCGCACAAAGTCGTGGACTTGCGCCATGCTCTGCCACTGCAGGCTGACTGGATCGCGTTGCGCGCTTTTGATCAGGTGGGTCTTGCTGTTCAGTTTGAGCAAGTAGGGCGTATCGCGGTAATCCATGCCGTAGCGGGCAATGAGGCCCATTTGTGCGGCAAAGCAGCCCACGGGCGCTGCACTGGCGATGCGGAACAGATGTTCCGGGTCGGAATCGTCCGTCGCTACCTGACCGCCGATAAAATCGTCGTTGAGATGCTCGACTTTCTGATCGCCCGCCATCAGGAACAGGCGCCCGCTGTCCTGGGTGACGAGACGATAGTTTTCTGTCCAGTGCCGGGTGCTTTCGGCGGACATACCGAGTGGTGCTTGGGCAATTTTAGGCATGCGGAGCTCCTGTAATGCAGGGATGGAGAGGTTCGTAATGGCGCCGCAGGGCATCACCCGCAGCGGTTACCAGGGGGTGTAGGGAAGGCGTCAGACGGGGCTGGCTGCCGAACTGCATGCTGACCAGGTCGGGTGCCGAAGCGTGCATTTGAATGGCAAGACCGATGGTGTTGACCAGTTCGCCGGTGGTGGCACCGCCGAGAATCTGCCCGCCGAGAATCTGCAGGGAGTCAGCGGCAAAGATAATCCGGCAGTAAATCTCCGTGGTGTTGGGCATGGAGGCAGGGTGATGGTCGGGCAGACGGGTTTCACCGACCAGGATGGGGAAGCCTTCCTGTTCTGCCTGATGCTGGGTAAGTCCGGCGACGCCGAAGGCCAGGCCATCTATTTCACTGGCATAAATACTCACCGATCCGGCGTTGTAGCGGAGCTGGCGCAGACCATAGAGGTTCATTCCGGCGATGCGGCCCTCGGCGGCGGCCTGTGAGGCGATCATGGCGTGATTGGCCTTGCGGGTGAAAAAGTCCTGCTTGTGAGCGCAATCACCTACCGCAAAGATGTCCGGATCCTCCCGTGAACGCTGGAAGGCATCGACCCAGATCCCGCCGGAGCGACTGAGGGTCAAACCCATATCCCTGGCCAGTGCGACCTGGGGACGGGTGCCGATGGCGATGAGGATTGCATCCACGTTCAGGACATCCTGTCCGGCGATCTGCACCTGTCCGACGCGCTTGCCGCTGGCATCAGGCAGCAGCGCCTCCACTCTGGCCCCGGTATGAATATGAACGCCATGGGCCTGCAACTGCTTCTCCACTGCCGCGCAAACATCCAGGTCAAAGGCCGCCTGCACCAGGTGGGGCAGCATTTCGACGATATGCACCTCAATGCCGCGCTTGCGGATTTCGTCGGCAAATTCCACCCCGATAAACCCGCCACCGATAATGGCCAGTTTTTTGATTTGCGGGATGAGGGTGCTGAAGAGCTGATCCAGATAATCGTAGTCTTTGTGGATGCTGAAGACGCCTTCCAGATGGGTGCCCGGAATGGGGGGAATGAAGTTTTCGGCACCGGTGGCCAGCACCAGACGTTCCCAGTGAATGACATCGCCATCGGCCAGAATGGCGGTGCGTGTGGCGCGGTCGATTTTCTGAACCGTGCCAATCTGAAGCTGTCCACCGGCCGCCAGCAGCGGCGCGCGTCCGGCCATGTCCTCATCGGTGCCGCCCAGGGTGCCAAAAATGTAGGGGATACCACAGGGAATCACCGCGTCTGTTTCCGGACGGATCACCAGCACCTTTTTGTGCGGCGAGAACTGGGCGGCGGTGATGCCTGTCATCATGCCAGCGGGGCCACCGCCAACGATCAAGATATCCGTTGTAGTCTCAGCCATCTGTTACTCCTCGTCAGGTGCGGTTGGAAAAGGGATGCAGCGGCTGGTTCATGGTCGCCATCAGGATACTCCATGGGCGGCTTCGTCCATCAGTCATCAGTATAGAACAGTCGGGGATTTTGAGTGCTCCAGCGGATGATCCTGTAACACCCCGTGGGGGCCTGAGTGGTTTCAGCAGGAATGATGCTATGGTGGACTAGTGTAGACAATGGGCTACAATCGTAACACGTTGTTTATTATTATATATACTATATATCATTATAAACAATTGGATATATCGTCGTGTTCCAGCGACAAATTTCCGGAGCGATCTCCTTGATTATCACGACCAGGCTCGGGATGAAACTGGCAAATCCCCATCCATACAATTGGTTATTTAATATGGCACGAATACTGCTTAAATTATATAGGTGGGAAAATTTCCCACATTAGTGTAACGACAAGGGACGGTTTCCTTCACTCGTTACTGAACCCACGCCGGGAAGCGGGCATGCTGGTGAAAACCTTTTTGGAACCTTTTTTGGAAGAGGAGCACGTTATGTACAAAGGCAAATTTACTGCATCGATCCTGTTGGCACTCGGTCTCATGGTTCCGGTCCTGTCCTGGGCCGAAGGGACCCTGCTGAACCTCAGAAACCAGGCCGAAGGTTCCCCTGCGGCCTTGCAGCAATTGCAGAACCAGGCCGATACCGGAAACAGGACTGCCGGGTATTATCTGGGGACGCTCTATGATCCCGGCCTGAAATTGGGGCATATCGAAAAGGCCGATTGGGTGCGGGCGACTTATTGGTACCAAAGGTCCGCACAGTCACAAAAGGACCCGGTCACCTGCTACCCCAACAAGGCAGTGGCCCGGACCGCCGCGGGGGTCGGAACCTGGTGGCGCGCCGAAGCGGAGGAGAATCTGAAAAATGGCGATAACGACAACGGGCATTGCTAAAGGCCCGTTGTCCTGATGCGCCGGGAGGGTGCGCGCCAATCACCCTTGTTTGATCCGCGGGGCGAATGATCCATCTCCCATACCTCCCCTTGGCCCTCCTCGCGAGGGCTTTTTTGCCGGCACAGTCAAATATCCAGCACGCGCGCTTCGGTCATCTGCAGCAGTTCGTCCAGATCATTATGGGAGAATATCTCGGTGCCCGGCCGGGCGGCCGTGCCGCTGCCGCAGGCGACAGCCAGACGCAGGGCCTCTGCCGGACTTTGGCCGTGGGCCAGCGCGGCGACGAGGCCGGCGACCATGGAGTCGCCCGAGCCGACCGTCGACTTCACCTGAATGGGGGGTGCCTTGGCGAAATAGCTGCCATCGGGTCCGGCCAGCAGTGCGCCGTCGCCGCCCAGGGATACACAGACATACTGCACCCCTTCCTGCTGTATGGCGCGCGCCTCCTTCGCCACATCTTCCAGCGTGGGCAACTCGCGCTGGCGCAGCAGGGACAGCTCATAGCGGTTGGGTTTGATCAAGAAGGGCTGATGGGGAAGGGCGTGTTGCAGGAGGGCGCCATGGGCATCGACAATGGATTGTCCGCCGCCGGCGCGGACGCGATCGACCATATCTCCGTAGAAATGGTCATCCACGCCGGGGGGGACGGAGCCGGTGAGTACCGCAAAACCGTCTTTGCACAGGCCCAGAAAGGTTTCCCGGACGTCGGCGAGGATGAGTTCTGAAACCCGCGGCCCGATGCCGGTGATTTCAAACTGTGCGGCGGGGTCAGCCTGCAAAATGGTGGCATTAACGCGGGTTTCCCCCTCCACATGCACGCAGTGGGGATCATCCAGTTGATGCTGCAGCAGTTTTTGCAGCAGTTCGCCGATATTGCCGGCCACGACACAGCAACTGTGGGCGTAGACCAGCAGCTCTTTGAGGGCGCGGGCGACATTGATGCCGTTACCGCCGGGATCGTAGCGGGTGGATATGGCATGACTTTTCTGATCCGCAATCAGGTGCACCACCGCGTAGGCGATGTCTACGGCCGGGTTGAGGGTGAGGGTGGCGATGGGCGGGCAGCGGGCGTTGCTTTCGATCATGGCAGCATCTGCAGACGATGATAGTGCACCAGCGCCGCCAGGCCGGCGGAAACCAGGCGGGCACGGGCGGGATCGGCGCGGGAGGTGAGGATAACCGGCACCCTGGCGCCCATCACGATCCCTGCCAGTGTCGCCCCGGCCAGATATTCCAGATCTTTGGCGAGGATATTGCCGGACACCAGGTCGGGTACCAGCAGAATATCGGCATCTCCGGCCACGGCACTCTGTATCCCTTTGATCTCTGCAGACTCTTTGGAGATGGCGTTGTCGAAGGCGAGGGGTCCGTCCACCAGCGCGCCGGTAATCTGCCCGCGTTCCGCCATTTTCGACAGGCAGGCGGCATCTATGGTCGAGACGATAGCGGGGTTGACTACCTCCACTGCCGAGAGAATGGCGGCCTTGGGTTGTGTAACGTCCAGAATCCGCGCCAGATCAATGGCGTTTTGCAGAATGGCCGCCTTGGTGATCAGGTCAGGTGCAATATTGATGGCGGCATCGGTGATGAGCAGGAGTTTCGGATACGTCTTGATATCCGCAACAAAAACATGAGAAAGACGACGATCCGTGCGCAGTTTGGCGAGAATGGGGTGGAGGAAGGCATCGCTATGCAGGTGTCCCTTCATCAGCGCCTTGGCCTCTCCGGTAAGCACCAACTCGACGCCTTTTTCCGCGGCGGCTTCGGCATTGTCGACGTGGATGATGCGAAATTTGGGGCAGACGCCGGAATCGTGCCCCAGCTTGAGCAACAGGCTGCGAATTTTGTTTTCATCGCCGATGAGGATGGGCTCTACGATGCTTTGCAGTTTTGCCTCGCAGGCACCGCGCAGGACATGCTCCTCGGCGGCATCGACCACGGCCACGGGGATGTCGTCCAGGGGGGCGACGGCGGCTAACAGCGCATCAAAATGGGCATAGGGCATGTCTGATTTCCTTCTCTCGATGCTTCATTGGGGCAAGGCCGGTCCGTGGTGCTCTTCCAGCGTCAGGCCACGGCCTTGCACACGGAAGCTGTAAGTGAGCACTAGACCCAGCAGGCTGACCGTGCCCATCAGCAGCAAGACCATGGTAACGCCCAACGCAGACTGTATCACCGGCAGCAAAAAAACGCTGATGGTGGCGCCGATCTTGGCTATGGCGGCAGCGAACCCGGCGCTGAAGGCACGGACCTGGGTGGGGTACATTTCTGTCGGTAAGATAAAGGTCGTGGCGTTGGGGCCGGCGGTCATGAACAGATTGAACACCATGAAACCTATCAGAATGAGCTGCAGGTGGGCAGCGGCCCCTCCGGCCATGCCCGTCGCAAAATAGAGCAATCCCATGCCGAGCGCCATGCCCCCGAAACCGATCATCTGCATATGAATCCGACCCAGCCAGGGTACCGCCCAGAGGGAGAGCACGGAACCGAGGAGGAGGAAGATATCTACCTTGCCGCTATCCAGGGCATTGGCAAGGTCCCTGCCGACAACACCGATGATACCGGCGTTCCCGCCATTGCGCATGGTGCCGAGCAGGATGGTGGTGAAAAGGCCGACGCCGTAGGTGGCCACGTCCATAAAAAACCACGGCATGGTCACCAGAAAGGTGCGGCGTCGATATTCCGGAGAAAATAGGGTCCCTATACCCATGTGTCGACCCGGACGGATCTTGGTCACATGGTGGATTTTTTTGCCCAGATGCTGGGCCATGGCGGCGAGCATCTCTTTTTGTTGCGGCGCGATGCGTTCGAGAATGCGGGCGGCTTTGGCGTTGTGACCACGCCCCATACACCAGCGTACGCTCTCCGGCAGGGTGAGGCGGCCGAGCAGGTAGGGGAGCACCAGCAGTGCTTCTGCGGCCAGCAACCAGCGCCAGGTGTCGTCTCCGGGGTGGGCGCTTTGCAAAAGGACCAGCGCAAAACCGGCACCTGTCAGCATGCCGATGGATTGCACGGCGATGGCGGCCGCCATCATGCGTCCGCGCCGCCTCTGGGGCATGAATTCCGCCAGATAACTGCTGCCGACTGGAAAATCCATGCCAATGCCCACTCCGACCAGTAATTCGGCAGCGATGAGCACCGCAGCGTTGGGCGCGAGCGCGGCCAGCAGGGCGGCGATCATGAGCAGGATCATGTCCATGATCATGACGGGTTTGCGCCCGAAGTGGTCAGCCAGGTGCCCGCCGACCAATGCGCCAATGACGGTGCCGCCCATGAGCATGGCGGCGGCAAGGCCGACGCTGGTGGCGGGCAGGGCAAAAATGGGTATCACCAGGGGCAGCGTGACACCCAATAGAAACATCGAGACGCCGCTGAGCAAGGTGCCGCCGGTGGATAACGCCCAGATGCGATAATGAATCGGCAGCATGGCGCTTTCGTCGAGAATCTGGGTCATGCTGGCGTGATCGGGGTGTACCGGGTGCGCAGGCTGCTGCGCACGGTGATGGGTTTTACCGGATTTCAACGACGGTGCTCCGGTGTCGGCAGGAGCCGGTGACAGTGTCGGGCAATCATCAGGTCTTCATTGGTGGGTATGACGAGGATTTCTACGGGGCTGTGCGGCACGGAAATGCGTAGTCCGGGGTCTTCATTGGCGACCGGATCTATCTCCAGCCCCAGCCCCAGCAGGGGCCGGCAAATGGCCCAGCGGATCGCGGCGGCGTGTTCGCCAATGCCTCCCGTAAAGACGAGCCGGTCCAGTCCACCCAGCACCGCCATCAGGCTACCGATGGCCTTGCGCGCACTATAAGCGAATAGGTCGATGGCCTGCGCCGCATGGGGATCGCCACTGCGCAGCTTCAGTAGGGTCTGCATGTCGCCGCTACTGGCAGAAATGCCGAGCAAGCCGGATAAATGGTTGAGGAGCCGCTCCAGTTGCCCGGCATTATAGCCCTTTTCTTCCATGAGATAGAGCAGGACGCCGGGGTCGAGATCGCCACTGCGCGTGCCCATCACCAGACCGCCGGTGGGGGTGAGGCCCATCGTGGTATCGCGGCACTGCCCGTTATGCACCGCCGCCATGCTTGCGCCATTGCCGAGGTGGGCGATGATGGTCTTGCCGGTGGCGTGATTGGGGAGCCGACTGACGATGTACTCGTAAGAGAGACCATGGAAACCGTATTTACGGACACCTTCCTGCCAGAGATTGCGCGGCAGGGGCAGGCGGCTGGCGATTTCCGGGATGCTTTGGTGAAAAGCCGTATCGAAGCAGGCGACCTGCGGAATATGGGGCCACACCGTTTGTACGGCCTCTATGGCGGCGATTTCTGCGGGAAGATGTAAAGGGGCAAAACGTAGGGAGGCGCGCAGATCGCTGAGCACCTGGTTATCCATCAGGCAATGCGCCTGATGGCGCGGTCCGCCGGAGACAATGCGGTGGCCGACGCCGTCCGGCGTCGCGCATTGTACCTCCGCCAGTGCCGCAAATACGGCCTTTAAGGCCTCCTGCTGCTGCGGCAGGGCCAACTGCCGGTCAATGGCCTGCTCTTCTCCCCGTCGCAGCCATAAACGCCCGACGCTCTGCCCAATACGCTCGGCGGCGCCTTCCGCGAGTTTCTCTTCCCCTGCAGCCCCCAGCGCAAAAACCGCGAACTTGATGGAGGATGAACCGCTGTTGAGGCAGAGGACATGTCGCGTTGCCGCTATGCTCACCGGCCTCCCTCGCCAGAGGCTAACCAGGACAAGTCCTCCAGCCGCTTGCCCAGCCGCTGCAGAAAGCGCGCCGCGTCAGCGCCGAAAATCACGCGGTGATCACAGCTCAGGGTGAAATCCGCACGCCCATCACTGCCCGCGGCAGCCACGGCCAGTATGGCGGAGGCGCCCACCGGCACGATGGCATTGAAGCGCTCTACTTCCGGGAAAACCCCGAGATTAGAAAGATAGAAGCTGGCCCCCTGATAATCTTCCGGGTAAATCCGCCCCTTTTTGACTTTACCGAGCATGATCCGCCAGGTTTCGGCCAGCTCTTTGAGCGGACGGATGGCCGCATCGCGCAAAACGGGGGTAATCAAACCTTCACCCGAATCCACCGCAACGCCTACATCCACCCGGCTGCGCTTGGCCAAGCCCTGACGGGTCCAGGCATGGTTAAACCAGGGATCTTCGGCGACGGTCAGGGCACAGGCGCGGGTCAGGGCGAGGGTCAGGCTGAGGCCCGCCTGTTTGGCGGCAGCGTGTAGGGGGGCCGTGGCAAAGCGGCTGCTGATGAGAAAGGTGGGGGTGTCGAGGGTCGCCGACATATTGCGGGCCACTGCCGCACGGAGCATGCTGGGTCGCTCGATGGTGTAGGGCGGGCCGCGGCGCAGGTCCGCATCTTCGGGCGCCAAGGCGCTGGTCAGCACTTGGGCCGCGTGAATGATACCATTACTGCCTTGGGCGGCCTCCAGAGTATCCACGATATAGCCAATAGCCTGCCGCACCGGAATGTCCGTGTCCACCGCGGCTAAGGGGCCTGCCAGAAAACCATCGGCAAAGGCCTCCACATCCAGAATCGCTTTATCCGTTTCGACCTCGGCAATGGCTTCGCCCTTCTTGATCGCTTCACCGACGGCCTTGTTCCAGCGGGTGAGGCGTCCGGTCTGCATGGTGTCAGACAGTACCGGCATGGTGATTTCTGTTTTCATGTGCTTTCTCCATGGGGGGGCATCATCTGCCGGGCCATCTGCACTCAGACGATGCCATGTTTGAGGAGGATGCTGCGTCCGGTCATGGCTTTGGGCTGCGGCAGACCCATGAGCTCCAGGATGGTGGGCGCAATATCGGCGGTGCCGCGACCGATACCCAGGTGCGCGCCCGGTTCGCCGATCAGCAGCATAGGCACCGGGTACACCGTGTGCTGGGTATGGGGCTCGCCGCTTACCGGGTCCACCATCTCGTCGCAATTGCCATGATCGGCGGTGAGGATGACCTTGAAGCCTTGCTGTCGGGCCACGTGCAGCACCCGGTGAAACTGTAGGTCGAGGGTCTCCACCGCACGCAGGATGGCGGGGATTTTGGCGGTATGACCGACCATGTCGCCATTGGCAAAGTTCACCAGGACAAAGGCGTAGTCACCACTCTCCAGCGCCGTGATGATGCGGTCCGCCACTTGCGGCGCGCTCATCTCCGGCTTCAGGTCATAAGTCGCGACCTGGGGTGAGGGGATGATCTCGCGATCTTCCCCCGGAAAAGGGTCTTCCCGCCCGCCATTAAAAAAATAGGTCACGTGGGCGTATTTCTCGGTCTCGGCGCAGTGGAACTGCTTCAGACCTGCGTCGCTGACCACTTCGGCCAGGACCCTGTCGGGAATTTCGGGGGGGAAAAGGACTGGAAAGGGATACTCGTTGTTGTAGGAGGTCATGCACAGGGCAGGTCTGGCGGCCTCGCCCTGCCGGTCGAAGTGCTTGAAGTCGGGCATGGCGACGGCCGCACTCAACTGACGCATGCGATCCGAACGGAAGTTAAAGAAGAAGACCGGCTCATCGGCGGCTATGCGGTTCTGCTGCGCTTCGCCAATGATGGTGGGCTGAATGAACTCATCCCCCTCACCGCGCTTCCAGGCACTGTGGATAGCGGCCTCAGCACTGTCCGCAGTGAATCCTTCCCCGCGCAGCAGAGCGGCCCAGGCCTTTTCCGTCCTGTCCCAATATCCGGCCCGGTCCATGGCCGTATAGCGCCCGCAGACGGTGGCAATGCTGCCCTTCCCCAGCCGGTGCAGGGTTTCCTCCACCTGACGGGCGTAAAGGTCGGCGCACTGCGGCGCCGTGTCACGGCCATCGGTAATCATGTGTATTATCGGCTCTACACCCGCCGCCGCCACCAGCGGCAGGATGCCCAGCAAATGCTCGATATGGGAGTGCACGCCACCATCGGAGACCATGCCCACCAGATGCAGGCGTCTGGTGTTCCTGAGCATATCCTGCCAGGCCGGAATCTGCGCAAAACTGCTGTCCGTTAGGCTATCGGAAATGCGCACCAGATCCTGCAGGAGAATCCGCCCTGAGCCGAGGGTGAGGTGACCCACCTCCGAATTGCCGAATTGCCCGTCCGGCAAGCCCACCGCCCGCCCCGAAGCCTGCAGGGCGGTATGGGGAAAACTGGCAAAGTAGTGATCGAGATGCGGCGTCTGCGCCTGTGCCCAGCCGTTAAAGGCACGATTCGGGTTGAGACCGAAACCATCAAAGATCACCAGCAATACCGGGTTGACCTTCATACCTCTCCTCTCCGCTTTTTCTCTACGTCCAATACATGCAAGGTAGTGGCCAGCACCGTATCCGGGTTCAGGCTCATGGACTGAATACCGATCTGCACCAGAAACTCCGCCATTTCCGGGTAGTCCGAAGGAGCCTGTCCGCAAAGCCCGGAGTGGATACCATTACGAGCGCAGCCCTCCACCGCGAGGCGGATCATCTCTTTGACGCCATCGTCCCGTTCATCATAGTCGAAAGCGACAATGGCCGAGTCGCGATCGACGCCCAGGGTGAGCTGGGTGAGATCATTGCTGCCAATAGAAAAACCGTCAAAGCGTTTGGCAAATTGATCGATCAGAATGACATTGTTGGGGATTTCGCACATAGCATAAACCTGCAAGCCATTTTCGCCACGGCGCAGACCGAACTCCGCCATCTTTGCCAGCACGTCGTCCGCTTCTTGCACTCGGCGCACAAAGGGGAGCATGAGGATGACATTATCCAGCCCCATCTCTTCACGGACCCGCTTCATGGCCAGACATTCCAGACGGAATCCTTCGGCATAAGCCGGGTGTGCGTAGCGCGAGGCACCGCGGAAACCGAGCATCGGGTTGTCTTCTTCCGGCTCAAACCAGCGTCCCCCCAACAGTGCGGCATATTCGTTGCTTTTGAAGTCGGACATGCGCACGACCACCGGCTTCGGATAAAATGCGGCAGCGATAGTCCCGATGCCTTCCGACAAGCGTTCCACAAAGAAATCAGCGGGCTGGGCGTAGCCCAGCGTCAGTGCTGCCAATGCGTTGCGCTCATGGGCATCCTCGACCTGTTCCGGATGCAGCAGCGCCATAGGATGGGCCTTGATGACGCTGTTGATGATAAACTCCATCCGCGCCAGTCCGATGCCATCGTTGGGTAACATGGAAGTCTGAAAAGCGATTTCCGGATTGCCGAGATTGATCATGATTTTCGTCACCGGACGGGGGAGGGTGGCCAGATCGGTATGGCGGACCGTGAAGGGTAGGGCACCGGCGTAGACATTGCCGATATCGCCCATGGCACAGGATACCGTCACGCTGTCGCCTTCTTTCAAGGTGGTGGTAGCTTGATCGGTGCCGACGACGGCGGGAATACCCAGTTCCCGGGCGATGATGGCGGCATGGCAGGTA
>JAAOMR010000159.1 GCA_018853935.1 Acidithiobacillus ferrivorans
TTACCCGCCGTGTTTTTTCTCCTAATTATTCACTTACTAAACTATAAATATTTTAACACATACCATTTTCTATCGGCCAAACAATAAACAGAAAATAATTGACAGCAAATACACGGATATTATTTTTTTCGCACATTGACACCTTGTCAAATTGTTCTAAATAACATTACAAGGCCAGACAACCGGCCTAACAGGGCCGCCTTATCGGGAAAAAGACACGCCATAAGTTAACGCATAATGGCATATTTTGATGACTTTTATACCCCAGAGAAGACCTGTCCAAAGTCCGACAACAAGCGTCTCGTTTTACTGAGGATCATATGGAAAACGTAAAGCTCTCTGAACGTGTTCCTGTTGGTGCATTCTACCGAACCAACATAGAAGCGGTAGAAGATGTACGCAGCAGATACTTCATCGCACTATCGATTCCTGCATTTTTACTCATCATGATTGGGATCGGCACGTGGGAGTCATTAGCCTTCCACGCGCGATCTGCAACCTCATTTCACCAGTATGAGCACTACCTTGAGGCGCTTACCAAAATTCAGGAGGGCCAAAGCTCAGCAACACAAGATCTTCAAGAATTTGCCAACCAGACAGCAAAGTCAAGAACCAACAGTAGTGGCCAGTATATATCACATTTTGAAAAAAAAATGGCGTACAATCAACCATTAAACACTGCCTTATCGAATCTATTACATGGTAACAATGAAAATATTCCACTAATACGTGAACAACTGAAAGCAGCAGCACACCATTACCAAGAAATCGAAAAACAGTACTTCAGCTATGCTCAGTGGTTCTTATCAGGAGGTGGGGCGCTCATTTTTTTATCACTGATATACGTTTGGTTCGGTATTCTGCAGCCCATCGGCAAACAAAGCAGGGAGCGCGCGCTTGCCCTCGCCCGTGCCGGTGAATTCAATGAGGACGTCATTAATACTTCACGGGTAATCATCATGGTGATCGACGCAGATGGTAACGTCGTTCTCGTGAATCATTATTTTCAAACACTTTTGCAATGGCCTCGCACACAAATAGTCGGTCACCCTTTACTGAATCGTTTATTTCTTCCACAAGATCATGCATGCATACTAGCGCTGCTAGACGCGGGCAATCCGGAGCAGATTCAGGAGCTCCCGATACTCAATTCTGCGGGTGACCAACTGATCATGGCGTGGACTGTGACGCCGGTACGCGATGTTACCGGCGAGGAACTCCTGCGGGTTGCCATGGGTGTGGACGTCACGGAGCGGGCAGCCGCCGAACATGCACAACAAATTGCCCTGCTCAAGGCGCAATCATTGAGCGATCGTCTACAAGACGAGGCACAACAAGCTGCCGAATTACACACAGCTTTTCTCGGCCCAGAGCAGATCACGCTGCCAGGCCTGTCCGGTATCGCCGCCAGCATCACCAGCTCGGAAGTAGGCGGTGACTATCTGGATTGCTATACCACCAAAGAAACATCCGTGCTGGTACTCGGGGATGTGAGCGGACACGGGCTCGCGGCCGGGAGCATCGTGGCAGTCGCAAAAACCGTTATCAACCAATTGCATGCGGATGGTATTGGGCGTCCAGATCAAGTGCTTAGGCAGCTCAACAATGCCATTCTTAATACCGCACAGGGATTGCGTCTAATGACCATGATTTGTGCGGCAGTAGATTTTCGCCACGGCATTCTGTACATCGCTAATGCGGGGCAGCAATTTCCCTATCTCCAAAAACCGGATGGGCAGTGGGAGATGCTTGAAATTGGTGGACTTCCACTAGGCCAGGAATTGGATCTCGATATCTCCACAAGCGAATTTGATATGCCATTAGGAAGCCGACTGATCCTCATCAGTGATGGATGGATTGAAGAAAATGCACCGGATGGAACGCCATTTGGCTATGAGCGATTGGAACAAGCACTCGAAGAATTTTCTACATTAGGTGATACTCAGTTGCGTGACGCACTAATCGCCAGACTGATTGCGTTCTGTGAACGAGATACTTTTGATGACGATTTAAGTATCATCGTTGTGCACCATAACGAGCGTTATCCTGCAGTTTCTGAATGGCGTTCAGAACAACCCCTGGAAATCATCAGAATATCTCAGGATTACTACGCTAATAAGACCATTTCTCCGCGCCTGTCACGCCAACATATCGTACTATTTGCCGAACATGAATGGCAAAACCTGCTTCCACGGATGAGTCAGGATGGAATACGTCGGATACTAATTCCAGGAAACCCATTCCTGCAAGCCATGGGCTGGGATAATCTCCTTAATGCCCACAAGGAATTCGACAACGAGCTATCACTATATCTCCATATTGATACTCCTCTGCAATTACCTATCACCACTTCGACAGATAAAGTGGGGGTTATTTCGTCCTTGGCGTCCTGGCTGGCGGAGACTGACGTGCGCGATGACTGGATCGACGTCTGCACACTCGTCGCCGATGAGCTCCTCGAAAATGCACTTTATGCCGCACCACGAGATGCCCGGGGACAAGCCATTTATTCAAAAAGCGTAGATCGCATACTTAACGAAGATGAACATATCAGTCTGCATATGGGTCGTCGAAATAACATTCTCGCCGTTCAGATGAGAGACAACTGGGGCACATTAACACCCTCAACATTATTACAACGCCTGGGCGCGCACATTCAAGGGCATGGACTCATCGCCGATCAGGGAGGCGGTGGATTATATTTGTTGTGGCGTTTTTCTGACTATATGCAAATTCGCGTTTTCCCTGGGCGCGAAACGCGCGCGACATTATTCTTCGACCTGGATCATCCACCGCACGAAGACCACTATCCCGCATTCCAATTTCTTTATCACAGTGACATTTGCGAGGTAAATCATGACTACCTTTGAAATCATCACTCAAAGCTCAGCCGATGATCCGGCCATCTACCGCCTGCGCGGCGTCATTGACGCCGCCGCCAAAGCACACATGGACCCCCTGCTTGCCATCAACAAGCCAGCCATTCTGGATTTCACTGAAGTTTCACGCGTTAACTCTATGGGTTTAGCCATCCTCCTCAACATCTTGAAACAACTTCACGGTAACAGACTACCCATCGCGGTCGAGGGGATGAATCGCATGACGGCGATGCTGTTTAAAATGACCGGATTGAATCAATACCTGACAAATCATGCAGCCGCACCCGAGGCTGCTCATGTAACATTGACAACCACTTCGTCCATGCAAAACCGTCCGTCACCCCAACCCCCATCGCGGAACGATCATTGGCGATTTTCCGTGAGCCTGCAGGAACGCGCTCAATTAGAAGGGTGGTATTTTCTCAACACCTATCTTCAAAAAAAATGGGGACACTCTATACGACTAGAGCCCCATTTCGGCGCGCTGGAACAAAATAACACGGCCCCTTCAGACTCCGCGGACATAGTGTTTGCCTCACCGTTTGCTGTATGCGAACTCATTCAGATGGGTTTTTCACCATTACTTGTACCCTGCGCAAGCCCCGAAGAGGCCGTCGTGATTTGCCGAAAAAATGACGAAAGAACGACATTCAGTCAGTTCACTCGCCCCAAAGTCATTACCGACAGAATGGACAGCTACGCCTACTTGCTAGGTAGACTGCTCATGGATGAATCAGGCTACTCATCGGACAATGCAAACTATTTATTTGTCGGTAATGATATCAAGTCCGTGCAGATGCTACTACGAAACATGGGCGATATTGCCATTTTGCCACGACAAACCTTTTACGGACTTTCATCCATCACTCAAGATCAACTGAAAGTCATGGATGAGAGTCAAACGGACTTTGCTTATCATGCATTATGCTTGTCTTCACACCGGCGAGCCGATGCCACGGCGATCATAGATCTCTTCATGTCTCTGCAAAATGAAATAAAAGGCCAGGAGATACTCAGTGGGCTTGGCATTCGTGGTTGGCGTGAGCCGGCATCCGAAGAAATAAACATGTTAACCGAAGTGTACAAAAAGTATGTGGGAAGCGGGTAACATTTAATAACAAATTTTTACAGTCATAATACTTGTATTTTTACCAGATACTACCAGAGCTTAGCGGAGAACAATCATGTATCTAGAACACCCATCTTATTTGAGCCCTGGCGATACTGCGTGGCAGATAACTGCAGCCACACTCGTGGGGTTACAGAGCGTTCCGGGGTTAGCCATTCTTTATGGTGGTATCGTCAAGAAGAAATGGGCGCTCAATTCCGCGATGATGGTCTTTTACGCTTTTGCTGCCGTTCTGATTACGTGGATGCTCTGTGGCTTTAGCATCGCCTTCGGCAACCCCGTGCATCTCGGCCCCGGAATACTTTCTGGACTATTTGGTTGGCCTCGCCCCGTCATGTCCGCCATCGACAGCATCGGCCAAGCCAATATTCCACTATTGAATGGCATCATGCCTGCCTTTGCCTTTCCACAATCCGCATTGATTTACTTTCAATTTGTATTCGCTGCCATTACCCCCATTCTGCTTGCTGGCGGCGTTCTTGGACGAATGAACTTCAAAGCATGGATTATTTTTGTACCAATATGGTCTGCACTCGTTTATTCAGTGGGTGCCTTCATGCTCTGGGGTGGTGGCTGGTTAGCGCAACTCGGAGCCGTTGATTACTCCGGAGGTTACGTCATTCACGTCGCTGCGGGTATTTCAGGATTCGTAGCGGCGGCAGTGATTGGACCGCGCCTTTTTGCAGACCGGGTGGACTTCCCTCCGAATAACCTCATTATGGCCATGGCGGGAGCCGGTTTATTGTGGCTTGGCTGGAATGGATTTAACGGCGGTGATCCTTACTTTGCCAATCAGGATATGGCCGCTGCCGTGATCAATACCAATCTCGCCACGGCGGCAGCATTACTGACATGGCTATTCATGGACATGGCGTTTCTCGGCAGAGCATCTATGGTGGGGGCCATCAATGGTATGATATGCGGATTGGTCGCTATCACACCGGCTGCAGGTTTCCTGAATGGTTGGGGTGCACTGATTCTTGGCGTAACCGCCGGTATGATTCCCTGGATTACCATGAACAAGATAGGACCAAAAACATGGCTGAGTAAGGTTGACGATACACTTGGTGTATTGCACACCCACGCCGTTGCCGGTGCCGTAGGTGGATTGATGGTGGGTCTTCTCGGTGATCCGCGCATGGTCCTATACTACGGAGCAGGCAAAACACCGGACATATCCGTAGATGGGTTACTCTATGGTGGTGGATTCACGCAACTCTGGCATCAATTAATCGCTCTCGTGGTAATCGTGGTATATAACGCCGTTATGACATTCGTTATTCTGAAGCTGTTAGGCGTGTTCATCCCACTGCGCATGAGTGACGCTGATTTAGAGATCGGTGACTATGCCATACATAAAGAGGACCCCATTCCGGGGGTCATGGGTGCGCCCATTGAGAATCTGGTGCCGAATAAACCCGCATGGGATGGTCCAGATACGGTCGGGCCAGCGACTCACTACCCGCCTGCTGGTACGGATTAGATTGGTGACAGCTTGGTTGGCGAAGTCCGCCCCATCCGGTTGCAGACTTCGCCAGAGGCAATAGTCCGGTGGTGATCTAGCCTGTGAAACACCCATCCTCACCCTGCTGTTGTAGAACCGCAGAGGACTTAAGATGATTCCCGATTCTGTTCTGAACCGATTACAACATCTGGTACGCGTCTACGAATTCAGTACATTTTTCGAGGAAACGGCGGCGCTAGCCGCAGACCTGATGGAGGCCGATGGCGCGGCCTTCATCGTCCACGAAGATCATAGCCTGCGTTACCTGTTTTTTCATGGCCTGCCCCCGATCTATTCAGACCTGTCGAAACACGTTTTTCCCGACAACCGAGGAATCAGCGGTGCCGCACTACGGGAGGACCACGCCATTTATGTGCCGGATTATCCGCACAGCCCCCACGCCATGCCAGAGTATGTGGCTACTGGTTTACAGGCAAGCATCATCCTCCCTGTCCATGGCCCCAAGGGTGCCAGTGGTGTCCTGGCCGTTTCCTGGTTCCGCCCGGCGCCCACAGAGCTCGCTGAAAGCACCCTGCGCCTGGCGCAACTGTTGGCCGATATGCTGGGTGCCGCCTGGTACCGGATGGGTATTGAGCGGCACCTGGAACAGATTGCCACTCGGGATACCCTCACCGGCGTACCCAATCGCTACCAGCTCGAAGAACGCCTAAACATCGCCTGTGCCAGCGCACAGCGTGATCAACGCACCCTCGCCATTGTTTTATTGGATATTGATGGCTTTAAGGAAGTGAATGACAGCTTGGGGCACAGCGCGGGGGATCGTTTGCTGCGGGAAATTGTGACCCGCCTGCATGACGTGCTGCGTGCCAGTGATACCATCGTCCGCCTGGCCGGTGACGAGTTCTTACTGCTGCTGGAAAAACTGCACAGCCCGCGCGACCTGGAAGATATACTCCAACGCATTCTGCTGGCGCTCAATATCCGCATGGGGGTGGATGATCAGCAGGTTGGTATAACCGCCAGCGCCGGCGTCACCACCTATCCCCATGATAACGTCGATCCCGTTGAGCTTATCCACCACGCAGACCAGGCGGTCTATCGCGCCAAGGCGGCCGGTGGAAATTGCTGGACCTATTACGATCACGCGGATGATGACCGCCGACGCTCCGCCCAACACCTGCGCGGTGAACTGGAGCGTGCACTGGCAAAACAGGAATTCGTCCTCTACTGGCAACCCATCATCGACATGCAAAGCGGCCTTTGCGTTGCGGCCGAAGCATTGATCCGCTGGCAGCACCCTGAACGCGGTCTGCTCCTGCCCGCCAGCTTTCTGGATGTCGCGGAGAACTCTACGGTCATGCTGCGCATTGGAGCGTGGGTTATCCATAACGCCTGCCAACATGGCGAAGTCTGGGCCAAGCAGGGCATGGTCCTTGACATCCAGATCAACCTCGCTGCTCGCCAGGTAGAAAACCATCGTCTCTGCGACGATTTACGCCGCGCGCTGGCGGACTGCCCCACACTGTCTACAGAGCGCATCTGTATGGAACTGGTTGAACGTATCGCCCTGCGCGATATTGCCAGAACCGCCAGACTGATCAGTGACTGCCAGAGCCTTGGTGTGCGCTTCGCCCTCGACGACTTTGGAACCGGGCCCGCCGCACTGCAATACCTGCTTGAACTCGGCTGCAACCAGATCAAAATCGACCACAGCTTTGTCATCCCCATGGCCGGGAGTCAACGTCACCAACAGATGATTCAGGCCATGATCCAGATGGCCCACGCGCTGGGCGTAACCGTCACCGCCGAAGGCATCGAGAACATGGAGAGCGCAGACCTCCTGCGCCAGATGCAGGCGGACCGAGGGCAGGGATATGGCATCGCCAGGCCTATGCCGGCATCAGATTTTGCCACATACTGGCTACAAAACACCGCTACGGAACAGCCTGCATCATGACGAAGATTCTCGTTTTACAGCACCATCCGGAAGAAGGGCTGGGTAGCCTGCAACATATTCTTGTGGCACAGGGGCACCAAACGGAGGTGCATCGCCTTGATCTGGGCGTACCGGTTCCCGATGATTTGGCTGACTATGGCGCTTTGATCATCATGGGCGGACCCATGAGCGTCCACGATACGGGCCGGTACCCGTGGCTCCTCACCGAGCAACAAATTATCCGCCGGGCAGTTGGCGAAGAACTCCCCGTTCTGGGACACTGCCTCGGCGGGCAACTGATTGCCCGTGCGCTGGGCGGCCAGGTAACCCCTAACCCGGATGGCCCGGAAATCGGCTGGTGGACGGTCACCAAAACCCTGGAAGCAATGAGCAGCACCTGGTTAGCAGAGCTTCCCGACTCGTTCACACTCTTTCACTGGCATGGCGAAACTTTTTCCCTACCATCCGGTGCGGTACCGCTGCTCTCCAGCGACTTTTGTGCCCAGCAGGCCTTTGCTATTGGTAAACACTGTCTGGCACTGCAGGGCCACCCGGAAGTCACCCCCGCCATGGTGCAAGCCTGGACGGAAAGCATGGCGGATGACCTGCAGCAAACCGGTGCAGGCATACAGCGTAGCGGGACTATTCACGACCATCTGGAGCGTCGATGTGAAGAGTTGCTGGGCAGCGCCACGGCAATCTACCGCCCCTGGCTGGAGCAGTTGCGCTGACAGCGCAGTGCCGCCCAGCCTTGATCATCTCCGCGGTCAGCAGTCAGCAGACGGTGCGACGCCATGACCTCCGTCGGATCACCGACAGCGGTCGGGTGGTCGACCGCCACCGCAGGTCACTATGCCGCATTCAAGGTCGCGCGATGGCCTGCCCAACATACTGCCCCATCCAGTGTTCTATCTCTTGCACCTCCCGGAGGTGTCCATAAAGGCCTATGCGTGCCGAGAATTTAGTGACTGCAGCGCCTTTGGTCCGCAGGGTGATAAGAATGGCGTTACCCTCTGAATCATAGCCATGCACTTCGACCGTATCGGGGCGGATCTGCTTGGACCCGGTAAACTGCATCCCCGCCTGAGGTAAGGCTTTCTCAGCCGCGGCAGTAACCACGCTGAGCGATGCGGGGTAATAAGTATAATACGGCACCGGATTAACTTGCGGGGCCCAGCTGGCTGTACATCCACTCAGCCCAAGGGCGAGCACCACAGAGGCCGCCGCGAGGCGTGATGATAGGGTCATAGCATTCTCCATAGCAAAGCACGAGGTCGGTCCGGGGAGTGGACCATCGCCCCATACTATACCGCAAAAGGCGGCGGCGGGGATTCATCCTGCAAAGCCTCAAGATGGTGAAGGATAGAAGACACGCTGCCCGGAACAGCCATTGCGATCGGCAGTACTGTGCCTGGTTGACTACACTAGCATCCTTGTGGAGCTTGGCACCATAATGAGCACCTAAGTACTATACGTGGAGATAGTGACCATGAAGACAACACGCTGGTTGATGATTGTAACATTACCCCTTGCATTGGTGGGCTGCGCGAATAATCCCTATGCCAGCAATAGCACTACGGCGAATACGGCGGGAGGTTCCCTGCTCGGTGCTGTAGCTGGCGCAGTTATCGGCAACCAGACGGGTTCCCCGCTGGCGGGCGCCGCCATCGGCGCAGGGTTAGGCGGACTTGCCGGTTATGGCATCTCTAATAGCCAACAGCAGGCACCGGCACCACAGCCCGGTTATTATGCAGCGCCACAGGGCAATATACCGTGCCCCGCCGGCTATGTGTGTACACCGACGGCGCCGCAATACCAGCAGGCACCCGCCTGTCCGCCAGGATATACCTGCTACCATCGATAAGCTTGAAGCATGGCGGTAGCCCAAACGTCCGGCAGGCGCCCCGCTGCCACATATACAGTGGCGCCTGGATGGCAGCGACCGGACGGCAAGGCACGGACCACATTGCAGAATAAAGGAAGCGCTGATGGAATTCCGACAGAACTGAGGTGGCCCATGGCAGCAGAAGTGCCAGCCGTACACATCGTTTGCCGATATTTCTCGTTTATTGCTTGAGAATAAACAGCCAACCATCAGCTTCACTTGAACTTTCCGGAAAGCATGGCCTAGAATGCAAAGGTCTTTCCAGACGGAGGCCGTGCATCAGCATGTGCGTACGATACCATCTTCAGATTTTCAGGCTGGGGGCTTTCGGCTTCGCCGCCGCAGCACTTGCGGGCTGCGCGAGTGCGCCCAGTCACATGGTCGGCACGTCAGGCGGTGGCTACGGTTCGGCGATGGTGGGTTCGGCTTATTCCACCGGGCAGGATTGCCACGCGCCAGCGCCAAACCTCAATGCTGCCTACAATCAACCCTATGAAATAAATGGGTATTGGTATCATCCTATGCGTGGCGATGCGAATTTTTCCGAAAATGGCATCGCCTCATGGTACGACCAGCAATCCTCCAGTTCGGTAACCGCCATGGGCACCGCTTTTCATGCCCGACAAATGACAGCCGCGAGCCGAACGCTACCGCTGCCCTCCTGCGTGCGCGTCACCAATCTGAAGAACGGGCGCAGCGTCGTCGTGCTGGTCGATGATCGCGGTCCCTTCGTGAGTGGTCGTATCATGGATATGTCTTATGGTGCTGCCAGCCAGTTGGGCATGCTCAACCAGGGCACAACGCCGGTACATATCCAGGTGATTCCCAGCAGTTCAACCCCCAGCACACCGTCTCCTCAAGTGCTGCCTGTGGCACAACGTATCATGCCCAGGACGGCGCCCGCCTATTCACCGCCTTCCACTGCCAGCGCCAACCTGACGGCTGTAGTGGATGACACTTTTTCCAACGGTCCGGAACGCGCCATATCTGCCGCCGCCCAGAAATCCCCTCCTGCTCCTATTCCACCGCGCCGGGAGGCCGCCACCCACATCTTAAGGCAGTGGCGGCAAGCACCGCGGTCCAAGCAAATCTATCTGGAAACGGCAAGCCCCATGCAGTTGCAGACCGCTGTCCGCGAGCGCAGCAAACTGCAGGATTTCGGGATCAGCACCGCGCACATGGTACCAGTATCCTCTACAACTGCGGGCGGGCTATATAAAATCAAAATCGGTCCGATGGCTCCCACCACCGCCCCGCAAGACTATGCGGCCAGCTTGCAACGCCTGCGCCTTGGCACCTTTGTCGTCAGCGCGCAGGAGGGTTAAAGACATCCGCGCTTAGTTTGCGTAAGGGTGGCGCCCGCCGCTCGCCGAGAATGGCCCAGACAATCAGGATGATCCAGGCAATGCCCGACCAGCCGAGCACGATGTTCAGCACCAATACCCACAGGAAATTTTCGTGATGCCGTGCGGCGGCAACAATGCTGGGGATGAAATAGATAAATAAACCGAATATGGCACCTAATAACCATACCACCACATGCAAAAACATCGCCGCAATGCCCAATCCTATCAGGGCCAACACAACAATGCTTATCGCCATCAAAGTACTCAAGCCTCAGCTCCTTCCGCCTTAGCGGTAAATAGTTTACTGATAATGGTATCTCCCGCCAGTTCTTCACCACTGAGCGTCAGCGCCAGTAATTCGCCGCCCAACACTTCCGGGGAAATAATAAGATCCACACCGATTTGTCGTAGACGTTCAAGATTTTTACCGTTCTGAACAGCCGCCACGGTTTTACCGGGAATGGCCAACTCCTTGGCTGCAAGAATGATAAAGGCGTTTTCGCTGTCGACAACCCGCAATGCGAGCACACCCAAGGCGCATTCCGCCCCCGCCTTACGCAAAACATCCAAGTCCGTTGCATCACCTATCATGAGGTCTTCCTTAGTCATCCACACATGCTCTGGTGTCACGGGAACCAGCACCAATGCCGGCAAATGCCGGGAACGTAAGGCGCGATAGGTGTTTTGTGCCAACGCATTATCACCAATAATCAGATAATGGTTACGGTGAGCACGTTTTCTTTCTCCCATCAGCAGGCGCTGCATCCGGCCATTCACCAACGGTACAACGACCGCAGAAATAGAAGTTGCGAAAACGGTGATACCCAGGATGATGATGGAGATAACAAAAAGTCTGGCATCTTCGCTTGTCGGCACAATATCCCCATATCCCACAGTGGACATGGTAACCACAGCAAAATACAAGGCGCTCACCAGATTCTTGATAGGCGGCGAAAATCCTGCGCCCAACACGTAACTGCCCAGTACCGCATAACTCATCAGAAGCAGAATAGAAATCGCCGCAAAAAGCGTACCTGCAGCCACGCTCGAACGTGCAAAATGACGCCGAAACAAGAGCAACGCCACCAGGATGACGGCATTAAAAATAATAACGCCACTCCACATAACACCATAGTGATGCAGTAATATGGCCAGCATCGCTGCCGCCAGCACCAAGGTAATGGCCCAGGCAAAACGGGAGCGAAAGAGCAACCCGAAAGCCATCAGCAACAGCACAAACCCTGCCACCGCTTCGGGTACTGTACCCAAAACCGACAACAGGGGCGCCTGGGTCAGGCTGGTGGAGGGTGTGAGATCAGCCAGTTCAGGGAAGAGTTGTATGAGACGGGGCAATGCATCCAGTATGGCCAGCACACCCAGTAGTCCGACAGCCACAGCCATCGGTATCTGTGGAAACCATACATCCAGATGCAAAATTACCGGCGCCTTAGCCACGAAGCGAAAAAATCGCTGCCGCAGCGATAGTTTCAGCACATCGGGGATTCTGATCATGAACAGCCCCTCATTTTTGGAGACCAGACGTTGGTAAATTGGAAATTTGGCTGCCGGACCGAAAGTGTGCGCATACCAGCGGCAACGGCCACAATCCACAACCCATCCAGAACGATAAACGTTCCATAAAACATTTTTCCAGGTGCCCAAAAATTCGGTAACCAGCACAAAATTGGACTATGATACATCATGATCGTTCAAAAATAGCGACATGCCTTCTGGAGGGTTTGCCGCTGTGCATCTGTTATTGGAGAAAACGAAACGATAATTGCCGAGGCCCATATTGACCGGTCCGTCCTTCGATGTCATTTATACCATCTTCCACAACTGCCCATCCGCCAGATAAACCGCACAAAAAATCGCTCTTGACATTACACCGAGCTCCAATGTTTATCATGGACAGATAGTAAGCTATATGTAAACTGTCAGCAGCCATCCGTAAACGTGGCTTACAGCGGACTTTGCCGCGAAGAGGTGCATTCATGGAAGACGAAAAACGTGGGCACCTTGAGATTGGCATAGAGGGGATGACCTGTGCCTCTTGTAGCGCGCGGGTGGAACGGGCGCTGGGTAAGCTGCCCGGCGTAACCTCGGCCAGCGTGAACCTGGCGACTGAGCGCGCCGAGGTGCTTTTCGACCCACAACAGCTCGATGCCGCCCGCATCGCCGAGGCGATCCAGGCGACGGGCTATGCACCAGTGACCGATGAGATCGATCTCGCGGTGGAGGGCATGACCTGCGCTTCCTGCGTGGGACGGGTGGAGCGCGCACTCAGGCAGCAACCCGGAGTACTGGAGGCGGCGGTGAATTTGGCTACCGAACGCGCGCTTGTGCGCTATATCCCGGCGATGGTCGGCATGGACGAACTGGCCACCGCCGTGAGCGCGGCGGGTTATGCGGCACATCCCGTACAGGAAAATGGGGAGCAAGACACCGACCAGCGCCGCGCGAGTTTGCGCGCCATGGGCCGCGATGTGATCGTGGCCGCAGCGCTGGCCACGGTGATCCTGGTATTGGCCATGGGCACTGCCTTCATCCCGGCCTTGCATCGCGCGCTGGCGGCGGCGAGTCCCTTTGCGCATTTCTGGGAGTGGGTGCAGTTCGTGCTTGCCAGCATCGTCCTGTTCGGGCCGGGTCGGCGCTTTTTCAGACCAGGCCTGATCGCCTACCGCCATCTGTCGCCAGACATGAACTCCCTGGTCGCCACCGGCACCGGCGCAGCCTGGGCTTACAGTGTATTGGTGCTGCTGGTTCCCGCGCTGTTTCCCGCGGAGGCGCAGCATGTGTATTTCGACTCTGCGGCAGTAGTCATTGCCGCCGTGCTCGCAGGCAAGTACTTGGAAGCACTGGCCAAAGGCCGTACGTCGTCGGCGATCCGCAAGCTGGTCGGACTGCAGGCCAAGACTGCGCACCGGCTCGACGAGAACGGTGCCGAGCACGATGTACCGGTATCGCGATTACGCACCGGCGAGCGCATCGTAATCCGCCCCGGGGAGCGCATTCCGGTGGACGGACGCGTGCTCGAAGGCCGCGCGCATGTGGACGAGGCGATGTTGACGGGCGAGCCCATACCTTCTGCCAAAGATCTGAATGATGCCGTGGTCGGCGGCACGGTCTGCCAGGATGGGCGATTGGTGGTGGAGGCCACTTCGGTCGGACGCGATACCGTACTGGCGCAGATCATCCATCTGGTGGAGAGCGCGCAGACCGGCAAGCTGCCGATTCAGGGACTGACCGACCGCGCCGTGCGGGTGTTCACGCCGGTGGTGCTGGTCATCGCGCTGGCGACCTTCGGCGTCTGGGTGGCATTGACTGGCAATGTCAGTGTGGCGCTGGTCACGGCGGTGGCCGTGCTGGTGGTGGCATGTCCCTGCGCCATGGGGCTGGCGACTCCGGCGGCGATCATGGTGGGCACTGGGCGTGCGGCGGAGCTCGGCGTGTTGTTTCGCAGGGGCGAGGCGCTGGAGACGCTGTCGCATGTCGACACCATACTGTTCGACAAAACCGGTACGCTGACCGAGGGTCATCCCGCGTTGGTCGATCAGGGCGGCGGCGCAGCCGAAACCGCGTTGCGTCTGGCTGCAGCACTGGAATCAGCGTCCGAGCACCCGCTGGGGCGAGCGATTGTCGCTGCGGCCGGAGAGCGCGGCATGAACATACCTGCCGTCAAGGATTTCCGCGCTATTGCTGGCTATGGTGTCGAAGGCGAGGTGGAAGGCCGCATGGTGCGGGTTGGCGCCCGTCGCTTCATGGAGCGCGAAAACGTGGCGCTGGGCGATGACGCCGAGATAGCCGCGCGCCTCGAGGGCACCGGGCGCACGGTGGTATTTGTCGCTGTCGACGCAACGCTGCTCGGCTGGCTGGCCATCGCCGATCGCATCAAACCGGAGGCGCGCGCCGTAGTGCAGGCGTTGCGCGAGCGCGGCCTGCAGGTGGCTATGGTCACCGGTGATGCGCGCGCCACCGCGCAGTCAGTCGCCACGGAACTGCGCATCGAGGAGATGCACGCCGAGGTGCTGCCCGAGGATAAGGCCAAGGTCGTGACCGGTTTGCAGGAACAGGGCCGACGGGTCGCCTTCGTTGGTGATGGCATCAACGACGCTCCGGCGCTGGCGCAGGCCGACGTCGGCATCGCGCTCGCCTCGGGCACTGACATCGCCATCGAGGCAGCGGACGTGACGCTCACGCGTGGCCAGCTCGGCGAGGTGGTCACGGCGCTGAATGCGGCGCGCCGGACGCTGGGCAACATCCGCGGCAACCTGTTCTGGGCCTTTTTCTACAACATCCTGCTGATCCCGATCGCTGCTGGCGTGGCCGCGCCTATCGGCATCCATCTAAATCCGATGGTGGCTGGCGTAGCCATGGGTCTGTCCTCGGTGTTCGTGCTCGGCAACAGCCTGCGGCTCAAGCGGCTCAAGGCTTACATACCCCTGATTACACCGGGCGCGGTGAAACATACCGCGCTCACACCCGCTCATTCCTGAGCCATTGTTCAAATCAAGGAGAACATTTATGAGTCAGTTCGTTTTCAGTGTACCCGCCAAGGGCGATTTTGATACCACCGTGGCGCAGGTCACCGAAGCCCTCAAGGTTGAAGGCTTCGGCGTGCTCACCACCATCGACGTGGCCGCCACGCTCAAGGCCAAGCTGGGTATTGAGGGGCGGCCCTACGTCATTCTCGGAGCTTGCAACCCGCGCTACGCACATCAGGCGTTGGCGGCCGAGCCTGATATCGGCGCCCTGCTGCCCTGCAACGTGGTGGTGCGCACGGAGGCCGATGGCAGCGTGAGCGTAGTGTTCATGGATCCCGCCGCCGTACTCGGCATGGTCGACAAACCGCAAATCACCGCGCTCGGCATCGAGGTGCGCGACAAACTCCAGCATGTGGCTGATGCCGTGCGTGCTTGAATAACGCTTATGCGAGCGCTTTGAATGATACCTTTCACTTCATTCCCAACAGGAGAAAAACCATGAGCGATACCAGGCTGAAGATCACTGGTATGACCTGTGCGCACTGCGTGCGTGCCGTAACGAAGGCACTGGAAGGCGTGCCCGGCGTGGCAAAGGCGGACGTCACGCTGGAGCCAGGAGAAGCTGTAGTGCATGGTCAGGCGAGCACCGCCGCACTGATCGCTGCGGTCAAGGAAGAAGGCTATGAGGCGGAGGTGCGGGGCTGAAGCCCTGCACGCCGATCCGCCATGTCTGATCCTGTGCTGCTTTACACCAGTCCCGGCTGCCCCGACTGCGCCGCCGTGCGCCGCTACCTCGAAGAACACCACGTCGCTTACGAGGAACGCGACGTGACCACCCCCAGCGTGGCTGCGGAAGCCAAATTGCACTATGGCGTGCGGGTCGCGCCGATCACCGTGATCGCTGGCGAAGCGTTATGGGGAACATTTGCCCATCAAAAGCCACGGCTCGATGAGCTGCTGACCAAGACCTGAAACTTTTTTATGGATTGGGTTGTCGAGAGCCTATTACGACGAGAATACTGGCCAAGGCAGGCACGATCATTCCCCCCGAAGCGGGGGCATCGATGCCCTCGGTCTGCTCATCCCGGCTGGCGGGTGCCTTCCACCTCGACTTTAATGTGAATAGTGTTGGACAGGCCTTCCGGCAGATAAGCGGTCATTCCGTAATCACTCCGCTTGATGGTGGTACTGGCTACAAAACCCGAGAGGTAACCGCCCCAGGGCTTAGGCAGATAAGCCACCTTTCCGGCACCGCCTATGTGCACCTGGAAGACCACCGGCTTGGTAACACCATGCAGTGTCAGGTTGCCGAACAGATTGCCGGTGTCTTTGCCCGTGGGCTGGTATTTCGTGCTCACGAAGGTGACCTCCGGATATTTTTTGACGTCAAAGAACAACTTGCTGCGCAGGTGCTCGTCGCGCAGGGCGAAATCCGTATCGATACTGGCTGCCGGAATGGTGATATGGACCTGATCTTTCTGCGGGTCCTTGTTGTCAAAGGTGTAAGTTCCGGAGATTTTGTCGAAACGGCCGGTAAAAGGTGCAATACCCACATGGCCGAGGGTAAACAGGACTTCCGTATGCTGCGGATCGATTTTGTAGGTGCCGTTGGGATTGCCGGTCAACCAGTGATACGAGGGGGATGCAGCGGGAGCGGCCATGGCGACAGTGGCCAGCACACCGGTGCCCAGCACGGCGACCGCCAAAGCGGCTACAGTTTTTAGCGTATTCATGGGATCCTCCTCGGGTATGGCTTCATAAATCTTTGGCAACCTCGACAAAGTAAGTACTAATTAGTAACGGCGAGGGAAAGCTCCCGGGCTATGACTTCCCCATCCGTGTCTTCGGCATTCCAGCCTCGCGCCAGCGTATCCAGCGCGTCCAGCACTTCCCGCAACTCCAGCCCACGCCGGGTCAGGCCATAAGTCACTTCCGGAGGAATGCTGGGATAATACTCCCGAAAGATGACCTGGGCCTCCTCCAGGGTACGCAAGCGCTCCGTCAGCATGCGCGAAGAGATGCCACGCACTTCCCGTTTAAGCACCCCAAAACGCAACGGGCCGCGCTGCCTCAAGGTCCACAGGATGTACGTGGTCCATGGCCCCATCAGCAAGCGGAGCAGGGCATCCATGGGGCAGGTGATTTCTTGTTTGCTTTGTCGAGTCATGGTTACTCATCCGTACCTACTTCACAAACTATACTAAATGGTCTTTACTGGGCAGGCAATGTTCACTGACGCGAGGAGTTCATCATGAGCAAAATTCTGGTTCTGTATCACAGCCTCTGGGGTCATATCGAAACCATGGCCCAAACCATCGCCGAGGGTGCCCGGGAAGTCTCTGGCGTGACAGCGGACATCAAGCGGGTGCCCGAAAGCATACCGGCAGAAACTCTGGCCGCCATGCATGCCAAAACCGGTCAGCCTGCGCCGGAAGCCCACCCCGATGATCTGGCGGATTATGATGCCATTATCTTTGGCACGCCGACCCGCTTCGGCAACATGAGCGGACAGATGCGCAATTTTCTCGACCGTACCGGCAATCTCTGGCAAGAAGGCAAACTGGTGGGCAAAGTCGGGAGCGTTTTTGCCAGCACGGCCACCCAACACGGCGGCCAGGAAACGACCATTACATCTTTTCACAGTTTCCTTTTTCATCAGGGCATGATCGTAGTAGGCGTCCCTTATAGTTGCCAGGAGCTTATGAACATGGATGAAATCAGCGGCGGCACGCCCTATGGTGCGACAACCATCGCCAAAGGCGACGGCAGCCGTCAGCCCAGTGCCAACGAACTGGCAGTCGCCCGCTTCCAGGGACGCCACGTCGCGGGCATTACCCACAAGCTATTCGCTTAGCTTTCAATACCGCAACCCGTAATTACCACCTTTAGTACCACCCAACTTTCTCAGGAGATCGATTACCATGAAGTTATATTATAGCCCCGGCGCCTGCTCCCTTTCTCCCCATATCATCCTGAACGAAGGCGGGTTCAACTTCGACAAGGAAGCGGTGGATTTGGTCAGCAAAAAAACCGCGACTGGTACCGACTATAACGCCGTGAACCTCAACGGCTATGTCCCGGCACTGGTGCTTGACGATGGCACCATACTGACCGAAGGACCCGCTATTATCCAATATCTGGCTGATCGTGTACCGGAAAAAAAGCTCGCACCTCCGGCTGGCACGATAGAGCGCTACCAGCTCATGCAATGGCTCAATTTTATTTCTACCGAACTACACAAGGGCTTTTCACCCTTGTTTAACCCGCAGGCACCGGCAGAATGGAAAACGCTGGTCACCGCTCAACTCGGGCGCCGCTTGCAGACCGTCAGCCAACAACTGGAGGGCAGAGATTGGTTGCTGGGCAAGGACTTCACAGTGGCCGATGCCTATCTCTTTACGGTATTGGGCTGGTGCCCGCATGTAGGCATTGAATTGGAGCAGTGGCCCGTACTCAAGGCATACCATAGCAGGGTATCTATGCGGCCGGCAGTACAAGCCAGCCTGAAAGAAGAAGGGCTCATCCAGGGTTCTTAATACGCTGACAGAAGAGATAGGGGACAGGCTTAACCGCTATAGTCGTCCCCTTGGCCGTCACTGTTTTGTCGCCCAGGGCAGCCCCTGATCTGCGAAGACAGGGACGTGCCCAATAACATGGGCCTCAGAGCCATGATTCCCCCGCATGGAGCAGACGGGTGAACCATCCTGCAGGCTGTACTGCGGTTTTGGCAACCACCGGCACCGTCTGCAGGAGATGACCATGCCAGCTAACAGACAGGGTACCAATGGATGCACCGGCGCGAATGGGCGCTTTAAGACTGGCGACAGGAATAAACTGCGTATTCAGTTTGGTACCTTGTTGCTGTTTGGGTTCCGACACGATCACCGCGCTGGTGGTCACCCCCTGCACGGCTGCCGGACTCCAGTCTCCGTGATGGATTTGCGCCACCACCTGTCCGGCCGTATACAGGGGAACATCCTGCCAGCCATCCCAGCCATAATGGAGCAGTGCACTGGCGTCACTACCTGCCGCGCTGCGCGAGGGGGCACCCATGACGACCGCCACCAGGGTGCGGCCGTCACGGGTCGCACTGGCATCCAGATTCCAGCTGCCTTTCGTCGCCAGACCGACACCCAGGCCGTTGATGTCCGCCCGACCAGCAAGGGGGTTGTAGTTGTACTGGGTGATATGATTATAGGTGTAAGCGGTTTTTCCCGCCAACTGCAACACCTCAGGATACGCCCGAATCAAGTACTCCGAGAGTCGCGCAATATCCAGTGCAGTACTCGTCTGACCGGGCTGGGGCAAGCCATCGGGGTTGGTAAAGTGGGTGTGCCGCAAGCCCATAAACCCGGCATCACGATTCATCAGGTCCACAAAACCGCCGACGCTGCCCGCTACCGTCTGGGCGATGGCGATGGCGGCATCATTACCCCCATCAATGAGCAGACCGCTTTCCAGTTGAGCCATGGTCACCGGCATACCCGGCTGAATAAACATCCGCGAACCCTGCACATGCCAGGCGCTGTCCGCAACCCGGATATTGGCTTGCGGCTGAACTATCCTTTGTTTTTCGGCCTGATACAGGACGTAGGCGGTCATCAATTTGACCAGCCCGGAGGGGTTGAGGGGTTTTTCGGCATGCTCCGCCATGAGCACTTGACCGCTGTTGACATCCAGAAGGATGGCACCTTGTATACCCGTCAGTTGTGGTACCGGCATGGGTGGCGGCGGGGGCAGGGTTGGTAATGCGGGCAAATTCGGGGTGGCCGCATTAGCACTCCCCCATGCAATCAAAGCCACAAGGGCCAGAACTTTGGGCGATTTCATCGTTTTCGGCGGCTCTTTAATTAATAAAATCCGGCTAATAATACCTTGTTGGAAATCCACCGACAGGGAAAAGTTCCCCGTGGGCGTCATTTTTTCCATCCGCCGGAGCGTACGGCAGCAAAACACCGTACCAGCACAGCATGAGCAATCAGAGACCAGCACCTCTACGTTGCAAATAACGCTGCAGTAAAGCCATCGTCGAGGCGTCGTGGGGATGACTGGCCGTACCCCGCATATCCGCCACAATCCGCTGCGCCAACACCTTGCCCAGTTCCACGCCCCATTGATCGAAGGAATCAATGCCCCAGATAATGCCCTGGGTAAAAACGCTGTGCTCATAAAGTGCCACCAGAGCCCCCAGAGTGTGCGGCGTGAGCGCATCAGCCAGCAACACACTACTCGGTCGATTGCCAGAAAAAACGCGGAAAGGCACCTGCGCTTCGGCGACACCTTCAGCACGCAATTCCTCCGCCGTCTTGCCAAAAGCCAGCGCCTCGGCCTGCGCGATGAGGTTAGCCATCAGCAACTCATGTTGCTTTGCCAACGGACTGAGCGGTTGACAAAAACCGATAAAATCACAAGGAATCAGACGTGTCCCCTGATGAATCAATTGATAGAACGAATGCTGCCCATCGGTGCCGGGCTCGCCCCAGATAATAGCGCCCGTATCGACGGCAACAGGGTGACCGTCTTCGTCCACGCTCTTGCCGTTGCTTTCCATCTGCAGTTGTTGGAGATAAGCCGGGAAACGCGCCAGATCATGGGCATAGGGCAATATGGCCTGGGTCTGCGCACCCCAGAAGTTATTATACCAAAGCGCCAGCAAACCCATGAGCACCGGCAGGTTCTGCTCCAGGGGCGCCGTTTGAAAGTGGGTATCCATCGCATGAAAACCCGCCAGCAAGGCGGTGAAATGCTCAACCCCCACGCCCAGCATGGTAGACAGGCCGATAGCCGAATCCATGGAATACCGGCCACCAACCCAGTCCCAGAAGCCGAACATGTGCTCGGTGTCCATCCCGAAGGCCTTGACTGCTTCAGTGTTGGTAGAGACCGCGACAAAATGCCTGGCCACTGCCGCCTCGCCCAAGGCCGAGGTAATCCAATGGCGTGCTTCCTGGGCGTTGGTCATGGTCTCCAGGGTAGTGAAGGTTTTGGAAGAGATGATGAACAAGGTCTCGGCAGGATCCAGATCCGCCGTAATGTCGGTAAAGGTCGCGCCATCCACGTTAGCAACAAAACGTAGTTCCATACCAGGGTGACGGTGGGCGCGCAGCGCCTTCCAGGCCATCTCCGGCCCCAGGTAGGAGCCGCCGATGCCAATATTGACGATCTTGCGAACAGGCTGGCCGGTCGCTCCCCGCCATGTGCCCTCATGAATGGATCGGGTGAAGGCGGCCATGTGTTCCAGCACCTTATGGACTTCCGGCACTACATCCACCCCCGCCGTACGCATGACACGATCTTTGGGCGCGCGCAGGGCCGCATGGAAAGCCGCCCGCCCCTCTGTGTGGTTGATCTGTTCGCCCGCGAACATCGCCGAGCGGCGCTCTTCCAGGTGCCGCGTCCGCGCCAGGGCCATCAGCAAACGCAGCGTCTCCGGGTTAATAAGGTGTTTGGAATAATCCAGATAAAAACCACAAGCCTCGGCGGAGAAGTGCTGGGCACGCTGCGGATCGTCATGAAAGAGTTGACGCAAGGTCACCCGCTCCCAGCTTTGCCGATGCTGCTGTAAATCCTGCCAGACAGATAATGTGTTCAGGGGTGCAGACACGGAAAAACTCCTTGCAAGAGCGGGACGGACGCGGAAAGGTACTGGCCCAAGAGTAGGCAAGGCGAGCCTTCGCTGCAAGGGCAAAAGCAGCAGCAAATGATGAAGCGCCGGGCTTTTGCCCTGGGCAGCATGATTTCACCGCCCTCCGGCCAAGCCCGCGGAAACACCTGAATCACGGCACCAAGGATGGCAAGTGATCGGGGGGCTTAGCGGCCTGGATTTTCCTCTAAAGCCCACTGCTCATCGAGGCGCTCGCGGCGGCGAATGAGGCGGTGCTGATGGCCGCCGATGAGCACTTCGGGGGGGCGGGGGCGGCTATTG
>JAAOMR010000016.1 GCA_018853935.1 Acidithiobacillus ferrivorans
GGGCGATATGGATATATCCTGCGCCCAGGTACGGCATGACCGTCAGATGCGGCTCCGGGTGAATCAGATAACCGGCGTGCAGACTGCCAGCCAGCAGGTCACCGTGGATGGAACCGCTGGAGCCGCCGAAGAAACGCTGGCTGAGCGCGATTTTGCCGAAACGTTCCCGCGTATGCAGATATCCACCGGGGATGCTGGAGTTCATGCCGCCGATGTGCGCGGAATAGCTGTCGAACCCCACGGCAGCGGAATAATTCGCCGCCGCCGCCAGCCCGGGTAGAGAGAAGACGGCTGCGGCCAGTGTGAAAGCCAAGATTTTTTTCTTGCTCATGGTAAATGTCCTGAATAAAGAGCAGGCGATATTGCCTACCCCTTGTACGGACGTGCCCGGACCTGTTTGCGGTCCCTGCCGGGTGCAACCCCTGCCGGGTGCAACCTGGCGCGCGGGTGACTGTCTTTTCAGATGGCGTCGCGGACGGCCTTTACGATCATGAGCAAGAATACGGTTACAAAGGCGAACACCGCGAGGTCTATAACCGACGCGTGCCATAATGCGTCACCAATGAAGAAAAGGCTGACGATGACGGCGACAACTACAAGAATCATTTTCATGGGGGCTGCTCCTTTCCGATGGGTGGGCCTCACTGCCCTATACCCTATGAATATACCGAGCATTTTTTCCATTTTGTTATGCATGCGATGGTGGGTTTTTCTTCTCCTTACACCCCCACACCACCTTTTCGGTGTTTTTAACTGCTGTAAGTTTTTCTAAATTTTCGTCAAAGATACAATGGGGTGGTGTAGAGGTGTTGGGAGAAAGGGGTATTATCAATGTACACAACCATAAAACCCCCTTTCTCCCAACACCCCTTACCACCTTTATGTCACGATGATAGAGGTGGTTTTGTGGTGACATGAGAAGGATTGGTTGTGTTGTGACGGCTTTATATATGTATCCTTGGCTCGCAGCCCCGGCTCATAAACCGGACAAAAAAATCCCCGGTTCATGGGCCGGGGCTGCGCCCTGCAAGGAGCTGCGCCCTGCAAGGAGCTGCACCCTGCAAGGGGCTGCACCCTGCAAAGGGCTGGTGGTGGCGAACCTGGGCCACACCCTTGCCGGGTGCGGTGGACGTTACCGGGACAGTTCCTGACCTTTGTCGATTTGCGGCTGGCGGCTGCGCCCGGAACGTTCAATCGGACGCTCAATCTTGCGCTCTTCGATCTGGCGTTCCTTTTTGCCCTCCTTGCGCCGCTCCTTGACTTCGGTTTTCTTCTCCTGGGACTGCTGATCCTCGTTGCGAACCAGGATGCGCTTTTGGTCCTGTTCCTGGGCGAGATCCTGGGCCTTGGCCTGCGCCGGTTCCTGGACAGGTTCACGATCGGGTTGTGCG
>JAAOMR010000160.1 GCA_018853935.1 Acidithiobacillus ferrivorans
TCCTTAAACAGCGTGATGGTTGTGCCATTGGTGCGGAGGGTCATGAGGAGGTCGGGGATTTCTGGCACAGGGGCAATATCCCAGGAGGAAAATTGGGCCTCAAGGCGTTCGTCAACGGAAAGTGGTTTGGGCATGATGTTTGTCCGTAAAAAACATTTGGTTAACTTACCACAACTACCGATCCATTAGTCGATACTTGCCTATTTTGGCTCGGTCAAAGCCGGTGCACTACGAAAGTCACCACGGCCCAGATCATAAACATCGACCAAGGATTTGCTGTCTCTGGCAGTAAAACCCACGGTGTCTGATAGGTACTGCGTGATTTCTTTTTTTGTGACGGTCATTTATACGTTCCTAATGGGTTATAAACGGGGTGTCTGAGTCATCGTCGGAGTCCTCTTCATCATTCAGGATAATAGCCCCCACCCTGGCCTCAGAATCTTCCCCCGCTGACAATAGCATTTGAACGAGTTGATCTACGTTCATGGGATCGGTTGTCGGTTGTCGGTTGTCGGGTGCCGAGACAGGGGAATGGCGGTGTCGGTCATGTGGAACTCTGATGTTGAAGTATGGCCTGATGATAGCGCGGTGTTGGGGGCGCTGTCAGGCTGGATAGCATTACAACGTTTATTGCAAAATCCTGCGCGAGCACCCCGCCACGCGGAGCTTCCTTTAGTGTTTTTGGGCTGTTTTGGGCTGCAAGTGTACCGGATGCGGGGGGTGTTCTCCATTCCAGAGCGCTGCCAGGTGTGCTGGATGGGGTTGACGGGAAGAGATTCGGGAGAGATGGAGGTGGGAAAAGACAAAAAACCCCAGAAACACCCCGCCGTAGATCATCACCATCACCGCACTAGGGGAATCCATAAACCCCCTACTAACCAAAAGATTGGCAAACTGTTTCTTGTTCACCCCCGCACAAAACACCCCATCAAAAATGGGAACAGGGATAAGGAACTCAAGATCAGGGCGTGTGGTTTCGCCCCGGCCTATGGGCAATAAAAAAGCGCCCTGGAGGGCGCCTGTGCTGAGGGGTTATGTCGAAAAGCAGATTGATCTGAATACCGATCTGATTCAGCTTGTGCTTAATGAAGGGCAAGAACTGTGTATCTGGGGAGTGGTGACCCGTGTGCTGCATCGCGTCTGAGGGAAACGATGGCGATTGCCCTGGTAGATGCCAATAATTTTTATGTGTCCTGTGAGGTAGGTTTTCAAGATGCAGGCCTTGCTGTAGAGGCTTTTTGATCACTGTAGCCAATTGTGCACTATGAGCCCGTGCACTCGGGAAAACTCGCCCACATTGGCGCTCACCAATATGGCCTTGACTGCCAGTGCATGGGAGGCAATGAGCAAGTCATTCGGACCAATGGGCTGGCCGCAGGCGGCAAGGTATTGACGGATTTCCGCATAAGCCTGATCGGCCGGCGTGTCATAGGGGAGCACATCCATGGCCGCGATAATGGTGTTCACCTGTTCTGTGAGTCGAGGAGAATTTTTCTTTGCTGCGCCAAACCGCAATTCACAAGCCACCACAATGGAGGTGCACACGGCCGCCTCGCCGACAACGGCAATCCTCTGTGCCACTATACCATGTGGATGCCTGATCAAATCCGACAGAATGTTGGTGTCCAGCAGGTAGCGGGTGGCCCCGCTCACAATTCGATGTCATCCAGTGGGAGAAGATCGCGATCCGTATCCGGGAACTCCTCATCCAGGGCAGAAAGACTCGCCAACGTAGCGAGAAGCCCTTTGCGTTTTACGGGCTCGATGATCAAGCGGTCATCCTCCCGCCGCATGATGGCCTCTTGCGCGTCCATCTCGAACTCACGGGGAATACGAACCGCTTGGTTGCGGCCATTACGAAAAAAACGTACATGGCGTTCCGTATGCATGGTAGCACCCCCTTTTGACATAGGCTTCAGCATAGGCCACACGCCATCGGTCCGTCAATGATGCATTCGAGTGTCCGATTGGGCTGCCTTACCAGCTATTCCTGAAACGTCATTTCACCGAAGGTCGACGGCCTCCTCCAGCAGGTTCATCTGGCCAGCTTCCGGCGGAACCGCCTCAACATTGACCAGGCCGCTTACGGTCACTCCCAGCAACCGGACAGATGCGTGCACAGGCAACCGGGTAGGGATGGCCTTGGCCAATAGTCCTGGCAGAAGTGCAGAGATGGCCTCCGTGCGCCAGATCGCCTGCGCGTCGGTATGCGCCCGGGTGACCGTCGCGAAATCCGGGAAGCGTGCCTTGATGCTCACGGTACGCCCCGCCAGCCCCAGCCCCTGGAGACGGGCGGCAACCTGCCCCGCCATCTGCTGCAGGGTGGCCAGCATGACCTTCGGGTCTGCCAGATTCTTCGGGAAGGTGCGCTCGGTGCCCACGGATTTCCGCTGGCGGCTCGGTTGAACAGGGCGCAAATCGATCCCTCTGGCGATCTCATAAAACCAGAGGCCGGTCTTGCCGAACTGCGCGATCAATGCCTCCCGTGACATATTCCGGAGATCCAGGACTGTATGGATCCCCATCGAGGACAGCTTTTTCACGGTGGCTGGGCCCACGCCGTGGAGCTTGCTGACGGGAAGAGGCGCCAGGAAGGTCAACCCGCGTTCGGGTGGAACCACAAAGAGCCCGTTGGGCTTGCGCCAGTCGGAGGCAAGTTTGGCAAGCAACTTGTTGTAGGACACCCCCGCCGAAGCGGTCAACCCCGTTTCCCGCTCGATGCGCGCTCGGATCTCCCGGGCGATCTGGACGGCCAGGATTCCATCGGCAGTGGCCGCGGTCGCGTCCAGAAACGCCTCGTCCAGCGACAGGGGTTCCACGAGGGGTGTATAGCACCGCAGGATTCCCATGACCTGACGGGAGACCTCCCGATAGGCCTCCATGCGCGGGCGGAGAAAAATCGCCTGGGGACAGAGCGACCGGGCACGGGCTGCCGTCATGGCGGAGTGAATGCCAAAGCGGCGGGCCTCATAGCTACAGGTCGCCACGACGCCCCGGCCGCCAGGATCGCCGCCGACGATGACGGGCTGACCGCGCAGCTCGGGATGGTCCCGTTGCTCCACGGCGGCGAAAAAGGCATCCATGTCCACATGGATGATCTTGCGGAGTTCGACACAGTGCTTTGAATACGGATTGGTTATCTGGCTCCCGCTGTGTTCGCACAATCTTTCACACGGTTGGCCGTTTGAAACGGGACTGTCCACTATTGTCAGGCTACCTCATTATTGCGCGGTCGTTGTTTGCTCATCGCGGTCTTGTCAGAACAAATAAAATAGGCACAAAGTCCTTCCACCATCCCGGAACGCTCGCCTACAGGGATGGTGCGACAGCGAACCATGTATTCAGCAAACAGCATGAGTGCCACTAGCGTCACGATAATGATATTAGTCAATAAAAATAATAAATCCGGAGCCGAATCCGCCTTGAACCTGTTATTTTTTACTCTTTGTACTTCCTGCAACGGATGGATTATTCCCCTTGGCTGCATCCCAGAATTCGATGGCTCCTGCCTTTGCCGCGTGACCAATATCGACCGCCTCATGGGCGATGCGCCAGACCACCTCTGATAATCCTAGCCCAGAATTAGGATTGCTTCCAAGTGGTGGGAAGCCGATGGGTGCCCCTGGGGCGCATAAGATGGATTTATTTTACAACGATCTTGCCAAACATGCCCGTTGCCGCATGGCCAGGGATTTGGCACACGTAGTAGTATGTGCCCGCTGTCGGGTGCCAAGTGAAGTCCGTGTATCCGAACCCCCCACTCTTGGGGACCGGACTAAATCCCGTACCTGCGATAATGGGGTTGATGGCTGGCATCACCGCATAAGGTGGTCCCTTCTTGGTAATGTCTAAGCTGTGACCAAATCCCTTGTTGGTGTTGATAAAGGTGATATCCACCGTAGCGCCTGCGGGGATCTCCAAGGTCGGATTTTTGACGTCGTGGATTTCAAAGCTGGGGAATGGAAACCCCGGAAGGACGGCTGCCGCGACCACATGTACGGTTTTGCCGCTATAGGTTACCGTTTTACCGCTGACTGTCCCGCTATCCTTGGCCAACAAGGCTTTCACTTGCGGCAACGTAGCCATTTTCCAGGAAGTATCCAAAGGGGCTGCCATTGCGGTACTCATACCCAGGGCTGCGGCGAGGACGGTGGAAAGTCCTGCGGCGATATACCGACCCTTGTGCATCGTGGGTTTAATCTGTGTATTCATGACCTTGTTCTCCTCAAACCTTCTTGTTAATAAGCAGTCACTATCTTGTTGATGGCACAAAGCGGTGACCATACCATTGCCAAATTTGCTCACACCATGCTGACGCTAAAGCAACGCCACCCTGATGCGTCTTTCTGACAAGTATTTACCGAGCATAAGTTGTGCCACACTACGAACCGGCCAGCTAAGGCACCGTTCAATGGCTTTGGCATAGTTGGGTTAGTCGCTGCTTGTCGCTCGCCGGTGACAGGAAATCGCCAGACGCTGGTTATACCGGCTGTGCATCTGTCGCTACAATGACAATTATCACGTACCCGACCGCTGCGAGATTGACGTTGACCATCATCGAGAATGGTGAGGCGCGATATTGCTTTCTGCTCAGGGTATCAGTACAAAATACGGAAGAAAGGTTACCCCATGACCATGCATATCATCGATCGGGAATATCGCCCTTGAGTCTGCCATATACTTTAATCTTCACGGCATCAATAATGGTAACCAAGTCCAGAATGTAACTCAGCATTCTAAAGACATATGCAGTTCGATGATAGATTTTTCTACTGCGAAAGGCTTGTCGTGTGCTGGGCTGGAATCGTATCCACTCTTTACACAGTTGGATTATGGCGTCATTTCTATTACGCAACCCAATTGACTTCATGGACTCACCTAATCCTTCAGTGATTTCAAAGCCATAACGAACATGTTTCTTCTTTAATTTGTTGGGATAGACAATCCCGATCTCTAGTTTTGTGCCATCACTCTCTACCAGGTAAATACGGTTAGTATCGTCATTCTCTAGGGCGGTTATAACCCGAATATTACAGGTACCCCAGCGGGTTTTCATGCGCTTTATGCCCCATTCTGCGACTTTCACCCGATCAAGGCCAAGGCGGCATGGCAGTGCTAACGGACAATAAATTTCCCCGCAGCAAACTTCGCGGTATTTCCACACAAGATGAATAAATTTTTCGCGGACTTACAGAGGGAGCCCGACTGATAGACGAGATTTGCCAGATGCTTGCGGTGTTCAGCGGGGATTCCTGCAACAGGGTCACCCGCGCTGACGGCTATTTAGGCGGTAAAAAGCCAGTTACATGGGCATCTTCTTATGCTTCATCATATATGCCTTGCCACATTTGCCATCATGGGCCTTGATCATTGCGGCACTCACGCAATGCCCTTCACTTTTGGCAGCAACAGGCATGGCCGCCGGTTGCACAGTCATTAATGTCTGTGGTGCTGCCGCATCCGCGGCTATAGCGGTTAAAGGCAAGGCGCCGAGAGTGACGGCGAATGCGGAACCGAGCGTGACCGACCAAACAAAATTCTGCTTCATGGCTAACTCCTTAATAGGGTTTCTGGTTCAGGAATAATGGACTGCGTCGTCGGTGCATTATTAATGTTATCTACTGCCAATCTAGGCTACCACAAATGAGGAAAGCAATATAGTGAAAGCGTGTGTCCGAAACGGCAAATTGAATGACCTGCGAAACGTTGCTAACAAGCTAATTTTTAAGGGTAATAGCCATCTGACAGTTTATTATTTAATCCAACCACATGTTTTTATATGAATAAGCGCGTAGGACAAACTTACCGTAATGCGCCAGAATTCCGCGATTGCTATCGGAAGCGGGGGCTCAAGTGTCGCAGGTCTGGCATCCGAGGGCTCACTTTAATCCTGATATTTGCAATCTAATGCTATACTGCTCAAGCTCGGAATACGGTCCTACTCTCTCCTCCAAGGAATCTGGTCACATGCAAATTTCAGTCAAATCGGTTCTGATCAGTACGCTGATACTGGCTTCCACAATGGCGTCCGGCCTGACCTGGGCGGGTGCCGTTGTCGCACCCCCCGTGCATCTTACCTATCCCAAGAAAATGACCGCGCAGTTCGTCTGGAACCAGGTCCTTGCACGGCAGGCCACCTATATCCAGGATGGGAACAAGGGGCCCATCATTTACGATTTCCAGGATCCCAACTGTCCTTATTGCCACGTCCTCTATAAAGCTGAGGCACCGTTGATTCGCGCCGGCCTGCTGACTGTGCGCTACGTGCCGGTGGCCTTTATCTCGCCCAACAGCCTGCCGGAAGCTGCTGCTTGGCTGCAGGCGCCGCAACCAGTACAGGCTTTGCAGCATTTCGAGAGCATCATTGGGCCGAGTTTCCGGAATGGCGACACGAAAGACCTGCCGCAAGCCTCGCCGACCGAAGATACCCGGGCGGATCTGCGAGAGAATATGAAACTGCTGGGCTTGCTCGGTTTTCAGGGTACGCCGGCAATCGTTTTCCGCGTGAAATCTGGTCAGCTGGGTCGTATTCCAGGGTCTGTTTCCGAAGCTCAACTCAAGCGGCTTTTGCCGAAACTCGCCCCCTGATTGGGTTGACGTAAAAATGACACGAACCATACCCCCCTTCAAGCACCACCAAGAATACCATCGCCATAAGAATATCGGCTGGTTACGAGCCAGTGTGCTCGGCGCTAACGATGGTCTGCTTTCGACAGCGAGCCTACTTACTGGTGTGGCGGCCGGGCGAGCGAACCATGAACAAATTTTACTTGCTGGTGCCGCAGCGCTGGTCGCTGGCGCCTTTGCCATGGCGGCCGGTGAATATGTATCCGTGAGTTCACAGGCCGATACCCAGATGGCCGATCTTGAGATTGAAAGGCGGGAACTGAAGAAGAATCCCGATAAAGAACTCCTTGAACTCCGCGATATTTATATGGCGCGCGGCCTTGACGAAGCACTGGCCCAGCAAGTCGCTGCACAACTTATGCAACGTGACGCCCTCGCCGCGCATGCGCGCGATGAACTAGGTCTGACGGAAATGGCCACGGCTCGGCCTGGTGAAGCTGCTTTAGCCTCAGCCGCATCTTTTGTATGTGGCGCCTTGTTCCCAGTGCTGATCGCCGCTTTCGTGCTTCACAGCGAGGTGCTACCGGTCCTGTTTACGACCACCATTCTGCTGCTGGTGATCCTCGGTGCGGTTGCCGCCAAGGCTGGGGGTGCATCCATGATAAAGGGCGCTCTCCGCGTTCTCTTCTGGGGAGCCCTCTCAATGATCACCACCACGCTGATCGGCTACCTGCTTGGACATGCAGGAATCTGATGAGCCTTAGAACGCGTTTACCTAGTGCTTGCCTTGTCTTTCGTTGCATAATAAGACACGTGGGTATATTATATATCACGAAATGGACTTGCTAGGGAGCACGTTTTGCCATGCCACTTACTTCTTCCGGTGCTGACTACAAGGCATTGCACCCCATCAAGCTGCAAACCATCCGCGAGGCTATCCGGCCGGAGCGTTATCAGCGTTCAGCAGCTACTGCCATAGCTTGGTATGGTTTCGATGCGCTTCTTTATCTGTCTGCTATCGCCGGTGCGCTACTCGTCGAAACCTGGTGGCTCAAGCTGTTGTTCGGGCTCCTTGCCGGGTCGGCAGTCGCTTTCATGTTCGTCTGGGCGCACGATGCGGCGCACGGCGCCCTTTTCCAGAGCAAGCGCACTGCCGAAATCATGGGCACAATCTTCATGCTGCCCTCGTTGAACATGTATCGCCTCTGGGCCTTCGGGCACAACCGCGTCCACCATGGCTTTACCAGCCTGACCACTGTCGACTGGGTATGGCGTCCATGGACACCTCAAGAGTATCGAAGCAAGACGGTTTGGCAGAAAATAATCTACCGCTTAGAGCGCAGTCCTTACACCTGCGCTCTGCACTATCTGTTGCGAATCTGGTGGCCGGGTATGGTGCGTTTCAAGGCGGATGCCAAAAGCAAGGATCGGCGGGCATTTTTCTATAGCAAAATAGTGACGTTGGTGTTTTTTCTCAGCTTTTCCGCGCTGGCGTATTGGATTGCAGGCATGATGGGCGTCATTGCTGCGGTGATCCTGCCCTTCCTGTTATTCAACTACTACATCGCTTTGTTTGTCTTTCTCCACCATACGCATCCTAAAGTGCCCTTCTTCGCAGAGAAAGAGGAGTGGAGCCAGGGCATTGGCCAACTGTATTGCAGCACTATTGTGCGTTGCTCAAAGATCAGCGAGTACCTGATCCACAATATTTTGATGCACACACCGCATCACGTGGATCCGCGGATTCCCTTCTACCATCTGAAGGGGGCCTACGAAGATTTGCGCGCGGAATACGGCCAGTATATTCATGAAACGCGCTTCAGCTTTTTTGAGGTTCGACGCATCTTCAAAGAATGTAAGCTATATGATTATGAGGGGAAATGTTGGATGAGCTTCCGTTCCGGCCGCAGCTGGATTGAGGAAAAGGCCGCTGACATCGCTGCATCCGCTGCCTCGTCTGTGTACCCAGGCAAAACGGCACACTGAGTAATGAGTCAGTCTTCTGAGAGCTCCGGGTGTTGGTTTCTCTGTGCTGGAGAGGGCGTATTGAGCGCCCGAAGGTGCAAAATCTTCAGAAGGCGCTCGACTAGAGGATACAAAAGTACCGCAGAAACAGCCAGATAGACAACGCCAGAGTAAAGCGCATAAGCACTGGCAAACAATTTGGCGACCGTGCCGTGCAGGCCGGAAACCGGCCCCATGCCACTAAGAATCATGCTGGCATTCAGCAGGCTGTCGATCCAGTCGATATGCGCCAGAAAATGATAGCCCAATACGCCCATGCCGAGGGACAGCAGCATGAAACCCAGACCTGCCCCGGTGTAACGCAACTGGCGCCACAGGAATTCCGTGCGGCTGCGAAGGGTTAACGGTTGATGCGTAGGCATCATATTCAGGGAGCTTCTCTCAGCCATAATACTGGCGGTACCAGTTCACAAAGTGTTGCAGTCCCTTGTGCAAGGGGGTGTCTGGGGCAAAGCCTACGCTCTGCTGTAATGGCGAAACGTCGGCATAGGTAGCCATCACATCGCCATCCTGCATGGGGAGCCATTCAATCTGCGCGGATTTGCCGAGACATCCCTCCAGAGTATGGATGAAGTCTGTGAGTGCAATGGGCGTGTGGTTGCCAATGTTGTGGATGCAGAATGGTGCCGCACTGCTTGCCGGGTCTTCCGGCCAGGTATTTTGCGCTTCCGGTGCATGCGGAATGAGGCGCGTCACCCCTTCGATGATGTCATCAATATAGGTGAAGTCGCGCTGCATTTGGCCGTGGTTGAATACGGGGATGGGTTGTCCGGCCAGAATCTTCTGCGTGAAGCTGAAATACGCCATATCGGGACGCCCCCAAGGCCCATAGACGGTAAAAAACCGTAATCCTGTACTGGGGATGCCATACAGGTGGGCGTAGCTGTGTGCCATGAGCTCGCCCGCCCGCTTGGTGGCCGCATAGAGGCTGAGTGGATGATCTACCGAATCATGGACGCTGTAGGGCAGGCGATTATTGGCACCGTATACAGAACTAGAGGAAGCGAAGAGCAGGTGGCTTACCCCCTGCGCACGGCAGCCCTCCAGCACGTTCAGAAAGCCCACGACATTGCTGTCCACATAGCTATGCGGTGCTTCCAGGGAATGCCGCACTCCCGCCTGGGCAGCCAGATTGATGACAACGTCAAAGTGCGGACCCGCAAAGAGCGTCTGCATAGCCTCGCGATTGGCCAGATCCAGGGGCTGAAACTGAAAAGCGGGATGCCCCTCCAGTTGCGCCAGGCGATCCCTTTTCAGGCCGGGATCATAGTAGTCATTGAGATTGTCTATGCCGCTGACAATCCAGCCATCTGCTAGTAAGCGACGGACCATATGAAAACCGATGAATCCCGCAGCACCAGTAACGAGTACCCGCCCGTCCATCAAGTCGGCCGCTCCGCCAGCCATCGCACGTAGCGATCCACCCCCTGCTCCACCGTCAGGAAGGGTTTGGTATATCCCGCGCTACGCAACTTACTCACTTCTGCCTGGGTGAAGCTCTGATATTTGCCGTTCAGGGCCTCGGGCATACTGACGTAGCGAATAGCCTGCGCTCTCTGCAGTGCAGACAGGTTTTGTGCCGGGTGGTCTGCGCGGCGTTCCAGATTATTGATGACGGCGACCGCCACTTCGTTGAAACTCTGCGCCTGCCCGGTGCCCACATTGTAGATTCCGCTGTGCGGGTGATCCAAAAAGTGCATGTTGACGGCAACCACATCGTCTATGTGAATGAAATCACGCCGTTGCTCGCCATCGGCATAGCCGTCCGTACCCGCAAACAAGCGAACATGATTATCCTGCCGGTATTGGTTGAAAAAATGCAGCGCCACTGAGGCCATGCGATTTTTGTGGAACTCGCGTGGACCGTAGACGTTGAAATAGCGAAAGCCATGCACCGGGGCGCGCAAATCTGCCCACATCCGTCGGAGATACTGATCGAACTGAAATTTGCTGAATCCGTAGATGTTGAGCGGGGATTCCGCGGCACGCTCCTCGACGAAGGCGCCGGTCATACCATAGACGGAGGCGCTGGAGGCGTAGAGAAAGGGGACATTATGACGCTGACACCAATGTAGTAGCGTTTTGCTAAAGGCGAAGTTGTTTTCCATGACGTAACGGCCGTCGGTGGCCATGGTGTCGGAGCAGGCCCCTTCGTGGAAAATAGCCTCGATGCCCTTCAGGTGTCCGTTTTCTACCAGGCGGAGAAAAGTTTCTGCCTCCATGTAGTCGGTAATTTCCAGATCGGTGAGATTAAGAAACTTGTCGGCGCGGGTCAGGTGGTCCACGACGAGGATATCCGTAATGCCCCGCTGATTGAGGGCTTGTACGAGATTGGCGCCGATAAAACCGGCACCGCCAGTAACGATGTACATGCGTGATCCTCCTTTTCCCGCTATCATAGCAGAAAGCCGTCGTCTTCCTATAAGGTGCCATCGCCCTGCCCTTTTGTCCGGGCTCAGACCTTTCTATTTCCTGCTGCAAACAATAAATGGTGCTCCAGAGAGGGTGTCGCCATATCCGAGGAAGAACATGCAAGACCACGGTTTGTTGACGATCATCCTGCTTCTGGCCACCGGGGTTCTGCTGGTTGGCTTTCTGCGCTATCTGCGTCTGCCAGCAGTATTTGCTTATCTTCTGACCGGCATCATTCTCGGTCCACACGCCTTGGCCGTAGTGCCCGATCTTGCCAGTACCCGGCAACTCGCCGCTTTTGGTGTGGTTTTCCTGATGTTTAGCATCGGGCTGGAATTCAGCCTGCCACAGTTTTTGAGTATGCGTCGCCTGGTCTTCGGAATGGGGCTGGCCCAGGTGGTCCTGACCAGTCTGGTCTTCGTCGGCATCGCTTTACTCATCCCGCTTTCCTGGAAGACCGGGGTGATCCTCGGTGGAATTCTGGCCATGTCGTCCACCGCCATGGTCGTGCGCGCATTGGCCGAAAAAATGGAAATGCAGACCCGGCATGGGCGTATTGCGGTGAGTGTGCTGCTTTTTCAGGACCTGGCCGTGGTGCCGCTACTGATTCTGATCCCGGCCCTTGCTGGTTCGACCACTAATCTGCCCCATGATTTGGCTGTGGCGGGACTCAAGGCGGTGCTGGTTCTGTTGGTCTTGCTGGTGATCGGGAGGCCGGTGATGCGGCCTTGGTTTCAGTTCGTGGCCAATCGCAAATCCACCGAGCTGTTTATGCTCAACGTGTTACTGGTGACCCTGGGGCTGGCTTGGATCACCGAACAGGCAGGGTTGTCGCTGGCCTTGGGGGCCTTTGTGGCGGGGATGCTGATTTCTGAGACGGCCTACCGTTATCAGGTGGAAGCGGACATTGCGCCTTTCCGCGACATTTTGCTGGGGCTCTTTTTCGTCACCATCGGTATGCTCGTGGATCTCCCGGCGTGGTGGGCGAATCTGGCCTGGGTTTTAATCGTGCTGGCCATGCTTCTGCTGCTGAAGGGCGCGCTGGTCTGGGGGCTGGCCCGTCTTTTCGGCTACGAGCCGGGCGTGGCATTGCGCTCAGCCATTGTGCTGGCGCAGGCAGGGGAGTTTGGCTTTGTGCTGCTGGCGTTAGCCAATCAATACCAACTGTTGCCTGCCCACGTGCTGCAACCGGTCCTCGGCGGCATGCTCATGTCGATGATGCTGGCGCCCATCCTGGTGGAGCGCAATGGCTGGTTGGCGCGCCAATTGGTGGGCAGCTATCGCGGCCATCGCGATCAGCAACTGGCTGACATCCGCTCGGCAAATTTGCAGGCCCATGTCGTGCTCTGTGGCTACGGCCGGGTGGGACAAAGCGTGGGGCGGGTCTTGGAAGAGGAAGGGATTCCTTTTGTGGCCCTTGATCTGGACCCGGTACGCGTACGCCAGGCGCAGTCTGCGGGTGAATCCATTTTTTATGGGGATGCCAGTCGCCGCGATGTGTTGCAGGCAGCAGGGATTTTTTCGGCCCGGGCTGTAGTGATCACCTATGCGAATGTTACGTCGAGCCAGCGCGTTTTATCCATTATTAAGGAATTGCGGCCCGATCTGCCGGTAGTCGTCCGTGCCCATGACGACAGTCAGCTGGAGAAATTGGAGGCCGCCGGTGCCGATGAAGTGGTGCCGGAAGTAACCGAAGGTGCTCTGATGCTGGCCGCGCAGGCCTTGTTGCTGATTGGTTTCCCGATCAGTACGGTGCTACGTCGGGTGCGGCGTTTCCGGCAGGAGCGTTACCAGTTTTTTCGAGGGGCCTTCTGGGGGAGTTCGGAGCCGGGCGAAGATCAGGATTCGGCGCGACTGGCGTCTATCGCGCTGGGCGAAACAGCTTTTGCCATCCATCTCAGTCTGCGCGAACTGAATCTGACCAGTTTCGGGGTGGCAGTCGTGGCGGTGCGCCGCCACGGGATTCGCGGGCGCGAACCTTCTCCTGATACGGTCCTCAAGCCCGGGGATGTGCTGGTGTTGTTCGGGACACCTGCGGCGCTCACCAAAGCGCAGACCTATGTGCTGGAAGGCAATATGATACCGGAAGCAGCAACCGCGTGAGCCCACCGGCCACCATATGAGTGGCCACAAAGTTTGTGCAGTGCTATGTTGAGAAGCTGCCTCTTCATCCATGATGACACCTTCGCCGAGTAATCCATGCCACCATCCATTGACTCTACCTTAGCCGAAACCCGCTCCTTTGCCGTTTCCCCTGATTTTGCCCGGCAGGCCAATATGAATGCGGAAAGCTTTGCTCGTTTGAATCGTCAGGCGAGCGAAGATCCTCATCGCTTCTGGGGAGATTTGGCGCGCGAATATCTAGACTGGGATATTCCATTTCAACAGGTGCTGGAGACCGATCGTGCCCCGTTCTATCGCTGGTTCAGCGATGGTCAGCTCAATGTGGCGCACAACTGCGTGGATCGCCATCTGCAAGGCGCAACCCGGCACAAAGCAGCCTTGATCTGGGAGGGCGAGGATGGCAGCGTCCAAACCCTGACCTACGCGCAGTTACACCGCAAAATGTGCCTTTTTGCTAATGCTCTCAAACATCAGGGGGTGCAAAAGGGGGATCGGGTCGCGATCTACATGCCCATGGTGCCAGAGGCGGTCATCGCCATGCTCGCCTGTGCGCGGATCGGGGCGATCCACACGGTGGTGTTTGGCGGATTCTCGGCGGAAGCCCTCAAGGACCGTCTGGAGGATACGGATGCCAAGATACTGATCACCGCCGACGGCGCCTGGCGTGCGGGCAAGGTCGTGCCACTCAAGCGCCATGCGGATCAGGCGCTGCTGCGGGAGCATGAACACTCCGTGCGGCGGGTTATTGTCCTGCGTCGAACCGGCGCCGACATCGATATGCAGGAAGGGCGTGATGTCTGGTGGGAGGATGCCATCGCCGGTATGAGCGCCGATTGCCCTGCCCTACCTATGCAAGCAGAGGACCCGCTTTTCATTCTGTATACCTCGGGCAGTACCGGTAAACCTAAAGGGGTTTTCCACAGTAGCGCCGGCTATTTGCTCTGGACCATGCTCACCACCCGCTGGGTTTTCGATGTCAAGCCTGAGGATGTCTACTGGTGTACCGCCGATATCGGCTGGATCACCGGCCATAGCTATGTGGTCTATGGTCCGCTGGCGAATGGCGCCACCGTCTTCCTCTATGAAGGGGCACCCATGTATCCGCAGCCGGACCGCTTCTGGGAAATGATTGCGCGGCATGGCATCAGTATTCTCTACACGGCACCGACGGCGGTGCGCGCTTTTATGAAAATGGGCGACGAATGGCCGCAGCGCCATGATCTTTCCAGCCTGCGGCTCCTGGGTTCGGTGGGCGAACCCATGAATCCGGAGGCCTGGATGTGGTACCACGAACAGATTGGCGGTGGGCGCTGCCCGATAGCCGATACCTGGTGGCAGACAGAAACCGGGGGGCACATGATCGCGCCCTTGCCCGGTGTGGCAGCCAACAAGCCAGGCTCATGCGCCCTCCCCCTCCCCGGCATCAGCGCGCGCATTGTCAATGACCAGGGCGACCCCATCACCGCCCCCGATGCCGGCGGCTATCTGGTCATTGATCGGCCGTGGCCAGGCATGTTGCGGGGCGTCTGGGGAAATCCGGAGCGCTATGTAGAGAGCTACTGGGCCAAGTTTGGTAATCGTTACTATATTGCCGGGGACAGCGCGCGCTGCGACGCAGACGGTTATTTCTGGGTGATGGGACGCATTGATGACGTGCTCAATGTCTCCGGACATCGTTTGGGCACGGCAGAGGTGGAATCGGCGTTGGTGGCGCATCCTGCGGTCGCGGAAGCAGCGGTGGTTGGGATTCCCCATGAAATCAAGGGTGAGGCAATTTGTGCCTTTGTTATACTGAAACATCAATATCAGGGCGTTGATCGTGATGAACTGGGTGCGGCACTGCGGGCGCAGGTGACCGAACTGATCGGGGCGATAGCCCGCCCTGACGACATTCGCTTCACTGACGCCTTGCCGAAAACCCGTTCCGGTAAAATTATGCGCCGTCTGCTGCGTTCTCTTGCCCGTGGCGAAGAGATCACCCAGGATACCAGCACACTGGAAGATGAGGGCACTTTGCAGCACCTGCCCACCCTTAAAAAATAGGGGCTTCTGCGCGCCACATAGCACGGCAGCGTCATGAAACTGTCATCTTGCTCTGGCAGACTAAGGGGATTCCGGCATGCAGGCTGGGAACCCCCTTTACTTGCCGGAGTCGTATCTTGCGCATACTGATGATTACGGATACCTATTTTCCCCGAATCAGCGGGGTGGCCAGTTCTATCGAAAGCTTTCGTGCAGGATTGATTGGTCAGGGGCATGAAGTGGATATCCTGCTCCCTGCCTATGACGGTCGCAAAAAATATACGCCAGATGACGATGAGCGGGCTTTGTGGCGTATACCTTCCTGGCGGATTCCCCTGTATTCCGAAGAGCGCTTCATGAAGTTTCGTGCCTTGCGCTCCGTGCACCACAACCTGAGCAAAACCGCTTACGACCTGATCCATATTCAGACCCCATTTGTTGCCCATTATCACGGGGTGCGCCTGGCGCGCCGCTGGAACATACCTGCTGTGCTCTCTTATCACACGTACTTTGAGGGCTATGTGGATCATTATTATCCAAAAATTCCCGGTCGCCTGCGCCGTGACTCAGTACGGCGTTTATCGTGGCAGCAATGCCATGGAGTCGATGGTGTTGTCGTGCCGTCGCGCGCCATGGCGGAAATTCTCTGGAGTTACGGCATCAATCAGCCCGTACGGGTCATTCCGACGGGGGTGAGGCCCGAACATTTTTCGGGGGGAAACGGCGCGGAATTCCGCAAGCAGCACCGTATTAGCGAGCAACGTCCCGTCCTGCTTTATGCAGGCCGGATTGCGCCAGAAAAAAATATTCCACTGCTGTTCAATGCACTGCCGCATATTCTGGAGCAAATGCCGGATGTATTATTGATGCTGGCTGGTGATGGCCCGGCGCGCTCCGTGTTGGAAACCCTCGCACAGTCACGAGCTTTAGCGGGTTCGATATGCTTTCTCGGTTATCTGGAGCGCAAAGAGGCCTTGAAAGACGCTTATGCAGCTGCTGACCTTTTCGTGTTTCCTTCTCAGACGGAAACACAGGGGATGGTTTTGATTGAGGCGTTGGCGGCGGGATTGCCGGTGGTGGGTGTACCCGCGCTGGGCAGCGTGGACCTGCTTGGCTTCGGTAAGGGCACTCGCAGTGCCCGCAATGACCCCATGGACTTTGCTGGTCATTGTATTACCTTGCTGCGAGATAATGGCCAGCGAGCACAATTGGCAGCAGAAGCCCGCCAACTCGCCGCAGAATGGTCGGAAGACCGGATGGCGCAGAACTTGTCACAGTTCTACGCCGAGGTTACCGCCCGGGCTGCCCTTGTTTCGTAACCCCACTCAGTGCGGGCGCCGTCCGGCAAAGGTAAAGCTGTCGCCTTCAAGAAGCACTTCAATAATCTCACCAGGTCCGAAATCGCCCCGCAGTAATTGCTGTGCGAGGGGGTTTTCGATTTCCCGCTGAATCACCCTTTTGAGGGGACGTGCGCCATAGGCGGGGTCATAGCCGACCTCGGCCAAACGATCCAGTGCGCCATCACTGAGCACCAGTCCCATATCCCGTTCGCGCAGTCGTGCCCGTAGGAAGCCCATCTGAATCTCAGTAATCTCGCGGAGTTGCACTGCGGTGAGCGGATGGAAGATGACCAACTCATCAATGCGATTGAGAAACTCCGGGCGGAAATGATCCTGCACCACATCCATTACCGCAACGCGCATGCCGTCATAGTCCCCCTTCCGACCGAATTCCTGAATCCGGTCGGAACCCAGGTTGGAGGTCATGACAATCACCGTGTTGCGGAAATCCACGGTGCGCCCCTGGCCATCGGTAAGACGGCCATCATCGAGCACCTGCAGAAGGATGTTGAAGACATCCGGGTGGGCCTTCTCCACCTCATCCAGCAAGATGACGGAATACGGTTTGCGCCGCACCGCTTCGGTAAGGTACCCGCCTTCTTCGTAGCCCACATATCCGGGAGGCGCTCCAATGAGGCGCGCCACCGAATGTTTCTCCATGAACTCACTCATGTCGACCCGCACCAGATGATCTTCACTGTCGAAAAGGAACTCGGCTAAGGCCTTGCTCAACTCCGTTTTACCAACACCCGTGGGGCCGAGGAAAAGGAAAGAACCATTGGGACGCCTGGGATCTGACAGCCCTGCCCGGGAGCGGCGAATGGCGTTGGATACCGCAGCGACGGCTTCGCTCTGGCCCACCACCCGCGCCTGTAAACGCTCTTCCATTTTCAGGAGTTTTTCCTTCTCGCCCTCCAGCATTTTCGAGACAGGAATACCGGTCCAGCGGGCGACCACTTCGGCGATTTCCTCTTCGCCGACTTCCGTGCGCAGCAGGGTGGGTTTGGCACCTGAACCAGCAGATTCTGCATGGATTTCGGCATTGCGCAGTTGCGCTTCCAGTGCCGGAATGGAGCTGTATTGCAGTTCCGCCATACGTTCTAAGTCGTTGGCACGGCGTGCCGTATCCAGCTCGACGCGCTTGCGGTCCAGTTCTTTTTGAATTTGTGAGGTACCTTCAATCGCCAGCTTTTCGCCTTTCCAGACTTCTTCCAACTCCTGATATTTGCGGCCTAACTCACTGATTTGAGTTTGTAGAATACCCAGACGCTTACGGCTGGCTTCATCCTTTTCCTTCTCTAGCGCCACCCGTTCAATATTCAACTGAATGATGCGGCGCTCCAGCTCATCCAGTTCCTGAGGTTTGGAATCGATCTCCATCTTAATGCGGGAGGCGGCTTCATCCATCAGATCTATGGCCTTGTCGGGCAGGTTACGGTCAGTAATATAGCGATGTGAAAGCTGCGCTGCGGCGACCAGTGCCGGATCGGTAATGCGTACGCCATGATGGGCTTCATAGCGTTCTTTCAGACCACGCAAAATAGCGATGGTATCTTCCACACTGGGCTCGTCCACCAGCACGCGTTGGAAACGGCGCTCCAGAGCCGCATCCTTTTCGATATGTTTGCGGTATTCATCCAAGGTAGTGGCACCGATGCAATGCAATTCACCGCGCGCCAGCGCTGGCTTGAGCATGTTGCCCGCATCCATGGAGCCCTCAGCCTTTCCTGCCCCAACCAGCATATGAATCTCATCAATGAAAAGAATAATTTTGCCTTCACTCTTCTCCAAGTCATTGAGCAAGGACTTCAGGCGTTCCTCGAATTCGCCGCGGAACTTGGCACCGGCAATCAGCGCCCCCAAGTCCAAACCCAACAGGCGTTTATCACGTAAGGATTCTGGCACTTCGCCATTAATCAAGCGTAGGGCCAGTCCTTCGACGATAGCCGTCTTGCCCACCCCTGGCTCGCCGATCAAGACCGGATTATTCTTGCTGCGCCGCAGCAAGACCTGAATGGTCCGGCGAATTTCGTCGTCACGGCCAATCACCGGGTCCAGTTTGCCCTGACTGGCCCGCTCCGTGTAATCAACGGTGTATTTCTCCAGTGCCTGACGTTGCTCTTCAGCATTAACATCATTGATTTTTTCCCCGCCGTGCAGGTCGTGGACGGCCTGTTCCAGATCTTTGATGGTGGCGCCCGCCTCTTTCAGGAGGCGCCCGGCTTCACCCTTGTCATCCATCAAGGCCAGCAGGAAGTGTTCGGTGGAGATGTACGTGTCACCGCGTTTCTGGCCCATCTTGTCGGCCAGGTTGAGCATGTTGGTGAGATCGCGGCCCACCTGCACCTCTCCCGGATGCCCTTGTACCTTCGGCAGGGACTCCAGCACGCGGTTCAACTGATTGCGCAGGGCATCGACCCGTACGCCGGCCTTTGACAGGAGCGGCCGGGCGATGCCACCTTCTTGATCAAGAAAAGCAATCAGCAGATGGACGGGGTCCATCTGCTGATGATCCTGGCCTAGAGCGAGACTCTGGGCATCCTGGAACGCCTGTTGAAATTTGGTGGTCAGTTTATCGGTACGCATGGAGTGACTCCCATAGATTGGTGTTGCTCAGGAAATGGGATCATTCGGCCTTTTTTTCAAGAGCCGGTGCGGGTTGTAGTGCCCATATCAGGAAAAATGCACCTAACAGTGCCAGCAGCGCCGCTGCGGCAAAAGTGCCGCGTCCGCCCCAATGCGCCCATGTCCAGCCGGCTCCGAGCGCGCCCAGGCCGCCTCCCAAACCATAAACGATACTCGCATAGAGGGCCATACCGCGCCCGCGCAGCACACCGGGAAAGCGGTCCGATAACCAATGTACGGCCGCTAGGTGAAAGGCGCCATAGCTGGCCGCGTGCAGGGTTTGCACCAGAATGATCCATATCAGTCCCGGCCACCAGGCGATCACCCCCCAGCGCAGGGCGGTCAGAATAAATGCGCCGGTGAATACCAGTGGCACGCCCCAGCGCCGGATAAAACGATCCCCCCACCAGAAAAAGGCGACTTCGCAGAGCACTGCAAATCCCCACAGCATCCCGACAGCGGCACTTCCCAGACCGTGCTGTTCCGCATAGATAGAATAAAACGCGTAATAGGCGCCATGACTGGCCTGTTCCAGCAAACCCGCCAGCAGGAAAAACCAGAGGCTTACATGGCGGAGCGCAGCACTGAGGCGGGGGCGTGGGG
>JAAOMR010000161.1 GCA_018853935.1 Acidithiobacillus ferrivorans
CCTCAGAGCTGCCACAAATGTCCATGATCAAGGGAATTACCGCCACTTACGGCCCGGGTTACCCGCTGAATCGCTGGTATAACAATATTGGCGGGTCCATTAACTTTACGCCACTGCAACCCACCAAAAAGGCCGGGGCATCCATAGGCATGTACTATGGAAGTTTCGGTTCCAAAGGTATCCACTTCAATATTCGCACGGGCGAGCATGATGGTTGGTCAGGGATCATTGCCGGAGGGGTCGGTAGCAGCGGCAACTATCTGAATGGCTACGGCTTCAATAATCCGGGAAACAACTATGCGTATTATGGTAAGATACGCAAAACGTTTAATGGTGGCCACATCAGTTTTGGGGGTTATGTTTCTCGATCGGTAGCCTACAGGCCGGTACCAATTCCGGTTGCGGGCAATCCCAACGTGACTATTTATGGGGTCAATCCAAACACCGGGAATGCGAATCCAGGGCCCATCTACAGTCAACAAACCAGCGGATTTTATACGACCTTACCATATTCCGTTTACTGGAAAGAGGCTTTTGTAAAAACATACCTTATTTATTCGCGTTTCGAGCAACATCTCACCGGCAATACGGAAATCCATAACCTGTTGTGGTACCGCTATGGAAATCGTCAACATCTGCATTATAATAATCTTGGTCAAAGCCCAAATGTTTTGAATCAGTATTATAATGCCTCCAATTATACTTATGGGGATAAGCTTTACCTCACGGTAAATGCACCATACAATCATATTGCGTTCGGTGGCTATTTTCTGAATTCAAAATATAATTCCCTGCTGGATTTCTACAATCAGAATCAGGTTGCAACATATAACTCATTCAGCCCAAATGCCGGGAATAACGTAACCATGAATGGCGCGCCGGTGTACAACAGCCCCTCTCTGCCCAGCGCGTTTCACAGTTCATATCTCTATATGACGGACCTTGCGGCCTTTGTTCAGGACGTCATCCGCCCCATCCACAACCTGCGCATTACCCCCGGGATGCGGGTGGTTTCATTTCAAACCAACTTCGTCAACAACACTGCCGCCCAGTTCCCCACGAGTGTGGCCAACCTGATCGGCCACAATGGCGATTATCAACCGAACTCGTCAACAAATTTCACGGAGTTCGAGCCCTCGATCGGTGTCAACTATAAAGTAACGCCTGATATTGCGCTGTATGGTAACTATGCCACGGGCTATAAAGCACCGGCCGGTGCTACCGGAACTTATGCCCATGAATTAACATCCACTTTGCAGCCGCAGAAGTCGACGCAGTATCAGCTCGGTGTAAAAGCCTATGTCGAAAACTATGGGCTGTTGCATCGGGCTGTCTTCAATGCGAATTACTACCACTTGGACGACACTAACGAAATCATCCCGATCCCGGTGGTGAACCACCTTTACTCGCGCTTTGCCTCTGGTTCATCAGTATTCAGCGGCGTCAATCTGTCGATGCAGGATAATCCGCTGTATAATCTGTATCTGTTTTCAAATGTGAGTTTCGAGAAGGCTACTTACGCAAGCTATACTACAGGCCATGGGGTGTCCTACGCTGGCCTTCCGGTTTCCAATGTACCGGCGCAGACTGCCAACATTGGTGCCTACTACCAGATTTATCATTCGGGCATTCTTTATGAACCGAGAATTTGGTGGCAGTACACTGGTGTGCAGGATATTTACAATAACAACACCGGAGCCCCCACACGTCAGAAATTGCCCAGTTTTGGTATATTCAATGCCTCACTGAAGGTTAAGGTATCCAAAAGGTATTTGTTTGCCGGCATGCATGATGCCTCCGTGAATCTGACGGTCCTCAACCTTCTCAATAAGCAGTACAACAATTACGAGTACATTTCTGGTGGTGGCTATTACGGGGTATCCGGTCAACTCCTGGGGGAACCAGGTATGCCACGTGCGGCTTATGTCAGTGTAAACGCCTCATTCTAGCATAATCACGTAATACGGCCAGCCGGGGCGAAGGAATATTTCGCCCCGGCTTTTGGCTGTCATATCGTCATATTATGGTCATTGTAGCGTAATATGAGTGTCATAATTCTCCTGTAGTATTTTGTTTGTTGCGTGAGCAACATGGTGGCATCACATGATTTTATGCGAGCATCTTTTTACACAGGAGCCAAAAATGAGTAAGCGGTTTTTTATTAACCCGTTATTGTTCGCAATGTGTACTGCGGGGTTTTGTACACTGAGTACCCTAACAACAGCTTTCGGTGCCGACTCGGTGCCTGGAGGTAACGTTTCTCAGGTGCAAAATGCGGGCAGTAAATCCACCAGTATTGGTGAAGTGAACGCTTCAGCAAACGCACTTTCTGATTCGGCCAAAGCGCTGGCCAGCACCGATGGTAAGCTGACCAAAAAGAAAATATTCAAATCCACCCAATCCCAGGCGGTACTCGGAAAGCGTGAAATTAAAGGGGTTGGGCCAGCCGCCGGCGCTGCACAAGCGCTCTCTCTGGCGCCCGGTATCGCTGTCCGTGGATATGGCGGCATCGCATCGACCGCGCGCTATGAAATCGCCGTGCGCGGCGTGAAGGTCGGTTGGTCGTCGGTGAACGGTGACGTCGAGCGCAATGGCTTGACGGTGCTGTTTGACGGGATCCCTATGAATAATTTGATTTCACACAATGGTGGTTGGGATTCCAACGAAATCCCGATCCTGCAGATGATCCATGGCATCAATGTGACCTACGGTCCCGGAAATCCCGCCGGGCGATGGTTCGACAGTATCGGCGGTACCATCAACTTCGTACCGCTGCAGCCATCGGTAAAACCAAGCGCTGAAATAGGGACTTCATTCGGAAGTAACGGCACGCTCGGCTACAACTTCGATCTCAAAACGGGGATGTACGATGGCTGGTCCGCTGTTCTGGCCGGAGGCTATACGAAAAACAACACCTTCCGCACGGGTTCGTTCAGTGCCCCAGCCCAGTCCTTTGCCTATTTTGGTAAGGCGGTGAAGACCTTCAGAAGTGGCACCTTCAGCCTCGGCGGTTATGTAGATAGCTCGCGCGAGTTCAGACCTAATTTTATCCCGGTTACTCCCATACAGGGCATCACTACCCAAGGTCTGAACGCCAATGCGCCTTTGTATAGTCAGCAGACCAGTGGATATTACGCATCACTGCCAGAGTCCATCTGGTTTAAACAGTTGAAGGTACAAGACTACATGCTGTACTCCAAGCTGAATCTCCACCTCAGTAAAGATGTGACGCTACATGAGTTGGCGTGGTATCGCCATGGCCACCGGGTGCATTATCGCGTTAACAATTATATACCAGGGAATAGTGCGAATTCGGAGTATTACAATCCGACATCAGACACCTATGGAGACAAACTGTATTTTGACTGGCATCTGCCGATGAATCTCCTGAAAGCAGGTGGGTCATGGATTCACCAACAATTCACCACGCCCTATGCCGGATACAACACGCTTCTCGGCACCAGTCCGTCGTTTCCCAGTCAGTACAATAGTGATGTGCTGTATAACAACTATTTGACGGGCTTTATTCAAGACACGATCACGCCGTTTTCCGGCTTCAAGATTACGCCGGGCATTGCTGCAGTCCAGTACCAGACCCAAATGTATAATAACGGGAACCAGGCATTCACCAACCTTCCTGCCGGTGCCCAGAATCAGACGCTGATCAATAGCTCTGCGGACACCATATCCGGTCTTGAACCTTCGGTTGGCATTCGCTTTGCCCCGGTAAAGTGGGGTTCCATATATGCCAGTTATGCCCAGTCTTATCAAAATCCTACTGATAATAACTTTGGGGCCTATAATAGCCACGGCGGTGGCATCGACTTCAATAGTCTGAAGCCGGTAAAAAGTACGGATTATGAAGTGGGTGCCAAGTTCATGGTGCACAACTGGATGATGCTTCATAATTTCACATTCAACATCAACTACTACTATGATCATCTGGCCAATGAGACCATAGCGACTTACCTGAGCAATATCGCCCAAACCAAATTTGCATCGGCGAATGCGGTGGTGAATGGCGTAAATATCGCGATTGCCGACAATCCCTCCTGGAACTGGCACCTGTTTGCTAATCTGGCATTCAATCACTCGTACTATACCTCATATACTCCGCAGGGTGGGGGTACGACGTTACATGGTGCCAATGTATCTTATAGCCCGGACCTTACCATGAGTGCAGGTATTGATTATCGGTACTACTATCATGGCTTTCTGTTCTCACCCCAGTTTGTGGATCAGTACACGAGCTCACAGTATCTCTTTAACAACGTGACCGGTGCGCCATCGCATCAGAAGCAGCCGGGATACAACGTCTCTAACCTTAGCCTTGGGATAAAAACAAGCCGTTTGAATCAATACATACCGACTCTAAAAGGCGTGAAGCTCTCGGTGGGGATATACAATCTTTTTGACGCACAGTACAACCCCATTGAGTACATTACCAGTGGCGGGTACTTCGGTGGTAACAGTACTGGTGCCATTCTGGCTGATCCGGGTGCTCCCCGGCAGTATTTTATGACGGTATCGGCCAAGTTCTAAGCTGTTTTAGGGCACTGCGTCCTGTGACGCGCTGCCCTTTGACAAGTGATAGCGTCATAACTTGTCAAAGGGTTTCAGTAATACCGATTATTATGAGAATACCCACCCATCAGTCCGGGAAGGTGGGCTGCGGTTCGTGTTCGGTGGCGTGATGATAAATTATAGGATGGGAACTGTAATGATATGAGGTTGTTGCATTATTGCCATTAATTGCCAGTTAGGAAAAAGCCAAACACAACATGACAGTTAATCATTATATTTATGATTTTTAGTAATATGCAAAACAGCTTTGATGATTGCAACATGCGGCGTCACCTGTTAAGATTCGATCGGTGAATAATCAGCTTTATTTTACAAATTATATATCATCAAATTACGGGGATTTCCATGTCTGAAAATGTTCAAGAATGGCCAAGAAGTACGCGATGGATACATGTGGGATTTGCACTGGTGGTGACTTTTCTGCTTTTCAGTGAGCTCGATATGAAAGCCATATGGAAAAAGTTTGGCGAGCTTCCATTTCGGCATTTATTGTTTCATGCCCACATGTGGGTTGGCATGTTCGCCACAGTCATTGTTATTGCATTCTGGACCCAGGTTTTCTATAACAAGAGCATACGCGCACATCTTTTCCCGTACAGTGGCGAGTATTTAGAAAATATATGCAGCGATATAAAGGGGCTGGCAGAGAGAAGGTTGCCACCCAGTGGGATGCGCGGCGGTTTACCGGGCATGATACATGGTCTTGGTTTACTTGCCGTGACCGGTATGGCCTTCTTAGGATTTATCATGTTTTTCTTAATTCCAAATTACGGAGTGGCAGCCCCCATAAGCTTCTACCAGATTCCCAAGAAAATGCACGATTTTCTTTCGTCATTTGTCTGGTTGTACTGGTGGGGTCATATCGGCATGGCTACGCTTCATGCCGCAAAATCTCCAGCCATTCTGCGCATATTCAGACCTTAGTAGGTATTCCCCGGAATATGTTTATTCCCCTTCGGGAAGCCACTACTGGAATGCTCCAGTAGTCGGCGGCCCTGGGGAGCCGGTATATATCTGAGTAGTGTTAACTTTCTGCATTTGTGGATATGGCGATGTATTCAGACACAGCTCGGCCCGGCTTTTTCACCGGGCCGAGCTCGTCGTGTCGTGCCAGGCCTCACACTGCCGGCCGTCACCGCGACATTAATCCCTCATCGTGCTTCGTATTATAAGGTGGCTGGCCAGTTTGGCTGTGGGCCAGCAAGCATGACCACCGGGTGCGCTACATGACGCCTCGCGCCATTTGCCAGAAGGTAAAATTATTGGGTATCCGGTTGCGCAAATAGAGATCCGTAGACTCCCGGGATCGGCTGCCTAATGGTCGCCGCGATGATAATCTCGGCGCCTATGCTGCCGATCTTCTCTGTGTCGCTCACCATCTCTGTATCTGTGCTCATCACGGGACCTATAGTCTGTACGTTGACCATAGTAAGCCTGCGGTGTCATGTAGTAACCAGGAGCGTAACCCTGGTCGTCAGCAAACGCACTGTGGGCAACGGAGAAGGTGAGCCCCAGGATAAATAACGGTGTTGTCAATAGATATTTTTTCATAGGATTCCATATGTTGAAAAAAAGAGGCGTTAACAATGTCAGGCGGTCACTATTAACGCATTGCACAGGGTGGGTTGTAATCAGTCATCGCCACCGTGATGCCACCCGCCGCGCCCTTCCCCGTAATGGCCGCCATAATAGCCTCCATACGGCGGAGCCACTATACAGCCAGAAAGCATGGAAGCACCAACAAAAAGTAATGCCGCCACATAAATTAACCGCTTATAGCGCTTCATGATATCCATAAAATCCCCTCGATGCAATGACTGTAAAAATCGCACTATGACGCTTTCTGCTAATAAAGTGTTCAGCAATCCACTTTATCCACGCGCTTGTCATGGTGCAATAAAACAGTTAAGCAGGTTGAATGTCAAGTTATCAATTGGCCTTGCTGCAAGCTGTGGTAATAGTAGATTCTTATGATCGCTGGCGAAATGAAGTGTACCTTGAAGATTTTTCTGAGGACCGTCCATTGGGAGTTAAATCAAAATAATTGGTAATACCAAACGCACGATTTGCATCCACAGGATACAGGCCAACAACAGTCCGCCGGCAACCAGGAGTGGTGGCATGCTAATGGCAGCAAAGCCCATCACATTGCGCACAAAAGGAATCGTCAGGGTCGCCACGAGCACGACACCGACACCCGCGAACATGGGTGCCAGTAACGGATTATTACCGCCCAGATTACGCAGCGCCGTATGGGCCAAGTCGCGATTGCTCAGGATCAACAGAAATAACGCCAGCACTAAGCCGGTGAACACACTGATACGAAGGTTTTCTTCGGTCCAGCCTAAGTTCTGCAACAATGCACACCCGGCCAGAAGAATGATGGCGATCCCGAGGCCTTGCGCCAGTGCAAAGCCAATGTTACCGGCAGCGAATGGGTTAGCGTCGCGTGGGCGCGGTGGTCGACACAGGATGTCGGCTGCCGCAGGCTCAGCCTCAAACACGGTGGAACAGGCCGGGTCGATCAGCAGTTCAAGCACTGCAATATGCACCGGCAACAGCAGGATGGGCCAATTGAATATCGCTGGCAGCAGCGCCAGGGCGATAACGGGCAGATGCACCGCGAAGACAAAGCGCGCCGCTTTGACGACGTTGTCGTAGATGCGCCGCCCTTGTGCGATGGCGGCGACGATGCTGGCGAAGCTATCGTCCAGCAGCACCAGGGCAGAAGCTTCGCGAGCGACGTCTGTGCCGCGCTCCCCCATGGCGATGCCCACATCAGCAGCTTTGAGTGCGGGGGCGTCGTTGACACCGTCGCCGGTCATCGCCACCACATCGCCAGCTTGTTGCAGCACCCGCACCAGGCGCAATTTCTGCTCCGGTTGTAGGCGAGCGCAGAGGTCCACCTGCAGCAGGCGCTGGCGCAGACCGATGTCATCCAGCGCCGCGATCTCGGCGCCGGTGATAACCTCTGGCCTATCGGACAGACCGACCAGCCTGGCAATAGCTCGCGCGGTGGCAGGATGATCGCCAGTGAGCATGAGAATGCGTATTCCCGCCGCTCGACATTCGGCAATCGCTGCGGAAACCTCGGGGCGCGGCGGATCAAAAAAACCGACCAGGCCCAGGAAGGTAAAATCAAAGTCGTGCTGGCTTGGTGGCCACGGCGCATCCGGGCTACCTGCCTGCCATTCGCCCTTGGCCACACCCAGCACCCGCAGTCCCCGCTCGGCCATGGCTTCAACCTGACGCTGAATGGCGAATCGCAGTTCATCTGCCAGATGGCATAGATCAGCCACTGCCTCAGGGGCGCCTTTGGTGGCCAGCAAATGGGTGGCCGGTCGCGCACCAGAAAACACCCGGGTCATGGCCAGGATGTTGGGTGACAGATCGTACTGGAATTCGGGGCGGCGATCGTCGTGAAGGTGTTCGGTGCCCGCCAGCCGCGTGTGACCAAAGATTTGGATGGTTTTTTCCATCGGATCAAAGGGATCTGCCGGCGTTGCCAGCATGGCGAATTCGACCAGGGGGTGAAAGGTTTCGGACAGATCGGCATCCTGTGACGCAATGAAATGCGCATCACCTGCGGCCAGCTCCGCGACCTCCATGCGATTTTGTGTGAGCGTGCCGGTCTTGTCCACCGCAAGCACAGTGACTGCTCCCAGCGACTCAACGGCGGACATGCGGCGCGTCAACACCTTTTTTTTCGAAATACGCCAGGCGCCCAAGGCCAGAAATACGGTGAGAATGACCGGAATCTCCTGGGGCAGGATGGCCATGGCCAGGGCAATGCCCGAGAGCAGGCTCTCCAGCAGCGAACGTCCATCCCACAACCAGTTCACCAAAAACAGCGATACGGCCAACAACAGCGCGATCACCGTCAGGTTACGGATAAGCCGGCGCGTGGACTGTTGCAGGCTGGAGGTCATCTCTCCCGTTGTTGCCAAAGCCTGGCCAATGCGTCCCACCGCAGTGTCTGCACCCGTTGCACCGACCATCGCGAACCCTACCCCCTTGGTAACCAAGGTGCTGGCGTACAAGGTTGCCGTGCCATCACCGCCAGGTATGGCCAGCTCAGTGATCTTCGGGTTAGGGAGCTTGTCCACTGGCACCGCCTCGCCGGTGAGCAAGGATTCGTCCACCGTGAGCTGACCCTGCACCAGTTGTGCATCAGCGGCGACGCGATCGCCTTCGTGTAGAACCAGGAGATCGCCGCGCACCACCTCGCGTCCGGCGATGCGCAGTTCCCGGTCATCACGGATCACCAAGGCACGCGGGGCGGAAAGATCGCGCAACGATTCCAGCGCACGCTGAGTCTTGCGCTCCTGGGCCAGGGTGATGCCAATGACCACGAACACAAAGGCCAGCAGGAAGAGCGCTTCGGCATGGTCCCCCAGGAGCAGATAGATGCCGCCAGCCACCAACAGCATCACGAACATCGGCTCGACCAGGACGCCGAGCACGATGGCCAGCAGCGTTTTTGGCGTGCTGCCCGGCAGCAGGTTGGGACCCTCTTCGGCCAAACGCCGCGCCGCCGTTGCGCGGGTAAGCCCGGTCATATGATGGGCGTCAGTTGGTGCCGTGGGGCGTATGTCCATAAGCTAAATCAGCCGTTTCCCGGCAATATTGCCAAAATAATGCCGGTGACATTCAACGTCTGGCATTGCGCAAGGCCGCATGTAGCCCGCTCATGCGCCGCGTCTGGCGCTGAATGGCGTTTTCCAGGCGCGCGCGGGGGGCGATGAGGGTGAAGCAGATGCGGGCCCGGGTGATGGCCGTGTAGAGCAGTTCGCGGCTCAGCACTGGGCTGTCTTCCGGCGGGAGGATGAGTACGGTGTGGGCGAACTCGGAGCCCTGCGCCTTGTGGACGGTCATGGCCCAAGCGCTTTCAGTGTGGTTGAGACGGCTGGGAAGGATGGCGCGGGGCGGGCCGTCGCTGTTGGGAAAATAGACGCGCATACGCCTATCCGGGTCGGGCAGGGCGATGCCGATATCGCCATTGCTGAGACCGAGGCCGGGGTCGTTGCGGGTGACGAGGGCGGGACGGCCGACATACCAAAGGCCGCGGCTCTGCAAGATGCCTTGGCGTTGCAGATAGTCTTCAATGGCGCGGTTGATGCCGGTGACGCCCCAAGGGCCTTGGCGCAAGGCGCAGAGGATGCGGAAATCGGCATAGTCTTTGAGGATGGCCTTAACCCACGCGCTATGTTGTTGCGGGTCTTTTGGCGGCGGCTGTCCCGCCGCTTGCCAGACGCGGCCATAGGCGATCTCAGTGCCGGCGAGATCCAGTATCTGGTGGATGGCGGGGGCGGATTGCCAGGCGAGGGTGCTGGTCTGCGCAGCTTGCAGGATGCGGATAGCGGTTTCGGGGTGACCGCCGTGGACGGCATCCGCCAAAGCGCCGATTTCGGCGTTGAAGCGGTGACTGCGTTGCAGGCGGACGATGCTTGCTGTAAGGGGGCTGGTGCCGCTGTCGTTGGGCTGCGGTGTGGCACCACAACTGGCCTGCAGATAGTGGCAGGTCTCGGTATCGTAGCTACCGCTGCCTTGGCAGATCTCGGCCAGCACGGCGCCCGCTTCGACGGAGGCGAGCTGGTCCTGGTCGCCGAGGAGAATGAGGCGGGCCGTGGGCGGTAGCGCGCGGAGCAGGGCGGCCATCATCTCTTGATGGATCATGGAGGCTTCATCCACCACCAGTACGTCGAGTTCGAGGGGATTGGCGGCATTGTGGCGAAAGCGGCGGCGGTCGGGACGGGCGCCGAGCAGGCTGTGCAGGGTGCGCGCCGGACGCAGGCGGGCGAAGGCGGCGGCCATATCGGGTCCCGGGCCCAGTTGCGGAAGGGTGCTGACGGCGCTCTGCAGGGATTCGTCAATGCGCACGGCGGCCTTGCCGGTGGGGGCGGCGAGGACGATGCGCAGAGCGGTGCTGCTGGTCGCCATGAGCAAGGCCATGAGGCGCGCTGCGGTGTAGGTTTTGCCGGTGCCGGGGCCGCCGGTGATGATGCCGAAGTGGCTGCGCAGGGCGAGGGCGCAGGCGATTTTTTGCCAGGGGAGCTCGTTGCGGGTTTCGTCAGGTGCGGGGAAAAGCTGCTCCAGCCAGGGTTTTAAGGCCTCGGGCTTGGCGGTATCGGCGACACGCTGTTGGGCACGCTGGCGCAGCGTTTCGGCGATGAATTGCTGGTCGCGCCAGTAGCGGCGCAAATAAAGGCGGGTGGCACTGAGGACCAGAGGTGTTTCTGCGCTGTTTGCCGGGTCGGATATGTTGCGCTCGGTGACCTGCACGCAGAGGCTCTGGGCGAGGGTTTCTGTCCATGCGGCGGCGTGGGGCCAGTAACCGAGCGCGGTTGCCAGCGTGGCGAGCTCCGGCGCGGGCCAGTCCAGGAAGCGTTCGGGCGCGCTGAGGAAGTCATCTAGCGCGACGCAGGTGTGCCCTTCCCCCTCGAGGCGCGCGAGGAGGGCACCCGCCAAGGGCAGGAGGGCCGGGGCCTGCGGGTCCAGGCGGATGAGGAACTGCGCAAAGGCGAGGTCGAGGGGGCGTAGCCAGCCTTCCTCAGTCCAGCTGCGGAGTTGGTCCATCATGGCTGAGGTCATGGGCTTACGCATGGCTGAGCTATACGCTGTGGCAGGCCGAACAGGTCATCGAGGGCGTCGAGCAGGGCGAGATCGGCGGGAAGGTGGAGCATGCCTTGCTCCGGTCCATGCAGCCCGCGCAGGAAAAAGAAAAGGGTACC
>JAAOMR010000162.1 GCA_018853935.1 Acidithiobacillus ferrivorans
TGTGCGGCGACACTTCTATGACGTGGAGCAGCGTGGTCCGAGTCCGGTGGCGCAGAAGGCACTGGCCTGGATTGCCAAACTTTATGGCATCGAGGCGGACATCAAAGAATCCCCGCCGGATCAAAAAGCCGAAGCGCGCCAACAACGGGCAGGCCCGCTGCTGGAATCCTTCCGGGCCTGGCTCAGCGAAACCCAGATGCAGGTGGCCCCTAAAAGTGGTATCGCCAAAGCCATCGGCTACGCTCTGAAGCGTTGGAAGGCGCTCACCCTCTATCTCGAAGAAGGTCGGCTCAGCATCGACAATAATCCGGTTGAGCGGGCGCTGCGGGGCGTTGCGATTGGTCGCAAGAATTTTTTATTTGTTGGAAATGATGCCGGTGGGGAACGGGCGGCGTCCTTCTACAGCATCATCGAAACCTGCAAGCTTAACGGCGTCGAGCCCTTCGCGTACCTCTGCGACGTACTCGAAAAATTACCCACCTGGCCCAACAAACGGCTCCACGAACTTTTACCCTGGAACTGGAAAAAAACTGCATTAGCCTGATCGGCGCCAATCCGCAAGGGTGGGTTGCTTAGACGCTTACG
>JAAOMR010000163.1 GCA_018853935.1 Acidithiobacillus ferrivorans
CTCAAGTGGTACTGCTAACGAATAACGAGTGGTGGGCCAAGGGGACCGGGATACCGGAGATCCAGAGCGCCACGGCGTGGGCATGGGTGCGGCTGATCGGGTCGCCAGTGGTGGAGGCGGAAAATGCGTAGCCTTAAAACGCAGACCTCGCAAACCTACAATCACATCATGAGACTGAGACTTTCTGATGGACAACGCAAACACCTGGCGAATACCGCCAGAATCATAGGCGTTGGTGGTTTTGTTATATACGGGGTCCCGGAAATAAGATTGAAGGCGGTTGAAGTTGCCCATAAGTCGAACCAGATAACCATACACCATATTGGCTTTCTTCTTCTGGGATTGCTTATATTCGGGACGTCGGAATTGCTTGCAGCCCTGGTATTGCGAGGAGTTAACTCATGACTGGATTGATTCATTTCCTAAGCAGCCCGGTGTTGTGGCCCGCGTATGCTTTGTTTTTCATGCTGGGCGTGATTGCCTTTTTCGGTTTGCGCCACTGATACTATCCTTCCCGTTAACGCTCCAGATCGTCTTTATGGATACCGCGCGAGCGTCGGACGCGATCTGGTGTCTTTTCTTTCTGGATATGACTTATCGCGGCAGAAAGCACGCGATGGTCGGCGATATCCTTCTCTCTGGAACTGACTTTCGTCTTTAACAAGCCTTCCAGGTTGAGCGTTCTTATTGAGTGCCCGTCTATCTCCGCATTCAAAATATACGGGGTGAGACTTTCATAGGTTTCCCCATTGGCCGCCACAAAAAGGAGGTCCACAATGATTTCATCGTTTACCCGGATATTCCCCCCATCCGTGAACCACTTTGGATCCATTTCCAATGAGGCTTTATCAGGGAGCACCGATAGGGCGTCGATTACCTTCCTGCCATTCACCTCATCCAGAGGCAACAGAAAGTCAATGTCCTCCGTGGCACGCATATACCCGTGCAATTGAAGGGCCTGGCCACCGATAAGAATGTAGTCCACGCCGCGATCTTCAAGAGCGTCTATGAGTTGCAGCATATCGGCTTTCGTGGCGGCTCTTGATGGTTCCGGATTATCCGCCATGTAGCTCCCTTTGCATGCTTAACCAAGCCATAAATTCAGCCTTGGCATTTTCCTGATCGGCATTCATCTCATCCAGGGTGCGGAATCTCTGTACTCGCGGCGTGCCGGGGATATGCGGTTTACGAATAGCCGGACATAACTTGGCGGCTGCTTGCTGTAGCAGGTCGGATCTTGCCATATTGGCAGAAAAATCTGCGGGCGTTTTTGCCGGTACCCAGACGTCGCGAGGTTTACCCACTTGCCGTTGCTCTGACATCACGCATTACCCCAATCTCGTATATGCTTTTCCTGGATGATGCGAATAACTTCATCTACGGTTATCTTGCCCTTGGCCCACAACTGGGCAGCATCCTGTGCCTCCTTGCTCACCTCTAACCCCTCAAGGCGCTGGTTAGCAAGCGCTTCTTTCACGATATGTTGCCGTTGCTCTGACATCGCGCACTGCTCCTTTTTAATAGGGGTGGACGGATGTCCGATTATACCACTCAAATTCAGGCACCCTCTACCTCACCCGATCGCGGCCAGTGGTTTCGGCGTCCAGTGCAGATCAAGCTCTACCCCATTTTTGGTGATCTCGTGGACGTTGATATAACCCAGATCGTGCTCGAAAAAGTAGCAGGCTACGTTAGCTTTATAGCCTGCTACATTTCTTCAAAAACTTCCGGGCGTCCAATTCCTCTTCCAAAACCCCACCACACGGCTTCATCCAGAGGTCAAATCTGGGACCGCCAGCCATCAGCGCGGACCGATACGCAGGCTGTCTGACCCACTGCGAAAGGAAGTGGTTGACCGCCAGACGCACCCGCGTCCGGCTCATTATGTCGTCGGGGATTGCAGCGCGGCAAAACTGCTGCAACTCCCTATTTACTCCCAGCTTCATGGGGGACGGGGCAGAGAATAGAGGGAAGCGCGTAACCAGTTCCCATATCACCGGCAGGTCATCCAAACTGAAGTTTCACAGTTTTTCAGTGCGGAATATAAAGGCTGGTTAACAAAACCGTCACTCATACATTGAGATTATGCTGCAATAGAAAGCGCTTATGGATGTGCCTTTTGGTAACCCGCTTCATACATTATTTATTCGATAAAACAGCCAGATAGAGGTGAACAGAACGTCTCGTCGTGATATAATAAGCGCACATTAACTCACTGATTATAAAACGCAAGAGGCCCTGTCCGATGACTATGCTACGCGATTTGCTCACCCCTTTCCAATCGGACTTTTCCGACACGCGACTGGGTCGCGAACGCTCCCACTGGTTCATCTTCACCCTGCTGGCGGTCA
>JAAOMR010000164.1 GCA_018853935.1 Acidithiobacillus ferrivorans
TGGCGTTTCATGCTTGTGATGACCGAAAAGACCACCCAAAAAACCGCCTCCATGATGCGCCAGCGACATGATATGTGCCTTGGCCGATTCGGCGCTGTGCAAGTGCGTCAATGTGGGAAAGTAATGCTGATAAAGCAGATGAATTACTGGCGCGTAATAGGTTCCGCCCCACTTATGCACAGCATCATCGTCCAGAATGTGGCGCTGGACATAATTTTCGTAATTCTTTTCAGTGATGGGGTGACGCAACTGATGGGCATGATTCGCAAATGTGAACGCGTCCATCTTTTTGGATGCGTCGATATGCATGGCGATACCTAGCAAACGGGTAACTGCATTCTGCACATGCCCCTGAAAATACTCATCCTGAAACGACCCGGTAACATCCGCCACCAGGGCTACCCGCATGCCTGGCAGGTTATCCAGGTCAACGCCAGATTTTCGCAGGTGGATGCCAGCGGCCTCACTGGACTTGTGTAGCGATATGGGTGCACTCATCAAAAATTCCTTCTGTAATCGCAGGTGATCTGCTGGTGTAAATCTTCTGTTCGTCAGGTTCGCATTCTTGGTGGCGAGCACCTCCTGTCCGTCCTCGTTTCCAATATGGTATATGGTGGAAACCACTTTGATCTGAATTTGAGGAATACCCCCGCGCATGCGGGGAAGACGGTGGCCGCAGTGTCGAGGCCGTGTCCGGTTCCGGAACACCCCCGCGCGTGCGGGGAAGACGCAAGTGCCGACTCAAAGAAATTCTGTATAATCGGAACACCCCCGCGCGTGCGGGGAAGACCAAACAAATGGAAGATATCCTGCGTTGGTCTGGCGATTCCGTATTCTTTCTCATGGCAACATCTCATCAGGGCCAAAGTAATGGCCGTAGTAGTAAACCAAGTTCGCCTGCCTTAATTTTTCCCAGACGAGCAATGGAAAATCCATGACATCAGAAAGAGTTGTCGCGCCATTAACAAAAGCATCCATATCGTCATCGCTTTCGTCTAGCAAGGCGGAAAGTGCGTGATCAGTGTTTGCGTATTTCGCGGCGACAGTAACGCTCGGTCCCCCCAATTTGCCGTATCCGTACTCCCATACGCTACCGAGATAAGCCTCTGTTCCAATTCGTAGCAAAATGTCTACGATTAATTCAGGAGTCGCGCCGCGCCCGACGCACATCACCTGTTCCGGACGGATCAGCCCAGACAACGCATGTTCCCGCCCTTCATGGAATATTGGGTCCACACTGGTTATAACCCATACGTCGCAGCCCATCCGGTGTAATTCGTCTATTAGACATTTTGCATATTTGGCAAGCACCGGAACAGTCCATTGATCAAGACTGTTGATCATTTCTCCTGCTTTCATGGTGTTTTCTGGCACATTTTTTCCTTCATCCATTTCGATTTGCGTCGCGTCACGACCTAACGCCAGAGACAGACATTGTTTATACCTATGGTCGTAATCCATCAACACGCTTTCAAAATCCAGAACCACAACAAAACGGCGCTCTTCATCAAAAAACATAGACATAAGTCATCCTCTCATCCACATTACGTGGTCGTTATTCAAATTGATGGCATCCACCTTATCACACCTATCCGGCAACCCGTCTACCGGTGGCGACAAGATTCCCGTTGATCTCCAACCAGCGCTCCGTCCGCTTGTTCCGAGGCAGCGGCAGCGTACTTCTGTGGCCAGGAAAGTGCGAGCTAGCATCCAATTTGCAAATCCCGCACTTGGCAAGAATTTGTCTTGCCCGCTCTCTTGTTAAACCAAATCGTTCGCCAACAGTTTTCAGTGTCTGACCGCTTCGAAAAAGTTGCCCCATCTCTTTATCCCGTACGGCGATTTCATCGCCCCCAGCGTTTTTCCTCCGCTACTGCTTTCTGCCGCTTCCGGCGCCAGGCGGTTGCTGAAATTCGCGGACATCAGATGAAGTTTGGCAACCATTTTAATCCTCTGTAAAAATAACCTGATTTCACCGACAGTATTCTTCATTCTTCACCGCAGCGTCGCCCATCCCTGGTAACGTGTGGGTACTCTCACTACGCGGGGCGTAACTCCCTGGCCGGTAATAACGCGCGGACGATGGTGGCTGGTAGTCGCCGCGACCCGATGACCTATCTGACTTCGCAGTCGCGCAATAGCATACGGGCCGCTTACCGGTACTAATCGCCTTGCCCTTGTGTTCCAGTGCTCCCATGGTGAAACGTACCATGGCGACGGTTGTACCGGCCTTGCTGGCGATCTCCTGGGCCGTCATCGGTTCAGTGGTGAGCAGCTTTTCGATGGTGGCTTGCATGATTGCTGTCAGGCCAATCATGGCTTTGGCTCCCTCAATTCAGCAAAGTGGCGCATGCCACGCTCATAGGTGCTCTGGAAAACAAACTCCAATCCCTTGTGCTTGTTTGGTATGTTTGACACCACGTCACGTGACCATTCGAAATAAGCCTGTTGGCGGTCCAGTGACCAGCCAACGGGCGGGTCACTGATGATGTTCTCCATATTGGCGATCTTATCGCCTATTTTAACCAGCCCAGCACCATACGACAGGTCGCTGGCATGCTCCACCTGAAGCCGTTTGCGTTCTGCTTTGGGGAGGCTTTTGTCGTCAGTGAGTTCCATTACAATGCCTGACACATCGGAGCCAAAACGCTCCGACAACTCCTCTGGAGACGTATCCGTGTCCTCTACCGTATCATGGAGAAGTGCAGCGCAGAGCACCCCTGTGTGATAAATACCTACCTCATTCAGAATTGCAGCTACGCGGATTGAATGGTTGATGTATGGGGTTTCTGCAGAATCCCGCCGCCGCTGATGCTTGTGTTTCTCGGCAGCAAATTGCGCCGCATGCAATAATTGTAATGGCATAATATTTCTCCTGGATTAACTATTAGCGCATGAGATGCTGTTGGCACCATTTTTCGGCCGCCAACAGCAGCGGTGCCCATTGCAGATACTCTACCCTGGTCCGCGGATCGGCGAAGAAAGTTTTGAAATCGCCTTGTTGGTAGGCCGACACGTTCAGCAGATCGCCAACAGGGACTGTAAGCTTAACCGGAACTAAAGACCGATCATCGCTGTAATGGTTGTAGGCGCGCTGTCGCTCCCATACGAATGTCGCTTTGGGGGCCACGCCTTTCTTGAAAGTCACTTGCGTGGGCTGCGACACTACGCCCGGGCCCGGATTTCCATAAGGCCGATGGTACTTGGGCCGCCATTCTCCACGATGGGGGTTTCTCCAGTCGGCATCCATCCGGCGGGACTCCTTTTGACCTTCCGCCAGTGCCCAGGCGATATCTTGCCCGACGAAAACGCAATCCGTGGTGATCAGCGCGTTCAGCTTGCGACGGTATGCCTCGAAATCCGGCTTTTCCCCGTGGGTTAGCACCATGGAACCGTCTCGCATCAGCACAATCATCAGCTGAAAGCCCTCCTGGGTGGCCAGATTAACGTGAGGATGAGGGTGCATGGCGGTCGATCGGTCCAGCAAACCCTGAATGATCAGCGCAATGCGATTAAACTCTTTTTGCTGGTCGTTAATCTTCCGCATGGCATCGTCGTAATGGATCGAATCCGGTGTCAGCGCCTCGTAGCTATCAAGGTCAGGATGTGGCTGTGAGTACCCATCATATGGGTTTGCTTTATTCAATAACCATTCTATCAGAATACCCCGCAGTACTCCGCCCATAGCCGAAGGCTTGGGGGGTGGTGAAGCGGGGTTGGCGCAACGCGCCCCTGCTTCGTGGGTCCGGCACCATTTCCAACACTGGTTTCCGCCCCGTGCATATTCCGGTAAGCGACCCGATTTGGGTCGAACACACAGTACTCATGCACCAGAAGATGGCCAGGAAATCGCGTTGCCCGCTCAAGAACACGAGATCGGCGCGCCTCACGTCGACGAATCGCATTACCATTGCGATGATCAATCACTTCTAGTTGACAATTTTGTTTCCTGCAATCCTTCTCATGTCGGCATACAATACATGTGCTGGAATAAAGCGCATCAATATTACATTGTCAGTCTGCCTCCATACATAGGCTCGTAGACACAGAGCGTACTGCACAAAGAATAGAGAAAATATGGCTACAATATCCCCAAGATACAACCACCAATGAGAGCCTATCGGAACCACTAACGCATCAGCAAATAGCCATGCTGTTAACAAAGCAAATACAATGGCAATCGACCCTTTGGACAATGGTATGAGCGCTGATAGCAGATCGAACCCGTGAAGTTTTTTTCCAAATCATCCAGGATGTCTTCTGGTTTTGCTCCATGATTACTGGCCAACTTGGTAATGACACTTTCCAGTAGATGATCTCTTTTATACGGAAAAGATATGGCAGCTTTTTTAGCATATGATCTCCGAATGCTGTTATCTGCCAAAAAAAAGAAAAGCCCATAAGGTATAGCCAGAATAAGCAGCCATGGAAAGCCGTTGTGCCATGCCATGTTTTGAGCAATTGAATATCCAAAAACATACAGAAGGTAAACTACAAATGTAAAAATTGTCGATGCTATAAGCATCCTATCACGCCAAAACGTTTGGTCTGTGAGTAGCCCGTTGGTTAGTCGCAGATACTCTGACGAAATACCTACCAAATCCTTTTCATCCATATCAGATATCCTTTAATGTTCGAAGCGCACTAAGCAAAAGTCTGCCGAATAATAACATCATGGAAATGCAGAAAAAAAGAAAAAATCTCTTTTGACCCCCTTGTGCCATGGATGATAACGCATGGCGAACCAAGTCGAAAGACCCGATGAAGCATGCAAATATGCTGATATAGTATAGCCATGTGGAAACCTTTAACCAAGCATTCACGGCATTTCCTCCAACGGAAATTGTTAGACGGTAGCTCTGAATATGAGCGACACGGAAACCAAAATCGATCATCTCCCTGCCTTCAGTTCGGACTTGACGGCGATGGTGAAATACTTGGCTTATGTCCCTCTGGCCACCTTCAATCCGGACGATCTAAAAAACGCGGAGATACGCGAGCGCATGCAGCACTACCGGAACGAGAAGCCGGAGATCTGGCGGCGCGCCTGCCAACTGGCGCAAGCCATCCAGACGCGGGTGATCGGGACCGTCAAAAAGATCCGCTTTGCGACGGGCACCCATCGGCGTGACCCCAAACAATCCCGCTCTCAGGTCATTCACGACCCCAGCAATGCCGAGTACCAGTGGTGGTATAAGTTGCGCATGGGCAGTGGCAGGGCCAAAAAGACCTTCATTTATCTACCGCTGACATTCAACCCCAAATATATGAAGCCGGAGGACCTGCGGCTGGACGCTGTTCATGTGTGTTACGTGCGGCATGGCCGACAGTTCATGGTCGGCGCGACGTATGAGGGAGAACCGCCGAAGTTTCGGGAGCCCTGGGTGAAGTCCCATGGCATAGACGTGAACACCAGAACCAATCTGCTGCCAATTGCCGTGACGCACGCCAGAATACGTCCTCGATCTTCGTCCGGAGAAACAAACCAGTCGCCCAACAGGATGGTATCGGTGTTTTCCCTAAGGACCGTGCCGGTGCGGTTGGCAATAACTGGTGTAGCGAACTCAGTCATGGGCTGTGTCCTCCGCCATCCGTGTGGTTAACGCAATTTCCCGCCATTGTGTTGGAATTGCTCTGGCGTTAACAAAATCCATGCTGAGAGTTTTTTCTTTTTTTGCAAGTTTGATCACTGCGCCCAAGGCATTCACAGGATTAATCTCCATCTTCCGTAACTGTTCAAGAAAATGGTTTTGCAAATCCTCTGAAACCAGAAACTCCGCCAGGGTGAATCGCGGTCGTTGATTGTCAAACGTCTCCGGTGCGGAATGCACAAGCGTTTTCCCGCTCTCGTCATAATATCGCATTACCAACCAAAAGGCGTCTGGTATGGTTTGCAGACGCTGATCATAGCTGCGTCGTACGTTCATAGGATGGGGCGCCGCTCGGCATCGTTCTTCCCGTTCTCGCGCCTGCGCAAACTCCGTATCAGCAATCTGTCGCACCATTCCGGGATAATAATCTGCAAGCCAGATTGAGACTACGGATTCCGTAAGCACATCCTGCAGGATCACCAGAAAAGTATCGTCATCCGGGCTGTAGATCAACCGATGTTCGCGATTGAACCCGGCTCCTTTCCCAGCGTTACAAAGCAATTATGCTTAAGGTATAGCGCAATCTGGTCGTAGGTAATTCGGCAGCGTTCCAAAGCGCGATAGGCAGCGTGCCGAGAGAAGTATACGCCTCCGTGGACGCGATCTTTCGGGTTGTGCGGAACGACGCTCATTCTGCTGGCTGCTCGTGTAGGTTGTTTAACCCACCATCTTGCAGGGGCGCTGCCCCTTGCCGAGGTGTAACCTCATGTGCGGCGGTAATCCATATTTCCAGGATCTCTACGACATCAGCATTGATGCACTGAAGGTGAATACTCCGCTCCCGTGAAGGGTATTTTCCAATAGAAAGACTGATGCCTTCTTTGTCGATCAAGGCGCTAAAGCACTCTCCTTGGATGGTTCCAGTAATCAGTAAATTCCCCGAGTCTGAATGGGCATCCTCATCAATGCGGTCGCACTTAATTGCAGGGAAGGCCACCAGATCCCGAGCGTGGCGCAATTGTGCCGACAAGGCGTTTTCCACCATATCCGCCACCAGCGCGGAGACGGGTATTTTATCTGGCGCAACCCATAAACCAAGTAATGCTTCCATGCTTTCTCCTTCAGTGATTTTTTCGCCCATGCTGAGGATATTCATCCATTGCATTGACCCGGGGGAATGGGTTGGCGAACTTACCCCTGGCTCTTGTCTTTCGCCGTTTCCACGTCCTTTCCCCAGGCAATGATCCGGTCGGCCAGATCTTCCGGTATCGCTTCGATCTTATTGGTCTCGATGATTCTCCAAGCCGCCAGTTGCTTTTTGTTCAATCGTATGGCGTCTACTGCCCAGGTCACCTCTTCCCTTGTGAGATACGCGTTCCATATTATGGAATCGCGTTTAATCCGTTTTTCAATGCCTTGGCTATTGTCCGTGCAAACAATGTCCCGTTTACCCGCACGCACGACCGTCAAAAGTGTCACGGACACTGGCGCGCGCCTCAGAGTGGAGGTGCCTACCAAATAAAACTTGTCTCCTGGCTGCGCTTCGGCAAAAACCAGATGTTGTGGTCTTCCAATTGGTGATCTGAGCATTGTTGGTCCATTTGTTTGTTGTATGGTTTGGATTGTACACCCTGGTTAATCTGCCTCAGAGAAAGTGAGCGATGCTCCTACGCAGTACTATCACCGCAGTTTAGGCGTTTCCTCGCCATATCCCATGCTTCAACCGCGGCAAGATTATGGAAGAAGCCATGTATATCCCCGCGACACATACCAACAGAGTTATAACAAGTGCAAAAAACCCGTATGGCCTGTTTATCTGAATTCATTTTGATCTCTGCAACCGTTTGTGTCTGGTGATTTAGAGAGTGAACAACTCCACCCAAGCATACTGCTATGGGTGGAGCTTCAATACATACTTTGATGAACGAGAAACCGCCTCGCCCGATTTAGTTTTTCCAGGTGCCAAAGGTTCAATAGAGCTTGTGGGGCTTTGGTTATGCCTCATGGCAAGCCAATCATTGTAAGTCGTCAAGACATAATGAGATCGTCCTGGGCCAATAATACGTTTCAGCGGCATGCCGGTTTTTAGGGTTTGGAACGCGAACGATATAAGAGATCCCGCTGCGCGGCAGGCCCCCTCCATACCGTGTACGGGCATACGGGATTTTCTGTCCATCCGGCAAAATATAGTGCTGACGGTCGTCCTCTTTGAGCACGAACGGGGTTCGTCCATCAGGAACGATGCAGATGACTTCTCCGCGCTTTGTGACCGTATGTCCACCAGATTGTGACAACCATCTGACCTTTGATCCAATTTCCATGTTGTTATCCATTCGCACCTTCTCCATTCGGCGTAGCCCGCAACGGCTGATTGTAGATTTCCCTCTCAATGGCACTGACAGAACCGTCTTTTTTGATTCGGCGGCCGTGGTATGCAACGCGTTCTTTTGAACTCCATTTCTGCATCCCTATGCGTGTCACTTGCCAATTTACACCTGCAGTATCGACCACACAGTCACCAACCTTGAACTCTGCGATCCGGTCCGCAATAGCTTGTTCGCACATGGCGATAGCTTCTACCGCACCTTTCCAGATTATCTCTTGCCGCGCCCGTTCGGCGCGAACATCATCGAGAGACATGGAGGCGAGTGAATCTTGTGTGATGTGCATGGTTCCTCCTGGGCATGTTGCTTACCGCTGTTTGGTGCGCATGATTTAGATTGTACACTCCGCTTAACGCAGCCAGATAAAATGACAATCAGCGATTCCAGACACACTCGCCCTCAGGCTGTGTCACCACTAAAACCGGCTTGTTTGCATGCGGGAACCAGACGTAGGCGTCCCCTGTTTTCAGCGAAATGCAGTCATACTGCTGTTCCCGACGTACTCTATCCTCATCGCCTTCGAATCTGCTACACAACGTCCGCTCGTGCAAAAGGCGTAACCATGCCGAACGTTCATCCTGAAGCAGAGTACGAAACTGCATTATGGTTGCCGAATTCTCGGCCATGTACCACCCCACTGACGAATACAATGACTGGTTGCCCATAACCAGACCAACATTCGCAACTCTCGCCAGCTCCAGAAGTGGCCCTAACTTTTCCGCGTTCACGTTGCATAACACGCCGTCCAAAAAAATAAGGAAATCCGTTTTCTGGTCCAGACCATCCACAAGACGCGTGTAGTATCTGGCAACAGCAGCGTACAGGTTTTCCAGGAGCAGTTCCGCCAAACGTGGCTCATTTGACCCGGCCATCCGGCTATAGCCAGTGGCATTGGTACTGATGAGATCGCTAACTTTATCAGCAAATGTTGCGCTGGTAGCGGACAATGTTTCGAACCAGCCAGAGTCCGTATTGCCGTCAATATACAGCATGCCCCCGCCCATGGCGGCATGCTGCCTGGCGAGGACCCGCATCAATTTCGACTTCCCAGTTCCAGGGGGACCCGAATACAGACAGGTGGCGCTGTTGTTGATCAAGGGGTCAGAGGATTTTGCGATGTCCCCGCGATCCAAGCGCCAGACCATCGCCTCCGTTCCCTTTTTTCCTAAAAATGTTCAACATCTGGTGTCATCCTTCTTTGACGTTCGACTGGCTGATATCTTTCGCCGGCGCTCCTCCCACGGCGCCGTCCATCGTGGAGGGCGTACGTTTTCTTTTGCACAGATCCGCAGAAAATTGGTAATGATTTGCTGCATGGCTTCCGCTCGCCGGGGTGCGCTCCTCATGGACCATTCGTGATAACGGGCATGGAAAACTGGATCGTGTGGCGCGCAAGTGCTGTCGCAATCCGGGCCGTGACATGACTCATGTATCAGCACATCCAACAGGTGCAGCAAACCCGACACACCCCACTGATGAATGCGATGCAGTAGCTTTTCATTGACCGCGATATAACTGAAGCCGTCCGTCCATGCATCCGCCGTAGCTGATCGGCCTGGCCGAAATGTCATAGTTTTGAAACTATTTTCCTCCCCGTTATCGTGGTATTTCCACAATATCTCCTGGAGCATGGACAAGGCAGGGCCTTTCATCGCGCGGAACACGCGCTGTTCCGCCGGTGTCAACTGATCCACATCCATGATTCGTGTTTCCCCATCGAAGGAATCGCTGATGACCTTGTAATCTTCGAAAACAAAATTTGGTCCAGGGTTATCTTCTTGCGGCATATACCCCATTAATGCGTCCGGGATCGTCTCATTTCTGTTCCATGATTTTTGGGCTGCACGCAGTCGGGTATCCCATATCTGTCGGAGAGCGAATGCCAGCCGAAGCGGATCCTGAACATTGAAGCGGGCGCCGGTGTCACGATGCATGACGATCGCCAGTCTGGCCATGGCCATCTTTTCCGCCCTATTGAGGTCGTTATCCGGTGCCAGCACCATGCGTCGCTCACGATTCAGCAGACGATCCGCCAGCGTCACGAGCGAAATGTGCTCATACGGCAGAATGGTGATCACCCTGGCGCGCAAGTCACCTCGGCCATCAATAAGATCTTTCGCTGCGCGCATGCGACCGTTTTCGTCCATGCGCGCCAAACCCATTTCCTTTCGTATCTGGTAGGACAGTTTGTCCACTTCCATATCGATCCTGCCCCATACCGGGCAGCGGTCCTCAAGAATATGGGTCCTGGAGATATTGAGCATAATCGGCTTCTTGCTCACTACCACACCGCCGCACCCCCACTGATGACCGCCTATGTCGCGCACGAATACGCCCTGGTTGTAAACCTGAAGTACCCCTTGCGGGTGTACCCGTATCCAGGCATCGTCTGTTTCCTTGTCCCACGCCTCCGCGGCGGGATCACGGTTAACACGTTCGCCATTGACGGTGAGAGGGACGGTGAGATAACCGGTCATGTGCACAATATGGTTGACCAGGGTGGTTAAGCCTGGGATCTGGCTGTAAATTGAATGATCATCCCTGTCGGCCTTCCTGGTCGAATTTGCAAGCGGTTTATACCAGGTACCGGAGATTTGACAGCCAGGCGGGTAGGGCGCGTCCGACGTCACCAGCTCGAACTGCATGCCGTTCTTCTGGATGTCCACTTCCATGCGGAACCTGTTGGAAAGCCAAGTGGTGGCGGCGAAGCTCATGATCTGACCGCGTCCGAGCCGGAACCGTCCAAAAGTTGCGTCTCCGTCCTGGTGTGGGGCACCGAACACTCGGAACCAGTCGTCGATCTCCTGTCTGGACGCAAAACCGCGACCGTTGTCAGAGACTTTAAACGACGTTTCGCTGATGGTCACGTGACATTCCGTGGCCCCGGCGTCCACCGCGTTCTGTATGAGCTCCAGCATGGCTTTTGCGGGAGTTCCTGCCTGACTGTGGATCAGGTGATTCAGTATGGCCTGGTGTACGGCGAACTGGACGATTTCTGGTTGAGCATTAGTTTTGGCATGAAGAATCTCATTATCCAGTGCCGCAGCGTCTGTTTCTCTCACGAACCACCTCTTTGATCGAGTCGTGATTCATCATGGATGGTTAGGAAACCAAAACCTGCACATTCCGTTTTGTCGGTACCAGGACATGGCTCCAGGATGGGGTTGGGTGGCGCTTGTTTTTGCCTGGGAGGCAGGCGCCGAGCAGATGTGTATCGATTTGCCCTGCACCATGCCCGTCAGCAGAACCTTGTTGATCAGCAGGGCTTGTCCTTCCACGCCAGCTTTTCCGGTTGGCCCGATTGACTTGGCCGTAGGGGATGGCGAATGGCCTGCATGTGTTAATAGACGGACGTACCTGGAAAAGCCTTGGCCCCAAGTCACCGGAAGCTGAGTCCATGTTTCAGGCATTCCTGATTCGCAAGCAGTTATCGAGAAGCTTCGTGTGATGCCGCGCAAGCTATAGCGGTGGCCAATCTCACGCTAGATCTTCTTCCGCAATACCCATTTTCAGACGCTGCTGTGCGTATATTTCCAAAAGCGGTTACCACGAAAGCCAAAAACGATCATTTTTAGAATGCCCCAATCCGTGCTAATGCGGCTCCATGGCGCGTTTGCGTCGCACCGTCACTGGCACTTGTGGTTTCTCAGGCTCAGGCACAATCTCGGTGGGGACTTTACTGGATTGAGGCCCGGCAGATTGGCACAAATCGTTTGGGTAGGAAAACCGTGGCTGCTTCGGCACCGGCTGCTTGTGGGCGCCGTCAAGCATTTGACTTTGCGGACTACCTTCTGTTATCTCAGGCAGGTCATCAGTGCTTTTGTGATCAGTACGAACTCCAAACTGTGGAGCGTTTATTTTTGAACGAACCAACATCCCGGTGCTTCCTCCTCGGCAGATTCCACGCATGGCAGTACCTTGCAGTATCTGGCAGTATACTGAGTTTTGTCTGCGTTCTGCAAAAAAAGCGGTATCTTCAACTTCCACCGAGCGCTTCGACGTGCGTACCGCACTTACTGGCTTATTCCGATTTTTGCCAAGCCTTCCACTCATGCAATGTGCAATGGCTTGTGCTGTAGACGGGGCGGCATATCTGGGGACTACCCATAATCGTGTACTCGTGCTCTTTGTTCTGGCAGACGCCTATGCCACCGTACTTTGGCCTGTTGTTCTATGGCCTGACAGAGCAACCGGCAGTCTCACGCGGTTATTCGCGTCGGGAAGCCGATTGCGCGAGGCACAGAGCAGGTTGGTGCCCCATACCGTAGGCTGGGGTCACTAGCTAGCCTACTTTTCGAAGGAAAGTCCCCGTTCAACCAAACCGATACATTAGCCCAACGCCCATGACCGGCCACCATTGATAGCCACTCAGCTTGCTGTTTACCTTTGCCTGTTCCGTCTGCACGTCGCTCGCCAGTTGTGGATTCGCGGCCGCGCCGGTGGCATTCAGCGATACGTTAGGAGCCCCTTCGTAGATCGCCCCAACGTTGGCGGTGAAGGTCAGACGTCCACCGTCCATAGGATCACCGTAACCGAGGCCCACATAAGGGGCAGCTCCGTTGAAGTGCGTCTTTCCGGAGAGACTGCCGACCTGCTGTGCCGTGTATGTGTGACCGTTTAACGTGTAGGTGCCACCAGTCGGTGTACCCGTCACATTGAAACCGTTTTGGTTGATGAACACGCCCGCCGTTACGTTAAAGTTGCCCTGGAATGGGAACCAGCTTACGGTGATGGGCTCGCCCTGCAGGTTGATACCAGCCTTGTAGTTAACGTTGCTGGTATGAAAACTGTGAGACAAATGCATGTAGTCAAAACCCACATTGAGGTTCAAGGTCTTGGGAATAATGGCGGTAGTGCCCTGGACGCCGACGCCTTCGGTACCAATACCCAGGCCTGCGGCAATCCCATGAAACGGCATGCCCATGGCAAACGCCGGGGCGGAAGACATGCTGGCGACAATGATGGCTGCCACAAGAGAAAAACGGTTACGGGTGGTTTGCATAATTTTTCCTTTTTTAATTGACATGAAATGAAGTAGTTTTTTAGATGCAGCTTACCCAAGATAAGGTAAGCCATGTCGGTGAATGTCCTCCCCGTGCTCAGCCTGCGGCTGCAGAACGAAGAGGAAAGCGAGAACTGCCAATCTCCTTAGAGAAGACCACCCAAACTATGCACCAACTGGCCCTGCAAAACGGGCAGTGCCGTCTTAAATGACAGGTTCACCTTATTCGCGGTGGAAACGATGCGGGTGCGATAATCCATCCAATGGCCCACCTGTGAGGTATTCTGGGAGGTGCTGGTACTGGTTCCCTGCTGGAGATTGGCATTGGTCTGCTGCTGCACCGCATGACGCGACCGCACACCCACCTGCACGTCGGTAATCATGGCGTAGGTCACGTTCTTCACCAGGGAATCGGCAATCATGCCGCCTACGCCAGCCACCAGTCCGCCGACACCTGCGCCCACAAAGGATTGCCCAATCAGCCCGCCCGCCGCAGCGCCGGCCAGGGCACTACCATAACCACCACCCAAGGCGCCTTGTGCGGCTGATGGTGACATTTTGCCGATGGACAGAACATTGATCTGCAGCAGGTAGTGGGCCTGCTTATAAGACACCACCCTGTACCCCTGTGTCGTCAAGCTTGCATCCAGTTCCTGTTCCAGTGCGGAAATATTGAGTGTCTGGTCCGCTGTGCTCTTGAACTGCACGTAAACAGTCTGTTTTGACGGAGAGACCGGTGGCAAAAAGATAGTGTTAGACATTTTGGTCTGTACATTGAGGTTTTTGTGGCTGAGGGCTACTTGCGCGGCCGCGCAACCAGAAAGGCCAACAACGACGGCGCTCAATACGGCGACACGGACAACCAACGAGTGCTTCATTAACAATTTCCTTTTAACGTGTGGATGAATCAGTTGATATTGTACTTCGAGTTAGAAATCGCCAAAGGTTTTAAGGTGGCCTCGCCAAGTTTCTAAGTTAGATCTTCCCGCGGATGACCGCACTCTCCACAAAAGCGATCATCTTCCGTCAGCGCTGAACCGCATTTTTTGCAAAACGTCGCTTTCGGCCTTGCCCGGACATGATCGGCAGGATCTGGATCAACTGTTGCGCGGCCACGCTCGGATGCTTTCTGTGTTTGTTCCCGTACTTGCTGTGCGGCGGCTTCCGCCTTACGTCTTGTCGCATCCGCCGCGGCGCTGACCTTCTTCATCATGTTTCCGACCATGGCGGTACCGGCTTCTCCATCTACCAGACGGGTGCTGTCGTCATAAAGGTAGGCGAGGCCCAGCTGCAAAACGGTGTTCGGGATGGCGACAACAACAACGACAAAAGCCGCGAGAGCTATCAGTAATGAGTAGACATAAAGGCTATCGTTTATAGGAATGCTGCCGCCCCCGTACCCCGAAGATGTCGACCCATAAGAGTTCCCCATCACAGCCGCTATTGGGTTCTGAACAATACTGGCTATACCGAGCAAGCTTTCAGCAGCGCCATGCATCGCACCACCTATCGCCCCCATAATCAGTGATCCCGTGAAGGTGGCCGCAGTAGTTGCCATGACGGCCAGAACGCCGCCCACAACCAAATAGAGTAGAAAAAGCAGAAGCATCACAAAAAGCACGGGCCCTGGCCGGGAGCGGGCAACGGCTATGACATGCCCCAGGGCATGCGTGACAGTTTCCCCGAACCATAGCGCCGGGCCACTCAGATTGAAGGCCACTAGGGCCATCGCCGTGAGTGCCATATTGACAATAAACAGCACAGGAAATACCACCAGAGACAGTATTCCACCCAGCACCGGGATCCTGCAGATTTCGACGATGATCACCTCAACAATGAGCATCCCCAGCAGGATAAGTGCCTCAACCACGACCAGCCCAATAAGGCGCGGCAACCCGTACAATCCGAAAAGAAGACTGGCGCTTATGCTGGGGGTGTCCCTTTTTTGCACTGATGCCGCAAGACTGCATCCTGCGCCAAGATAGCCCGCGCCGGCGAAGGCAAAGCAAATCAGCATCCCGAGAAACGCCAACAAGGCAGCACCCACCCCGCCAATATCTGAACCAAGCATGCCTAAAACCAGCAAGCTCACGACGCCGGCAAACAGCGCGATAGCCAAAATAACCATTGGCCGCCACATGGTGAGTCCGCGCAAGGATTTGAGCAAGATGCTCAGATCAACTTCTGCAGAAAGATGACCGTCTGTTTCTGTTGTGATTGTTCCCATCGATAACCCCTGTAATTCGCCCTGAAGGCGTGTCACTTAGTCGCGCAAACCTGCACCACAATTACCGCAGAACACATCATTTGCTGTTACTGGCGCATGGCATTTGAAACAAACCGATGGCGTGCTCTTCTGTGCTGATACAGGGGCCGCATATGCAGTAGCTCGCACAGGCATTGCGGAAGATGCTGAGGATTCTCCGATCAGTCCGAGACCTCTGGTATTCTTCTCAATTTGAACCAGGACTGGCACAACCATGGCTAGGATAAAGATGATCATCGCGGAAATGATTAACCCAAAAAACGTAAGTCTTTCTATATGTTCCTTGGTTTTGCCTTCATTGGAAGTCTCGATAGCCGTCGAGAAATCATTACTATACTGATTAGTGAGAATGTCAGCAGTGCTCGGTGTGGTACCCCCAAGGTATCCGTTGGTCACCACTTGTGGGGCCGCCTGGTACACGCCATTTTTTTTGGCATATGCCACGCCATGGCGCAGGAACTCGCCCCAACCCGAAATGAAGGCGCTACGATATCGAGCTTTCATCTGCATGAGCGCAGTGATCATCTGCGCTGTTTTGATGTTGGTAATGTTGTATTTGGATATAATCGAAACAATCTTGGCGCCGTACTCAGCATTTAACTTAACCTGCTCTTTCTGTTGCGCAACACTGCTCTGCTGAGAGGGCATGCTACCTATCATCGTCTGCCGCGCTTGGGCGTCAAAAGCAGGAACCTTAAATGTCGACCCCAAAGATAGCAAGTAAATTGCGCCGACAATCACTGTTATAAGCGCCAGAAAAGCAAAAAATATGGAAAACCATTTACCCACGAAAAACAAACGGCCGGTAAAGCTACCAGTCATAGATTGGCTTGAAAACATTTTAACTACCTCATATTGTGGAGTTCATAATATAGCATGGGGCCTGCCAAAGCTGCCCCATGTTCCATTACTGTCGGTGCTTACTGTCCGCGTTGAATGGTTGGCTCATTAGCTGACGGCGGCACCATGTTCGGATTCCGCATCGTCTCAAGATTGTTGTTGACGCTTTGGTTTTCGTATTGGATCGCTCCGGCCGTGCTGCTCGGCACGATTTTCGCGCCCATTAGATAGCGATCTACCGATTTACGCTCACTGCCCATCTTCATTCGCAACGCATTCTGGCGCATACAGTTCTGTGTGCTTACAGAGCATGCCGTGGCATAGCGTTCTGTGAAATGGAAGAAGTTGACTGCAGCGCTTTTGGCCAGCGAAAAGCTGTGCATTTGGCCAGACGTCAGGCCGGAAATGCTCATTCCCGCAAACTGATTGGCGTAGGACAAGGACTGCTGTTGTAGATTACGCCAGCAAACCCGCTGGCTGCCATAACCGGAGCTGGCCGAGAGGGAGCATTGCTCCAACTCATTTTTCATGGTGCCTTTGGCTGATTCCCACTGGCCGACAAACTGCCGGGATACATTGATTCCGGCCTGTCGCATATTGGCCTGGGCCTGGGCCTGATTCATGGCAATCGGCATGGGCAGAGCCACTGTGCCGCCCTGGTTAGCGCAACCGGCAAGGCCTGCAGTGGTTACCATTCCTACCGTTAAGAGAGCCAACCGCAGTTCTTTAATTTCCAAGTTCATCTTCGTCGTCTCCATGTCGAGCGTTTATTAATTATTACCGCCAAAAGGCGAAAGCATTTTTTGCATTTGTTCCTTGGTCGACGGTCCATTCTCATGCGCGGGTTTAGGCGCGGCATAGTAATGTGGTGCTATCGGAACTGCGGGCCTTGTCGGAGCTGGCGTGGCCACTGGACTGTTCACGACGGGCTTTGCAGGTGCCGCCGTAGGGGGAGGCGTGACCACGGAACTGACTGAGGCTGTGGGCGCTGCCGCCGACACAACAGAGGTCGTGCTGGCAATTGGTGCCGGTGCCGAGACGGTTGACGCCGTACTGGCGGTTCGTGCAGAAATCGTTGGCGCGATGGCCGGGCTTGCTGTTACTGCAACCGGTGACGCTGGTTTCGGTGCTGACGAGGTCGTGAAAAAGAGATAACCGAAAT
>JAAOMR010000165.1 GCA_018853935.1 Acidithiobacillus ferrivorans
TCCGAGGGGCGTTTACTGACGGCGGGGCCATTCCCCGCCATAGACTGTGAAGAACCGGGCGAAGCGGGCTTTACCGGCAGCCTGATCATTGCCCGTTTTGACTCGCTGGAGGATGCCCATACCTGGGCTGCCGCCGAACCTTATCTCAGTGCCGGCGTTTACGCGGATGTCAGCGTTCGCCCTTATAAAGGAGTATTTTTGCCATGAACAAGGAAATCCTTGGTAATTTACTGCGTGAAGCCCTGAATCCGGAATTCCTGGAAATCGATGACCGGACGGAAGCCCACAGTGGTCATGCGTCGTCCGGCAATGGCGGGCATTACGAGGTGCGCATTGTCAGCAGCCAGTTCGCGGGCTTGGCCCCATTGGCACGGCACCGCCTGGTCAATACGGTCACCGACCCGGTACGTCAGGAAATACACGCGCTATCGATCAAGGCCTATAGCCCGGAGGAGTTCGCCGCCCAGAACCAGCCCAAGACACCGCGTCCGACCATCGCCCTGAACGTCCTTTAGGACTGGGAGGATGACGGCCAGTGGCTTTGTCCGCGGCTTCCGCGAGTCGTCGCCCTACATTCACCGTTTTCGCGGGCAGACCTTTGTCCTCAATTTTGGTGGCAACGTCCTGGCGGATGGCAGCATCCGCAGTCTCGCGCACGATATCGCCCTGCTCAACAGCCTGGGCATCAACGTCGTCCTGGTGCACGGGGCCGGGCCGCAAATCGACGCGGCACTGCTGGCCCACCAACTGCGCACCGAGCGGGTCAACGGCAAGCGCATCACTGACCTGGCGGCCATGCAGATACTCCGTGAGGCGGTAGGCGGCGCCCGTCTGGCGGTGGAGGCGGCATTGTCCGAAGGGCAAATGGGCTCACCCATGGCCCATGCCGGGTTGCAGGTGGTCAGCGGCAACTTCATCATCGCCCAGCCCCTTGGGGTGCTGGAGGGGGTGGATTACCAGTATACCGGGCAGGTACGAAGGGTGGCGACGGAGGCTATCCAACGCCATCTTGCCGCCGACGAGATCGTCCTGCTCTCCCCCATCGGGGTCTCGCCGACGGGCACCCTGTTCAACATCCGCGCGGAGGAAGTGGCCGTAGCGGCGGCCTTGGCCTTGCACGCCGCCAAGCTGGTTTTTTTTATCGATGAAGACGGCGTGACCGATGCCCAGGGCCAACTCCTGCGCCAGATTACCCTGTCTGAACTGCCGGAATTACTCACACGCGACGATATTCAAGGCGACCTGCGCGAGCATTTGCACAGCGCTGCCATCGCCTGCGCCGGAACGGTGGACCGTGTCCATCTCATATCCCGGCATGTAGATGGCGCGCTGCTGCGCGAACTTTTTACTCGCGACGGCCTCGGCACCCTCATATCGCAAGACCCTTTTGAACATCTGCGCACCGCCACCGTCGCCGATATCCCCGGCATCCTTGACCTGATCGGCCCCATGGAAGAGCGCGGTGTGCTGGTGCGACGCAGCCGGGAACGCCTCGAAATGGAAGCAGATCACTTTGTGGTCATGGAGCGGGACGGCAAGATCATTGGCTGTGCGGCTATGTATCCCTACCCTGATCAGGGAATGGCCGAAGTCGCCTGCCTCGCGGTAGACAGCCGCTATCGTCGCCAGGGGCGCGGTGAACGGCTGCTCGATTACTGTCAGGAACGGGCACGGGAGCAAAAGCTGGAACAGATCTTTGTGCTCAGCACCCAGACGACCCACTGGTTTCTGGAGCGCAACTTTCACAACGGCACCTTGGAAGATTTACCGGTGCCACGGCAGCACCTCTACAACTTCCAACGCCGCAGCCAGGTATTTTTTCGCAGCGTGAAAGCGTGAAGCGGGGTCAGGAGGGGTCGGCGGCTGCCTCAATCTCCTCCGCTTCGCCTTCCAAAGACAGATCCGTCCCCTCCCCCCGTTCCATAGCGACGGCGCGGTCGGGAAGTTTAGCCAGGCCGCCAGTGCGCCCATCATAGCGATTGACCACGGTGCAGCGGCGGGCGATGAAGCCACCCTTTTCCGTCTCGCTGGACTCAAGATCAAACTCCAGAATAATATCCCGGCTGGGGAGGTCATCCGTGTCCAATTCGCGCGGCAAATCGGAAATATGGACAAAGGCCGACTCGTAAGGAGAATCCTCCTGACGGGTATCCGTCACCCACAAACGGGCGGAAATGGCGGTCAGAAAACGGATGAAGCCGAAACCACGGTCCGCCTCCCAGCGGATGCAGATACCGCGGATGCGTGAACCCATCTCCCCCCACGGCACCCGCACATCACCACGCGAGGGAATCAGACCCGGCACCAGATAACCCGAATAGAAGGCGTCGGCCTCGTGCTGCAATTCCCGGGAAACATTACGGAAGGCCAGCACTTCGACCCGGCACCCCTTGTTCTGCAGGGCGCGTACGACCTGCAGAAAGTCCCCGTCGCCGGTGACCAACAGCACCTGATCCAGCCGCTCTGACTGCAGCATTACATCCACGGCCAGATCGAGATCAGCATTGGCCTTGGACATGCTGTTGCCTTCTTCATCCACGAACCAGCGTACCGGCTTTTCGATGATTTTCCAGCCCAGATCGCGCACCGCCTGCTGATAGCCACGAATCCGCTCCCGGTATTCACGGTCGCGCTTCATGCGCTCACCATCTACCGCCATATAGGTATTCAGGCGCAGCAGCCGCGCCTCGCCTTCCCGTCCGGCGAAGCGCCGCAGTATGTCATAACGCATGGAATAGCCGCCGTTGTAGCGGATATTTTCGGCATCCACATAGACGCCAATATGTAGCTCACCATTACTCATAAATGCTCAGGATTCCAGGATTGCGCCGTTGGCGGCGTTGGTTACCAGCTTGCGATAGCGGCGCAGCCACGATGACTTCAGGGGCTTTTCGATCGGCACCCAGTGCTTGCGACGTTCGGCCAATTCTTCGTCACTCAAGTCGACGTGGATTTTGCCGTTATCGAGGTCAAGAGAAATAATGTCCCCATCTTGCAGCAGACCGATAGGGCCACCCTCTGCGGCCTCCGGGGAGATATGGCCGATACAGGCCCCGCGGGTCGCCCCACTGAAACGGCCATCGGTAATCAATGCAACACTTTCGCCCAGCCCCATGCCCATGATATTGGCGGTAGGGGTCAGCATTTCCGGCATACCGGGGCCGCCCTTCGGGCCTTCGTAACGAATCACCACCACATTACCAGCCTTGACCTCACCGGCAAGAATACCGTCCGCCGCCGTTTCCATACTCTCAAAAATCTTCGCCGGTCCCGAGAACTTCCGCATGGCCGGCAGCACCGCACCAATTTTGACAACACCGCCTTCCGGCGCGAGATTGCCGAAGACCACCCGCAGGCCGCCGGTGGGCGAAATGGGATCATTGGCCAGATGGATAATCTTGCTGTCCTTCACCACCGCCGCTGTCACAATCTCGCGCAAACTCTGGCCACTGACCGTCGGCTTGTCCAGATGCAGCACGTTGGGGTTGCGCTTATGCACTTCATGCAGAATGGCGGGG
>JAAOMR010000166.1 GCA_018853935.1 Acidithiobacillus ferrivorans
GCCGAGATCAAGGCCTTTCTCAATAATACACTGGACCCGGCACGCGCCGCTGAACTGCGGGACAAAATGCTGGCTGTTGGCCTGCCGATTTAGGCGTCGTCAGTTGCAATTAATGTGAGCACGCAGTTTTCGATTGCAAGCACGACCGGATGATTGCGAGCATAGTTGCAAATAATGTGAGCACGAAGGTCCGTCAGTTGCAGTTAATGTGAGCCGAAAAAGCCCATGGATTGCGAGCACGCCGTTTTCGATTGCAAGCCGGTAACAACTCAGAATTTCCTTTGAGCGGAGGTTTCCGCTTCCGCGATGATCGCGTCCATTTCGGCCATCACCTCGTCATGCGGAATACTGGGTCGCTTATCAGCCAAGCTCGACGCGACCTTTGTACGCAGCCACGCAGTATAGCTAGCCTCCTGATCTGAGGTCTCAA
>JAAOMR010000167.1 GCA_018853935.1 Acidithiobacillus ferrivorans
GCACCCCCAAGGCACGGGCTACTGGCGATATACTCAAACCTTGAATCAAAATGGTCAACAAAACCACACCAAAAACGAGATTGATCAACATCTCCCGGAAGGGGAAGTGCTGCGGAAGGCTCAAAGCCAACACCATGGATAAGGCGCCACGAATGCCACCCCAGATCAGTACAAAATTCCACGACCACGGCAGCCGCGCGCGCGACCGACTCAGCAAAGCCCCCATGCTATAGATGACTGCCCCTCGCGCAAGGGTGATGGCCACATAAGCCGCTACCACCAAGGGCCATATCCGGAGTAAATCGGGTAAGCGAATGGTGAGCCCCACCAGCAAGAAGATCAGGGAATTCAACGCAAAACCGATGTACTCCCAAAAAGTATTCACTGCGAGCCTGACCGAGGGAGACATACCCTTTTTGGCGCCATAGTTACCGCAAATCAGACCCGCCACAACCGTACTGATGACCCCGGAATAACCCAGTTGCATAGCAACCAGAAAGCTCCCATACGCAGCGAGTATAGTGAAGGTGATCTCCACCATGCCGTCATTGACCCGTTTGATAACTTCTGAACTCAGCCATCCAAAGATGGTGCCTAGCAAAGCACCGCCACCAACCACGGCCAAAAACTCCACCGTCAGCGCGGACGCTGTCACTGGTTTCCCCACGGCTATTGCCAGGAACAAAGTGAAGAAAACAATAGCCGTTCCATCATTTAGCAGGCTTTCGCTCTCCACCAGAAAGGTAAGCCGTTGTGGTGCCTGCAACTCGCGAAAGATGGCCACAACCGAAATCGGATCCGTCGCTGCGACGGCGGCGCCAAACACCAAGGCAACACCGAGCGGCATACTCACTACCGTCAAATCCGGCAAGTAACGACTGGTCCAGAGAAATACGAACGCGGTCACCACCATGGACACCAGCACGCCGGGTACGGCAAGGCCAAAAATAGCTAGGCGATCGCGCCATAAAGCGCTGGCGGATAGATGATACGCCGACTCAAAAACCAGTCCCGGCAGAAAGATGCTGAACAAAAGATCATGCGTCAGGACCGGCGCAGGAAACAGGTGGAGCGTTCCCAGTAACAGTCCGCCCAAGACCAGGGCAACCGTATAGGGTATGCGTAGTCGGTTGGCCACCACCGCCAACAACGATGCGGCTACGAACAGATAGAGAATGACAGTCTCCGGTATCATCGTTCCTACGTGCTATTCATTGAGTGAAAATCTGACGCACAACGCGTCCGCGTGAGGCAGCAGCCTGATTAACAACCATCACCATGTGCCCAATCACGCCACAGTCGCCTCCCAATGCCTATTTCTCTCCGGATTTACTGTCCGCTTTTTTAATGAAACGTCCAACGCGCCGAGATTCCCAATGGTAGCCGAAAAATGTAGAAATGGGCCGTTTCTCCCCAAGGGGGGCGCCGTGAATTAGAATTCGCAGAGGGTCCACCTTTCTTTTCCGGAGCACAGCTTTGCGCAAAGTAATAATGTGACGCTGGCCGTCGCGCCAGACCCATACGGCCAACATGATAAAAACGAGCCATAGTCCCCCTATCAAAAAACCCGCCAGCATAACACCCCCCATTCCATGGTTTAAAATAATCAGACCATCATGCAATCTCTATTCAGAAGTCCGCGAACCGCACTTTACATTCTCATGCTGGGCTTTCAGCCTGACCACCAGCGGTAATAAACTGTCTGCTTGGTCCGCAATGACTTGGTTTTGCCATAAGCCGAAACGCTGGAACCTGCTCTTTCAGTTATTCATTGATCTTGGCCACTTAACCCTGTTTTGGTTCCAACGGGCCACACAGGCCCTCTGCGTGTAAAGCCGATGATCGGGATGAAATTGCGGTTTTATTGATTTCATCCAGGCAAGTTGGCTTTGCCGAATTTGTATAGATGCTCTGTTAACTAATTTTTTATTATTAAGTTCTCCTTATTGCCGACGCCACGTTGGAGACATCAGCACACGAAGCTTCCATTATCGTCATCAAAGATAACACGCATCATGATTCGGATATAGCCTTCAATAGCGACATTATGAAGCGTGTCAACTTCCGCAATGACAGATGCTATCCAGCAGTCCGCTTTATGGCTATTTCCTCGATGCAAGCAAAGAGCGTTATAAGTTATTTCTGACATGGTTATTTGGAAGTCTCGCGAGTGAACGGTTATGACTTTACAAATGGGGTTTGTGCATGGCCAATCAAGCCACAGCGTAGCTACCGATGCCTGTTGTGTATTGTCATGACTAGAGTCATCACTCAATGCAGTTCTCCTTTTCAGATCCCGGTGACTACCCGACTTGCCAGGCTATCCATGAATTCTTATTTTTACCCCTATATCCTGCATCCTTATTCTGGCTCCAAATTCTGGTAAGCCCACCATAAAGTACAACAACCGAACGGCAATTCATGGGAATACTGGACCGCCATGCTCCGATTTGCCACGCTCAAATATCTATCCGTGCGTAAGTGGCATTGGCCCCAATATATGCCCGCCGGGGGTCCACGGTGTCCTCCATCAGCAAGGAAAACACACGATCGGCATTTGCGGCATCGTCGATGGTGATATGGACGAGACGGCGGTTGACAGGGTCCATGGTCGTTTCCCAGAGTTGTTCCGGATTCATTTTCCCTAAACTCTTGTACCGCTGAATATGGCGATCCTTCTTGTGTTTGGCGCAGCTCTTGCCGGTTTTTGTCGCCATGACACCCAGATAATCTTCCAGATCGAGGCCATCCTTCAGCATGCACCCGTTTCCGATGCATGCGATACAGGATGTAGAATCCGACAATCATCGCCACAAAACTCAACAACACGACGCTAATCATGACGGGAGAATACGTCACAGAACCGATTTCTGCGCTCTTCAATGCCTACATGCCTGTCCACAGCAACATGGCTAAAAGAGCTGATCTGCCAGGCGCACCAAAACACGACGCCAGTGTTTCACGTCCTGCAGACTGACCCCATACTGACGGGCGATGTCCCCGGCCTGATCGGGTCTCGCGCGATACGCCGCCAAAGCAATCATGGCCTTGACCGACGGATCGGGCTGCCAGTGTCCTGACTTCGATCTCGCACGGCGGGGATAGAGACGCCAAGCGTTCTCCAACAAGGTACGCCAGCAGGACTTCACCAGACTAGCGTCCACCCGTAATTCCTGTGCCAGGCTTTCAAAAGACCATTGCGGTTTTCTCACCGCGAGTAGCGCCAGAGTAGTGCAAAGCTGGCGTGAAGACGATGTCATGAAAGCCACCATAACTG
>JAAOMR010000168.1 GCA_018853935.1 Acidithiobacillus ferrivorans
CCCACGGGTAGGTCGGTTGGTTCACCTTGGCGGTATGATCGAAGAAGAAGCCGCAGCCAAAGATCCGCTTTCCAGTTTTGTTGTTGATGCTGTCGTCGAGAGCCAGCATCAAGCGCCCGTCGACCAGGGGGGACGGGATCAGGTTCCAGGCAATGGGCCAGAGGCGATCCCAGGTCAGATGGGTCGAGGCCATGAAGAGATAGAAGCGGCGGGCATTCACGTTCAGACCGAACAGGGTCTGCAGGGAGCGCAGCAGATTGGAGCTCATAGAGGAGGTAAAGGGGACGATGACCGCCAGCAGGGTGAAGATGAACCAGTGGGAGCGTTCGCGACCCAGTCGCGTGTCGGAAAAGTCCGATTGGAAAGGGGTGAGCAAATCGCGTAGCATAGTCATCGGACAGGGCCTCTTGCGCTTTATAATCAGTGGGTTAAAGTACACTTATTATATCACGACGAGACGTTCTGTTCACCTCTATCTGGCTGTTTTATCGAATAAATAAGGTAAAAAGCGGGTTACCAAAAGGCACAACCATAAGCACTTTCTATGGCTGCATAAACTCAATGTATGAGTGACGGTTTTGTTAACCAGCCTTTATATTCCGCACTGAAAAACGGTGAAACTTCAGGTCAGAAGTGCGCTGTGCTCAACATCCTGAATCCAATTTCTGGCGTTGGTCATTATGTGGTAGCCCTGCGCACGAACAGAAATGGCGATGTTATCGCCTATTGCCCCTACTACGCCAACACCCTGCGCCTAACGGGAAAATGGCTTAACGATCATTTGGTCAGTGGAGATTCCATTCACCGGAAATGGGCAATCGTTTTCCCGATCACCATAGACGATGGGGCGGTATATGTGGGCGAAGAATGGCCGGAGATGGGTCTTGAAGCCGGGGAAGCAAACCCCCACTGGCTACTGCGCAGCGCCAACAGATTTCTCAACAACACCATAGCAACCGAATGATCTAGCAACCGAACAAAATAGAGGAGCCAACCTTCGATGGAAGACGGAAATCATTTGATGGACAAAAGCATATCCATGCGCGAAAGACTGTCCGCAAGCAGCATCCTGCTACTGGAAATGGCGTTACTGGTCTTCGCCGGTGTCTTGGCGTTGTTCGCATTGGGCGCCGCAAGCGAGTTGATCACCCATTTTGTTTTTGGACATTCATCCTGGGGGATGATGCAATCCTTTGATTGGCTACTTTTTTGGGCGATTGTCGCGGCCCCAATCATGCTGATTGGCAAGGTTATCTGGAAGTCGCTGCGATTGGAGTACAGCAGGATTCTGCAGGTGAGGATGCGGAAATGTTGATGGCTTCAATTGAACTGTTTTCAATACTCGCCGGATTGGGCTGGGTTTCTTTCAATCTTGGACGATGGGTGGAGCGGAAGAAGCAGGTAAAACTACAGTCTGACGTACATCGAGAGGAAAGGAGCGACGTTTCATGAACCTCCAACCCAAAACCATAGACCCCGGCTGGGCCAAACGCTGGACCCGGCAATCCGTCGAACTGTTCCGGCGAGCGCCGGGGCTGGCTGTCGGCGTCATGACCTTGTTCGCCCTGGTCAACGCATTCATTCCGCAACCCCTGGCGCTGGACGTTCCGATCACCGTGTTCATGGTGGGGCTCCTGTTCAGCAGCCTGCGCGCCGTGGATCACGACAGCGGAAATTCATGGACCGCAACATGGATCTTCTTTCGCCAAACGTCCCGCGACCTGGCACACCTGGCCCGCGACGCTTTTCTGGTCATGCTGGTACTCGGGATAGTGTTTGCCCTCCTCTTTAGTCTTTACAGCGCCGCCACCCACAGCGCGGGCACCATTAAGCCCAATCCCGCCTATTGGCAGTTGCCCGTCTGGCTGCGTCACGGCACGGCCCGTGCCGGAAACATGCTCACCCTGGGCGTTTTTATGCCCAGTATGCTCCCCATGATCTTCCTGACCATGAGTGTCGGCAATCAGCCGTTGATGCACTACGTGACCGGTTATAAGGCTGCCATATTGAACATGCGATTGGCATACACGGTATTCATGGGAGGACTGCTGGGCTGTTCGTTCCTGATGCCCGTATTGCGGCAGATCCCTTCCTTGTGGCTGGGATGCGTGTTGATGACTGGATTCGCTGTGTCCTTCTGGTGGTTTGGCGCCTGGGGCTATCTATGGTGCCGGGAAATGTTTGAGGGGGCATCCGAAAATGCCAGAAGAACTGCGAAGCAGTCACTTCCTGCACCAAGCCATAACTTAACCTGAATGGTTCGTGGTCATGATTAACCATATTCGTATCGATACACGGTCTGACGGCCAATGCCGCACCGTCCATTTCCGCCACTTTAACCGTACTAACGCGTCGAAAGGCCGCTACGGCAAAGTGACTCAGCAAGTTCTTCTCGAGCAATTCTGACCGCAACCTTTTGCGCACACCCCCGCTAAAAAACCTGCGAATGCAGCTTTGTCCCAGTCACGGGGCTGGATGAACGGCCTATCGACTCAGGCGCCTTCTGGTGCTTGAGGGGCTGCAGGTTGTTGCCATTGGCTTGACCGTATCACGCAAATATCCAATCGCACATTCGCAACCTGATCTGTAAAGTCGATGGTGCTGAGAACACCATTACATTTTACCTGAGGAACGCAAAACAAATTTTGCTTCTCAATACACCAAACATCCAGGCTGATGATTTGCCGAAGTTTTTGTATGTGCTATATTTGGGTTTAAATCCACTTGGAGATCGTCTGATGGGGTCAATCCAGACAACGAGAAACCATAACGAACGATTCGATGTAACCGGTTCCAGAACTTCAGTGATGGAACCCGGAAATGTGAAGGTGCCACACTTTTATATGCCGGATGCCTGCAAAGGAATCTTCAGTACCCTTCGCGAAGTGGTGTTCTGCGTTCCCATGCGGTACGAGGATCGCCGACAAACCATCGTCGCCTCGGAAGCCGTGGAAAATGAACTGGCGCACATTGCCGGTGTCATAGAGAGCATTGAAGAGAAGCCAGGTCGCGGGAACCGCAGCATGTGGACCGCACATTGCAAGGATACGGAAAACGCGCCGTTCCGCGCGTCATTTTTCGTAATGAGCCCCTACCACAAACAATTACTGAAGGTCGGCGCACACTTCGTTTTCCAGGGTAAGCCAAAGTGGTTTCATGGTTTTTGCTATTTATCGCAACCGGCGCTCCTATCCTCTCAAGACATGGGCCGTTTGGTGCCGGTATACCGGAAAATCAGCAAGTTTGGCAGCATGCGTATCTGGCAGGCGGTGCAATCCGTGACCAGGACCGTGACCAGGGAACAGCTGTATAGTTTGTTTCCAACAGAGTTGCAGCGCTTGCCATTCGCGTTTGAATTGCCGGGGTTGTGGGATGCGTTTCACAAGATGCATACACCGTCCGACCTGGATGCGGTCGCGGATGCCGTGGACACTTTGCGTGTTTTTGAGTTGGGTGAAAGCATTATCGCCCAAAAGATAAACGCCATACCAACAGCCCATGGCGATCAGGCCGTATTAACAGATGCGCGAGCGACTCACCTGCGTTCTATCTTCCCATTTACCTTGTCACCTTCGCAGGATGCGGCAGAGCGTTCTGTTCGTCAGGCCCTGGCGTCCACAACCCCTGCCAACATCCTGATCCAGGGCGGCGTAGGGTCCGGCAAATCCGCTGTTGCCTACCTCGCGGCTTTAACCCAGGCCAAAGGCGGGATCGACGGTAAGAATGTGGCCGTTCTGGTCGCACCCACCACTATCCTGGCAGATCAGTTGCAGGCGAGACTGCAGGAAATGACCCATGGACTGGATATATTGGTCATGCGTGGACAAAGCGGCAAAAAATTTGTATGGCCGGAACGTGGTGTTGTAGTGGGAACACACGGAATGGTCGGCCCTAATACCCCTTGGGAGCGCGTTGGGCTGGTGGTATTTGATGAAGAGCACCGATTCGGGGCGGAGACCAAAAACATCCCCGCTTCGGTAAACAGGATATTGATGTCCGCCACCCCTATCCCCGCCACCATTGCCGCGATCCGGTTTGGAGGCATGCAAATTCTACGGCTGGAATCAAACCCCATGGGACGTCAGGTGACGTGCTTCGCGCTGGAAAAGTCACGATCACGGGAAGCGGTGAATGCCGTGCGCGAGACAGTGGACGCCGGCGGCAAGGTTATTCTGGTGTACGGCAGCATTGCACGTGAAGCATTGGCGCCGCTGGGAGAATGCGTTTTTATACAGTCCCCTGAGTTTGGAGAGGATATGGTGGTGCGCGTAGACAGCCCCATGGACCATAATCAGGCACTGGTGGCGGCGCACAATTTTCCAGAAGCTGCCAGGATCCGATACCTGCGGTTGAACAAGGCCTTCAAGCCGGCGAAATGGTGGGCAAACCGTGCACCAGGGGACATGTTCGGATTCCCGGTCTGGGCCATGGATTCCACGCAGAACAACCGTCTTTTTGCGTTGGAACAGCATCATTTCATTCATATGAAGGATGGTAAGGCAGCAGTCCGATCCACCGATCAAATATTGCGGATATGCCGTTCCGGCGTTGTAGATTCAATACCCCTGTTTCGGGAAAGCCAAATTCGCCGCGGCGTAGATCTCGAAAAAGCCATGCCCTACTGGCAAACCGGGTTCAAGGATAAGGTGGGGGTACTACATGGCCAACTCTCCGAAATGGAAAAACAAACGATCCTGAACCGCTTTACCAGTGGCGAATGCCCGGTACTGTTATCCACCACCATTGTCGAGGTCGGAGTGGACATTGACGGGGTGGACACCATCGTCGTTGCCAATGCGGATCGCATGGGCGTGGCGAGCCTGGTACAGTTGCGCGGGCGGGTTGGGAGACAGGGGCAACCTGGCCGTTGTTTTTTCATCGGCGACAACGACGCCGACAGCCAGGACCGCCTGAACCGGATCGCTCGGGAAACCGACGACGAAAGATTGGCGGAAATGGATTTCATGGAGCGGGGATTCGGCAGTGTAAAAGAGGACATTCAGTCCGGGCATGCCCTCCGAATTTTTCAGTTACCCCGGGATTACGAATGGTTGCAACGTGTGGTGCCTCTGCTGGAACACGCAGAAGGTGCACTTCACTAATTTGGTGACCGAGCCATCCCGAGGCCACCTCTCCCAGACCAACCGGTTTGGCCTAATCGTTAGCATATTGGTTTCCAGCGCTCACATATCATCGTGACGCAGCACCCGGCTGCGATTCACCTGGAGACAATCGTAATGACACACCAAGTAACCATCGAGGCATTTCTACATGGCGCCACATCCGTTTCCACTGAACCTGTAGCGTTTCTCAAAGATCGAGGCGGCGAAGTGGCATTTAATGCAGACAAAGAAAACGCGCATGTGGTATTTAACGGTAACCTCACCGAAGAAGAAGCCAAAACCGCATTGGATTGGGCTGCGGACGCCCATCATGCTGCAGCCACAGGGGCGATCACCGTTCTGATTGACAAGTGCGAGCCCAACAACTTTGAGTGGCACGATATCAATTCTGGTCGCCAGCCATGGAAAGAACAGATGTCTGAGAGCTTACATATATTCGAGGCAAAGTTCATCCATCTGTCCAAAAACTTTACATAGAAAAGCGGACGCCCCCAATCTGCAGGGGGTCGTTACCGTTCACGCCATACAAAAGGAAATTTATGAAATTAGGTGTCAACGAACTGGTCATAGCCGGTGCGCTATGTATTTCAGGAACGGCCCTTGCCGGAACAGTCAAAACCATGGATGTTGTGGTATCTCCTACAACAGTCACGGAAGTCCTGTTGCCGGCTGGTGTTGGTATTAATAACATCGCTTGTCAATCACCCCGTCCTGAAGGGCGGGGCTTGTAGTGGAGCGCGACTACAGGTGCCGTTGAGAGTTCACGGTGTGATTGGACAGGGGAATGGAGCAGGTCGCGAAACTGACGCTGCCGGGTGAGATCGCTAGTACAGGAGCATTCCCAGCCCGGCGAGACAGGATAGGTGCAATCCCCCGCTGTGAGTGTCGTTCACAGGACCTGCTGCGTGCTGTCGAAAGGCAGGGCGTGCCCCAGGGAAACGTACCGCACGAAAGTGCGCCCGATCATAGGCGTCTGAAGACGGTAATTGAAGGAGATTGGAGATGTTCGTATTCGTGATGGATCAGCATGGCAGGCCCGGACATCCGACGCGTCGGATGGACTGGGTGCGCAAGCAGTTGAAGCGCAAGCGCGGGAAGATCGTGGGCGGCGGCATTTCCGGGAAACCGGCGGTGCTGGTGTTACGGGAGCAATCATTTGACCGGAGCAAGACCGTCAAACGGCGGTTTTATGTGACGCTGGACACGGGCTTCAGGAACATCGGTTACGGCGTCACCGAGTTGCTGGAGGACGGCACGTTACGGATATTGCTGAAGGGCACGCTCACGGCGCGCACTCCGGATATTCGGGGATTGATGGACGATCGCAAGATGTACCGGCGATCGCGGCGGTATCATCGCCGTGCGAACGTAAAGAAAAAGGGGCAAACGGCCAAGCACCGGCCGCCGCGTTATGAAAGCCGGGGCAAGCGGGATTCCGTAACACTCAAACATGGCATTGAAACACACCTTAACCTCTATGCCCGGCTATCACGAATAGTGCCCCTTCCGGATCATCAGGTGACACGGGGCTTCGAGAACGTGTCTTTCGATCTACGTGCCTTGGTCCATGACAAACCGCGGACAGGCTCGGACTATCAGGTCTCGCCGGTCGGCAAGGGTACGGGAGAAAAGACGCACCGTTTCGTGGTTCGCCGCGACGGCGGATGCGTGGTCTGCGGAAACAAGGAGCACCTGCACGACCATCATCTGCGCAAGCGGTCGAAACAGGGATCCGACCGGGCCGGCAACCGGGTGACGCTCTGTGAAGATTGTCACGCTGACGTGCATGCTGGTCTGATTGCGCTGCCCATCACGGACGGCGCCCAATGGCGGGACGCCAGCACGGTCAACGCGGTCTGCGGGCGGTTAAGGAAGCTCGCTGTGGAAGCGGGTCTGATACCTGTGCCCGTCGATGAATCGGTGGCGGCCCGCCGCCGTCTCGGCCTGGAGAAAACCCATGCGCTGGACGCGGTGTCCGTTGCGGCTGCCATGGCTGGTGCCTGTAACATAGACCAGCAGGACATGCTGGACATGGACATGATGCAGTATCGTCGCAATCGGCGGGCGCACATTCACGCGCAGCGAGACCGGCTGTATTACTTACCGAAGGTGACGTTGCCGAAGGGGGAAAAGAAGAAGAAAGTGCCGCCGGTTGCCCACAACCGCCGGAAGCGTTGCGATCAGGGGGACGTGGATTCCTTGGCGGAGTACCGCCGGGCGCATCCAAAGGACGTGGGACGCCTGGTGGTAAAAAAGGCGAAGCGGCTCTATACGCCGAACCGGGCAAAAGCACCGGCGGTCGGCGGCGACGTGTGGAAGATCGCGGGCCACCGGATGGTGGCTCACGGAGTCCACAGCAAAACAAACCTATCTGTGCCGGACCTCGAGCCAATCACCGGGAAAGTATTTGCCTCGCCGAAAGATGGTGTCAGATTGCTATGGAACGCCGGAATGGTGGTTACATGAACGATAGCCATTCTTCGTGGCAACCGTCCGTGCAGTACCCGGCGCGCGCTCTGCATCCCCGCCCTGAAGGGCGAGGTTTTCCGCGCAAACCGGATAACAACCAGCAATACATAGTTTTTCCAATTTCTTCGGGATACGGGTCATCAAGGCAACAGGGAATCATGATAGAGGTCAAACCACACGCCGCATTCAATGGTGATGTGATCATTAACAGCCACAATGGCAACACGTATGTTGTTTGGGCTCACAGCAGCGTAGGTTCCCAGTCCAAAGTGGTCTACCAGTTTGCAGAATCATCAGCGTCGATCGCGAAAACATTGTCAAAGGCTTTTTGTGCGGGCATGATGTCAAAGCAGCGCGGCTTCACCACACTAGCGAATGTAGTTAGGCGTCCAAAAATAAGATATACGCCATAGAACGGCAGAGGGGTTGCCCGCATGTCAGAGTCATTTAAGCCACATCGCATTGAAGATGGGTGGGCTCGCCGGTGGTGTCAGGAAGGTTTGGAATTGCTTCACCGAAAACCGCTGGCCTTCTTTACCGCGGGAATAGCGTTCCTGATGGTTGGCCTGTTACCACAGAACATTGCCGCGTTTGGCATAGGCGCATCGGAAGTCACCATCATATTAGCTCTCGCCTACGCCGCCGACCAAAATACGCCAGCAATAACTGTTATTTGGTCTTCGCTGAGAGATGCAGTCAAATTACTGCCTGCGGTGCTGATTTTTTCGTTATCTCTACTGTCCTTCGGAATATTGTTTGCCCAGCTCGCTCCCGCAAGGAATCTTGTTGCTCATCATCCAGCTATATTGCCATGGTCGCACCTGGCCTGGTGGTGGCGATACTGGTTTATCAATACCTCGATGGACCAGGCGGCCAGCGCCTTCCCATGGGCAGGGTGCATGATTTATGCGACTATAAGCATCGGATACCCAGGGGTCAACCGGTTATTCTACTTGTCTTTTCTCGCGTTCTCCGTGAACCCAACACCTTTTTCCGCATTAATGATTTGTGGAATCGCGCCCAACCTGATGAATAGCGTGGCGCCGCACACCAGGCAGCCGTTGGTGGTGCTTTTGTGCATTATCACTTACGTAATATTCATCCTGGCTGAATCACTGGCCATTTATCTGTTTTGCAGAGAAGTTTTTGACGGCCGCGGCAAAAACAAGGCCGTCGAAAAAGCACCCGTTCAGAACACATCTCCCATGGTGCCAGCGCAAGGATAGCCAAGCCACATATTTGCAGCCATCTCGGCGCAAACACTTTTCAGGAGTAAGCAATGTCCAGATTTAACCAGCTCCCAGACACCATCCGCAGCCCCATGGTTTCCGACGTAGGTACGCTCATGGCGAAGACCTACGGACTGCTGGCCCTCACCCTGCTGGTTTCGGCGGTGGCTTCCATCTTCGGGATGCACTCCCCGTTCGCCTATCAGCATCCATTCATTTTAATGTTTGGGTCCTTTGCGCTGCTCTTTGCTGTGCAATACACCGGCGCCCACCGCAGCCCCTTCGCCGTCCCGCTGGTGTTTCTCTTCGCGGCCGGCATGGGCATGATGATGGGGCCTGCCATCGCCATGTACCTCAAAGCGCCCAACGGCCCGACGATTATCGCTGAAGCCCTGGGCACCACGGCAGCCATGTTCATCGGCTTATCCATATACGCCTTAACCACCAAGCGCAATTTCAGCCATATCGGTGGATTTCTGATCACCGGGTTGGTTATCGCCATCGTGGTGTCGCTGGTCAATATGTTTTTCCTGCATATCCCCGCCCTGCAGCTTGCCATAGCCGGTATCCTGGTGCTGGTGTTCAGTGGTCTGATCCTGTTCGACACCCAACGCATGGTCAACGGTGGGGTCCAGGAGCCGGTATTGCTGGTGGTTGGCCTGTATCTCGACATCATCAACCTGTTCATGGCCCTCCTGGAAATATTCGGCAACCGGCAATAACGTGCCATGCTGATTACATAACTTATCTGTCTTGCGTTTTGGTTTCCGTCGATTCCCATAATATGGCAGACCAACCAAAACCGGAGGCCCCAATTGAAAAACGACACCAACCCATATTGGATACTTGGGCTATCACCAAGCGCCACGCCAGAGGATATCCAGTCTGCTTATCGCCGGTTGTCCTCGTACTGGCACCCGGATCGGAATCATGATCCAAAGGCATCCGAGAAATTTCAGGCCGTTCAAAGTGCCTACGCCATCCTTTCGGATCCCCTGTCCCGCGCCGAAACCGATCAGCGCATGGAACGACTCTATATTGCTGATCCGAAAACCGTCATGGCGTCCATGGTCGACCAGTTCTTTTCAGCGGCGGTGCGCCCATGAGTGCTAACACGCTCTATGAGGATTACCTCACACGTATCGCCGGCTACTATGGTCAACCAAACCGTAGGGATCCACTTTTTCTCCAGGTCAGGGAGTCTATCCTGCAAATGATAGAACTCGACCCGGATTCGGTCCAGGACGAACTGGCCAACGCCTGCGCCATTTTCTGCGATGCTTTTGACCCGGAGCGGGACTACGCCATAAGGGCGGCTTTCGTACCCTTGGCGACCAGACTTGCCGCCCTCCCCTGCGGTCGACTGGTACTCACTACGGCACTATCACTGGAACAGTCCCGCTGCGAGGATCAAGTGGATAGGCAGAGCGATCGTTCATCGACCGTACCCCTTGATGATCTGCAATCCGAAGATGACCCGGAAGACCTTCGCGAGTCCGGTAATGAAGCCATGGTAGGGATGGGCTTCGACTCCATACACGACGACTAAGGATTAAAATGCTGCCCGTCAATCAACAATTGCTCTACACCGGTATCCACGCCCTGGTTGCTGACCAGGATATAGACAAGGCCGAAGCCGCTCTTGCAAACTATGAGTCGGCCTACGGCACCGATGCACTGGCACAGGCGATTGCGTCAATGCCCATGCACGACTTGGCACGTATTGCCCGCGAAGGCGACCTTTCGACGCCATCCATGGTTCATCTGCTGATAGGCCCGGACCAGTTTGCCGAATTAATGGTGCAGGAACTGGCTTATGCGGAGTCTTTCGAAGACGCGCGTCACGTGACAGCCAGTTTTTCTCATGTCATGACCAGCATCCTTTTCCGGGACGACGTTCGGAATGACCGCAAACGCCAATTAGCCTTTATTCACGCACTGATTTCGCACAGCCATCTAGGCTTCGCCGCATTAGTCCGTTACATCAAAGAGAATTTTCGCCCACCGGAGATGGACTGGGAACATCCGCGCGCCGCCGCACTAGCTTGGTATGCAGAGTATAAAAGGGATTTTTTGGAGATCGACGACTGTGGCGGCTGCGCGGTCATGCACCGCCTGCTAACTTATGATGAGCCCACTGCCATGGACATTCTCGACACGCTGGAACGTCGAACCACCTCTGCTGGCCAATCCGATGAACTCACAGATACGGTGGAGCCCACTGCGGAAGCCATGCTGGCAGCAAGTACGACCAGTAACGTAGTCCATCTGGACCAAGCCAGGGCAGCCATAAAACAACAGACTGCCACTGCCAGCACGACATCACAGGACATGTTCTGATGACCGAACTGACGCAAGGGCCCATTGATTTCCTATCCTGTGCCATACGTGAAGCCGTTCGACAGGACTTGTGGACGCCAGAAGTGAATGCCAGGTGGCGCGAAGAAACGGTTACTGGCGCACTCGCCATTGCGCAAGCACTTAATCTCCAGCACTTCTATCCGCAACTGGAGCGGGCGCTTGCCTTGTCAATACAGGTTGCCGGCTTTGGTCTCTACGCGGAAACATCTGGAGCGCTGGACCATGCCGCGAAGCTCCTCCCTACAACGAGCATTTTCGACTGGTCAAAGCATGGGGCTGAAACATTGATGCCATGGCTGGTAGGGAGTGCGTTGTTCTGTGTCGAGGACACAGCTTTTCGCATACGCCGACAGCCATATAGTCCAAGCCGAATTGACGTATACCAGCACTTAGCCGCGAGCCCTGAACTGCCCGCCGAAGCATTACGCCAATTTCTTGCCCATATACCAGATTACCAGAAAGCTCAGCGGCAGGCTGAATGCATAACCAAAATAGCGGATTTCCACGAGTTCAGGTGGAATGCTTCACCGCACTTTCTCGATTTGGACATATTGACGCCGGTATTATTTCACCGTGTGTTCTTTTGGCACGGCGGTCGTCGTCCCGTCTCAGTCGATGCCAAAAACACCTTGACCGCGTGGCTCGATGTCCTGGAACAATCGCCGAAATTTCGATTACTGGAAATATCGGATCTCCGGCTCGCGGAGATACTCCCTGAATGTGAGCATCCAGAGGATCGGCGCGCCCTCTTGCAAGGGACGGAACGCCCCAATCTGTCCGCCGCAGAAATTATGGAAATCATCACCGAACCTAACCAGGCCGGTGCGCACGATTCGGAACTATATGGTCACCCGCTCCCACTATACTCATGGGTCAAGACCCCTGCGACGATTGCTCTTGAAAACGGCATGATTGGGCTCACCCTGATCGCGGTTGGTCTCCGCGCTCGCAAGGTACCGCTGCAACCCGCAAGCGAGCCGCGCATGCGGGCCTGGACGCGACGGCTGGCACGCGACCAATTCGATCAGCAACGGGTGATGGAATGGTTAAGTGCACACCACGCCGTTGATGACATCATAAAAGCCGAGCGCGACAAGTGGATTTACACCCAGTTTTTCCCTACGGTGAACAGAATCATCAAAATAGAAAAAAAGATTATCATCTCGCAGGACCGAAGTGAGCAAGAAGAATTGCGCGAAGAATCCAGGGATTACCTTGACAATATTATTGAAGGATGGTGAGGAAACTGAAGACATGGTTATTTACGCCAGAATTGACGGAAGCACAAAATGTGAGTGCCATCGCTGTACTCGCGAAAAGGGTAACGCTGAAAGGAATTTAGAATCCAGAATGGCCCGCGCAACCGAGGATTTCTTTGCGACACGCGGCAAGATGATCTTGTGCCCGATATGCGGGAACAAACGCTGCCCGCATGCTTCAGATCACAAATTGGCCTGCACAGCGAGCAACGAACATGGACAAGAAGGAAGCGTGTATTAAGGTTGCAATGCAGCGGCGATAGATAGGTTTTCTCAATCGCTAAAAAAATATAGCAGGCCAATCTTCTGTGTATGATGACCAAGTAACAGCGTAACCGCTCTTTGTAAATCGAAGACACACCCGTGCGTCCGGCACTGATCATTCATCCGGGCGCACACCAGAGCCTATAGCCTATACGCATAAGCTCTGGTGTGCGTTGCAACGCACAATGGCGAAGCCCCAGGCATGGGGTGGAACCTTCCGCGGTCGTCTAATGGATTAGGACGCAGAACTGATTGGCGTTCGATTCGCCATCGCAACCCGCAAAGTTGCGAATGATGGAGAAAGGGGAGAAATGCGGGTTCGAGTCCCGCCTGCGGAATTATTTTTACCATGTCGCTGCACCATGGTTTCGGCTTTTGTCACAGATTGCCGTTATCTGGATAATGCAGCGGCGCCTATTCAGTTTTTGGTTAACGCAAGCGGGCCAGCCGGGCTAGTAATGGCCCTGCATCAAGAGGATGGGGTTCGCGTAGCAGCCTGCATGAGTTGCTGACAACAATGCAGGGGGAGCGTAAATCGTCGAGCCCCATCCTGTTGATTTTTAGTTTGACGCACAGTGTGGGTATTGACCTCTTCCTCGCGCTCCAAGGGATGACCCGGCAGGGTACAGGATGGGTGTCAATAAAACCGCAAGGTTCCCCGTGGGTTCGATTCCTATTGTGCGTCACCATTTTTGTTCAGGAGGTCTTTGGCATGATGAAACGCAAAGAATACATCGACGGTTTGCGCTCGGCTTCTACCGTTGAGGAACTGGAGACCGCTGTTCAAGCACCATGTCATCGTAGTTGGCGCATGATTACAGGAATCATTCGTGAACGCGCTGAGGCGCTCTGCGCGAGTCACCCACACAGCAGATTCATTCCGCTCAGAAATGGGAATCAACTGGAAATTTGTGGTGAATCCCATTCCTGTGGCCGTGGGGGTGGATACTATGGGTATGGCGCGGAAGAAGTCGTTAAGGGCGCCTTGCGGCGTAACGGGTTTAGTCAAACAGCCGCCTATCGCATATGGGAATGGGCTACCGAGGCATATTTGCATCGGTGCATCAAAATTATAGCGGACGCACTGGACGGGAAACTTTCGGACCCGCCCATGAATCGCCTTATCTTCGCGGGCATGAGTTGTTGTGGCCCCGTAAATATATCTGTTGAGGACAACGATGCCGAGGGCACTTATCGCCGTGCCACCCTTGCGTGCGAATGCGGAGGAACTTTGTTTGATTGGGGGAGTGGGTACTCCGACGGTTTTAATTTTGTAAGCTGGCGCTGCAACGAATGTCCTCGCACATACAGCGAATGGGTTACGAACGAGCGGTTCCGCGAAATTCGCCAATGTAAGGGCGTGGTAATGTCGCAATAGTTCAGGACTTCCGCCGAAAAAATTCGGCCATTTTCAAAGGAACAATCGATGCAAAAAGTCTACATAGCCGGCCCGGACATATTCAGGGTCGCATGGCCCGATATGGCGCGTTGCTGCCTATACCGGCCAACCAGAACCTGGATCGCCCTGGCGTGAGCGGCATTACCGTACCGGGCAAACCGAATGATGCGGCGCCTGTGTTTGAATCATGCCTGGATATGATCCGGTCCTGCGATGCCATGGTGGCCAATATCACCCCATTCCGAGGCGATGAACCAGACTCCGGCACGGTGTTCGAGATAGCGACGGCCTATGCCCTGGGGAAGCCTGTGGTGGCCTATACGCTGGATACGCGGCTGACCCACGAGCGGCATGCACACAATGGTTCCATAACCGCCAACGGCGCTCTAATGTGCCGGTCCGAGTTTCTGGTTGAACAGTTTGGCTTGCCGTGCAATGTCATGGTCGCGCAAGCGTGTAGCGCAATCGTATTTGGTGACGCGGTGAACGGACTGCACAGACTAAAAAGCCTGCTGGCCGAGAAACGTGTATTGCCTGGGTGCGGAGAGTCTTTCGCCCCTCGCGTGAGCGGGGAGGATGGACCGTAGACCGGGAATCGCCCGAATGACGGACCTGCCGGCGGCAACGGGAATGATCTGCAACGGCCAGTGTCTTAAAAGGCGCTGGCCACCTATTTCCACGTTCAAGACAGGAGTTTTTTGCATGAATTATCGTTTATCCAGTTTGCCCATTATTGTTCTTTTGCTTGCCGCGCCGTTGGCGATGGCATCCACAACGACTTCGTCAATGACTGCTGCCACAGCCTCAACCACGACTGCAACCCATGCGCAAGCCGTCAAACAGAAACGAATCACCCATATCCAGGCCCGCATTGCACACCTGGAACGTCTGGAGACCATTTTGACGTCCAAGAGCGAAACGCTGCGATTGGCCAAGGTGGCACGTGTAAAAGCGCGGGTTGCGAAACTTCAGACACGGCTTGCCGGGCTGCAGGGCAAATAGAGTTCATGCTCCCTGCAAGCCATCACATACCGACCAATGGCCGGTGTTTGTTGGGATAACGTCGCTATAGGCGTCATCCCGTCTATCCTCCCGTGTCGCCGGGGTTATGGCGGCCGCCCTTCCGGTAGGGCGAGTCCTGGTCCTGCAGACTGCAGGGCACAGGTCGTACCGGCGGTCGCCGCTTACGATAGCGGGCCATGCCCTTGCAGGGTGCAACCCCACATATTGCAAAAAGGCCGGGTGCCCGGTGCGGTTGAACCAGCCCGTCAAGATACCATCTGGCGGAACCTGCGGACGCATCTAGGAATGTGTGGTGATTGGCGGCATGGGGTGTCTGGCAGGAGCATCGTGGAGTCCGAGAGGAACCATTCCTGCAAGCCGTGGCGTTGGGATGCGCTGCGCACCTATTTTGCGGTACAGATAGCCAGGATAACCCGTGTCACGGGCGAAAAGCGGCAATGACCGGGCCGGGCCGGAATAAAATCCCCGGACACTTTAGCCACGCATGGAGAAAACAAAATGGTCGAAATGGAACCATTGCAACACCTGGTCAACGACCGCGTTCTTGCTCTGGCACAACACGCGCTGGATGCGGGGATGAAGTATGCCGTCCTGGACCCGCATCGACAGGATGGTCTGATCTTGGTCATCACTGCCAGTTATTCCATGGCTGAGGGGATCGCCAATGCGGCCGCGCATACGCCGTCCGCAGGACCCAGCGGCAAGCCACGCATGCTGCATGTGGCCAGTCTCATCAGCATCATTGCTGTAGGCAAAGCCCGTTCGACGCGGACCGGAAAATGATCGCTCACCTTGCACCCACGGAAAACCAGACATGCTGATTGTTATTGAAGGTGTCGTAATGCCGGATCACCGCAAATTCCGGCCATCGGACTGGGCGGAAATGCTGATTGAGGGGGTTGGACTGGCGCACTTTGGCCCCAATCATAAGATCCACTACGAGGATGACGTGGAACCGGCCACCATCGAAGGCTGCGCTTCCATTATCTTCGCTGAAGCCATGGAACAGTCGCACCCTGTGGCCTATGCGGAACTGCTGCATTTCGCCACCAAGAACAATTTGAACATTTTTATGAAAGAGGGGGCTATTTCGCATGAAAAAGACGAAGAAAAATCACGATCGCCGAACAGGATTTGGTCGAGAGCTACCAAAAGGAAATTAACGAAATCCTGGAGTTTTTGGGGCTGGATCCGGCGGATTGCCTGGTCACGGATGAGTCCAGCATTTACGACTTTTCCACCCGTTATCCAGAAGCGGAATACCCAGCGGAGGCTTGCGGCTCCTACGGGGAAGAGGTTGACCGATGGGACGCATGGCTGGAACAATCGTGGTCTCGTCGATTCCCCTGCGTGGCATTGGGGCAGACGCATAGGGAGAGTTACCTGGTCAGCCTCGCCGCCAGGATACGGGAGAGTCGAAATGTGCAGTGATGTGCAGGCAGCGTATCTGGGATCTGATCTCGACTGTTACAGGTGCGCTAAAGAATGGGATCTGGCGCACCCGAACGAAGTTTTCCCTGTTGCTGCCACCAGGATGTGGCTCTGCCCGGTCTGCGGCAACAAAAGATGCCCGAAGGCCACAGATCACCGTCTGGATTGCACCGGCAGCAACGATCCCGGCCAGCCTGGGTCTCGATATTAACCGTCATCCCAAGGAGCATTTTCATGGAGGTGTGTTATGGGCTGGGTAGCACTTATTATCATCCTGGCGGTGCTTGTGGCAATGGCACTTCGTCAGGGATTAGATTGCGCGACATCGGACCCGCTGAAAACGCCACTTTCAGACATACTCCATGCGGATGAGGCGTGTCTTTACAAGCCTGGAACCGTTACCACGGCTGATGGTAAGACCTTTGTGAGGAGTGCATACAGTGGTGGCTCTATAGATGCTAATTGACGACAACGGCACGGCACCGCGAAAATTGACGGACATGGGATTATCTGTGACACCTTCAAGGTAACGGAATTGAGGAGAACGCCATGCACAAAAGAATCACACTAACCGGAATATCCTTACGTGGAAAGAACCGGGTCAAGGAAGCCTTTATGATGTTGGGCACCCGCGAATGGCGCATATTGGAACAGCAGGATCGCGTTCCTTTTAACCAGAGTGTTGGCCCGTGGTTTCTGGTTGAGCCGCGCTCGGACAACCCAAAGAGGAAAAGCTTCCTGCGATGGGTTCACGGGGTATTCGATCCTCACTTTAAGATCGTAGAACCCTAAAAATAGCCCACCAAAAAACTTGACGGAATCATAGGTCTTGATATACTAAACACATATTGGAATATCGGAGCTGGAAATGAACGGACACCAGGGCAGTTTCATAGCAGGGCAAGCATGGCATACGGAAGACCGTATGGAATGGGGCGCGCGCTATTGTCTGTCGTCCGTGACACCGAAAAATCCATCATCCACACAATCAGGCTTTATCATGATCTAACCGGGACCCCATAACGGAGTCCCATGCAATAAAGGGGCTCCACCGGAAGCAAAAGACCGGCAGCCCTTGTGAAAACAGGCTGCCGGTTTTGTTTTGGTCGTCTTGCAGACTGCAAGTCAGCTACGCTCTTTGAAAATTGAAGACTTACCGTGTGTCCGTCTGTGTTTAGGCGGATGCACACCATAACCCCGCGGAATGTGATCTGCTCTCTGCAACGGTTATGGTGTGCATGAAGCGCCCATTATTTTGTGTGCGACGCACAATGCCGACATAGCTCAACCTGGCCGGCTGGCTGCGACTGTAGAGCGATGGTCTCCAAAACCATAGGCTGGGGGTTCGATTCCCTCTGTCGGTGCCAATTCTCAAATAAGAGGGATGACGTGAATACCATTAAAGACATGGTCAAAGATGGCAGGAAGGTGATATTCACCAGGTTTAAGGAAGGTCAACTCTGGTACATGACGGAATGCGGCTTTGAGTTCCCCGTGCCGGTTGACGATACTGGCACCGCTACCTTCTTGCCGGAAGATAAGGCGATGCTGTTTATGCGATACATTCGTAAGCACATCGCTTTTATTGAAAAAGCCAAAGCGGAGCATGATGCTGCGTGATTGAAGTTTGTTGCGGGTTAGTAGATTGGTCTACGCTGGTCTCATACGCCAGAAAAATTGCCGGTTCGATTCCGGTACCCGCTACCATGCCAAAGTAGCTCAGAGGTAGAGCGCCCAGGACGATATCCGGCAGGATCATATCCGGGAGGACAGTGGTTCGATCCCACTCTGCGGCACCTATTTACAGTTGTAAAACAGTGATCTTTCGTTCAAGTGTCAATGATTGAACGGTATTTGATCAAACCGAAAACCCCTGTCCTCGCAGGTAAAATGAGGCCGAAGCGGATGCTGGCCGTGCCTACCGGCGCTCAACGGTGGGGGTGCCCGGAACCATATTATCGGGAATGGTCTTTGGCGGTGCTGACCGAAAAAGGCCGCAGGCAGGTTGGCCGTATTTCACCTTGAGAACGGCCCTGGTGTAAGCTATCAGGTCTTGTGCACCGTCATACTAAGTGCTTCGTGCTCCAATGGGAAGGTGGTCATAGGATAGAAAAGTCAGGCTGCCGGGTGGTTCCGGTGGCTGCATATGCGGGTTTGGCAGAGTGGCCCATGCTCCAGCCTTCCAAGCTGATCACGGGGGTTCGATTCCCCCAACCCGCTCCAAATTCTCCCGTTCTGCCGGGTAATGCAGGTGCCATTCCGGTCTGGTACTGATCGCTCTCTGTGATGGGTGCGAATTGGACTGGCGGTTGCCGCTGACGATAGCGGGCCATGCCCTTAACAGGGTGTAACCCTTAACGGGGCGTAACCCCACGGCGTTGATGTGGCTGATACCCGCTCGGAAGAATTCAATGGCAACCGGTCCGTTATTCCGGTGGTTCTGAGATAGGCGACCGTAGCATAAGGCGGTATGGGGTGCCCGGCAGGAGCATCGTGGAGTCCGAAAGGAACCATTCCTGCAAGCCGTGGCGTTTGGAATGCGCCGCGCATCTATTCTATGCCGCTGTGCCGATTGGTAGGGCTTTCTCAAAAATCGCCGATCCACGAATACTGCAGCGGCGCCTATTTGCACCCTCGCAAACGGACCATATTGCCGGAGCGGGGTGCAATGATCGGTGGTCCCGCCGTGGTGCTAAATATAGCACCTATAGGGCATCTTGGGGTGTAGTTCAGCGGTAGAAACGCCTGACTGTTAATCAGGATGTCGCAGGTTCGAATCCTGCCGCCCCAGCCAAACATTAAGGTTGCCGACAGGTAACGGCGTAACGAGGGCCAGTCCTGCCCGGACCTTAATCAACCCATGCCAGCGGGAGGGAGGGCATGGGGGAGCACTGCCCGCACATAAAACCTGCGTTTTGCCGGTTTCGGCCGAAAAACCGGCACTTCGGGATGTAGCCCAATCTGGTAGGGCGCTCGCTTTGGGAGCGAGAAGTTGCGAGTTCGAATCTCGCCATCCCGACCAATTCAGAACCAAAAGCCAGGCATTCTCAAATCGAGTGCCTTTCTGTTGGTGAGGCGATATGCCCGTCGAGGCTATCGTTGCTGTCTGAGGCACCTGGGGTATCGGATCCCGCTTAGCGCCAGCGAACGAGAAGCCCGGCCAACCTGTGAGAAGTCCGGAGTAATTACCCGGATGCAGTGTCACAGAAGGGCAAAGCGAAGGGATAAGCCGGAGATCAGAACCGGCCACCAACAATCAATATGGAAGCTTGGCAGAGCCTGGCTGATTGCACCGGTCTTGAAAACCGGCAGGGGATGAATAGTCCTTTCCTGGGTTCAAATCCCAGAGCTTCCGCCAATTCGTAGCATCATGGAAAGCTGGCTCAACGGTACAGCAGTCGATTGCTAATCGACCGTCGCTTTAAAACGCGGCATACAGGTTCTTATCCTGTGCTTTCCGCCAACGTCGTTGTGGAACACCAGATAATCCCACGGGATAGGCTAAAATGCCCGGAACCTGGTTTTTTTGGAGCGTTGCCAGAGTGGTCTAATGGGCCTACTTGGAAGCAGCGAGTTGGCGAAAGCCGGCACGGGGGTTCAATGTGCGAAGCGCTAGCGTAGCGGAGAAAATCCCTCACGCTCCGCCAAATGTTGTGACGCACGAAACACCCTTTTGTTATCCACAAAATATCTTGTGGAGCGTGCAGGCTACACAAATAGTAGCGAGGAAGAAGTCTGTTGATTCAGGGATGACTCCCGCACCTGGGCCTTTAGCTCATTTGGGAGAGCGCCTGCCCTGCAAGCAGGAGGTAGCCGGATCGTAGCCGGCAAGGTCCACCAAATTCCCCGGCCCCGGGTTACAGGGACGCGCCTTCTGGTGGCGGAATTTTCGTGATCGTTGAAGACTGGACGACCGCGCAAATAAACCGGGCGTTGATCCATCACGAAAGGATTCCGTGTGTACGATTGCGGAGATCACCCGATGAACCGATTGCCGGATAAGCGGGTGCTGCAACAACGAAGGACACGGCATATCCCGGCCTGTGATATGGCAGCAGAACAGGCAAGCCGTTGGCAGGAATGTCGGCGCATCTATTTTCGACTTTCGGAGAGTGAGGGATTCGGCAAACCCCGCAGACTGTAAATCTGCCGCCTCTGGCGCTGCACAGTTCTTATCTCAGAGGGTGCTTGCCGAACAGCCTGGGAACCTTTTTATTTGATGCTGTAACAACGTGGGATTGGCAGATTGGCATTATGCGCCGGCTTCCAAGCCGGATATAGGAGTTCGAGTCTCGCAACCCGCTTCAATTCGTAAATCAGCAATGGAAGCGTGGCAGAGCGGTTTATTGCGCCGGTCTCGAAAACCGGAAGCCACGGTATCGTGGTTCGAGAGTTCGAATCTCTCCGCTTCCTCCAATTTGCAGAACACTTCGGTGTGGCAGCAGCTTATCTGGTAGAAGCCAAACATGGTGCGTTATTTGATTTCTGACCTGCAACGGGGGCACCTTTACAGCTAGTGATAATTGTGGAGAATTAAAATATGAATGATGACTATGATAAGGGTTTTAACGGCGATTACATGATGAACAGCTCTGGGAGCCAGTCCTATGAAGAAGGTGCTGCCGCTCGGCGCATGGCTGATTTGCGACTGCAGTGGCGCACAGAAGACGACGAACGATTACAAGCCACTATGAATCAGCAGGCCCAGAATGGCGGAGGGGGCTACACGCCTCTTGGTACAGGGCACGGAAAGCCCATGCCGCAAAAAACTGCAACACTCATTCTGATGTTGTTCGTAGCCCTGTTATTCGTATCCCCATTTGCGATCTTCGTGTTTGATGCCTTGGGAGCCCGGCCGTTGATGGCGGAGATGCTAAAGCCTACACGGTACAGCATAGATAAGCCGATTCAGTATAAGGGGTATGATGTTGCTTTCTTAGGCGGTGACCAGGGGCAATTTCCCAATAAATATGGGCTGAATTTACAAGTGATACAGAACGGCAATTTGCTCTGGAGACAGCCTTCAGATTGGAGTTATATTTCAACCCTGACCAGACACCCGACGCTTGCAACCAAAGATGGCATAGTCATGATGAAGATATATGGCTTCACCAAAGGCCATAATATCGTGCATGTATGCCTCCACATGAAAGATGGTGTCGCGATTGGAGGGTTGCCCATGACTCAGCAATTCCATTGTGATTCGAACATGATCCATTGGTATCCTCACGGTACCCCTTCCGTGGAAGATGCACAAAGACAGATCGAACATTAATCCTGAATGTACAAACGATCCATTAGCTCAGTGGTAGAGCGTTCGCCCTTATCCGCTTCGCCCTGCGGACTGCGCTAGTGCTACGCAATTTGTCACCCGGAAGGTCGCCGGTTCGTTGTCCGAAGGACTAGCGAAAAGCGCCTTTGGCGCCAGCGAAGCGGAGAAGCGGATAAAATCCGGCATGGATCGCCAATTTCGCCGGTTTAGCTCAGATGGTAGAGCGCCTGCCCTGTAAGCAGGATGTCGTCGGTTCGAGGCCGGCAACCGGCTCCAAACTTGTGTCTCACAAATCGGGGAAGCGTGAGACACAACGTATTTTGTGGATGATTGGTGAGACACAAATCCGGCAAGAGGAATTACTGGAGACCGTTGGCCTCAAAAGGAGATGGTATGGAATGCCAAATCAATCACGAATCACTGGTGGACATCATCCAGGGCCTCGTACAACAGTCCTGCGGAAACGATAGTGCAGCGATTACGGCTTCTGCCACCGCGATGCGCCTGCTAGCCGGAGAAGGGCCCTGCAAAATCGTTTCCGAGTTTGGCGAAGGGTTATCGTAGAGTGGGTACCGCAGTCCAAATAACCAGGAGATTTTGAAAGGAGAAACATCATGAAACGGGAAACGCTGGTCATACGACCGGAGAAGCATAAGCGGCGTATCGGCGTCTTGCCGACCTACGCGCAGCGGGATCGCACGAAGTACACGCGCAAGGCCAAGCACGGCAGCCGTGATGGTGGCTCAGGAGAACAACACGGCAAGGCGTTTGTGGACGCTTTCCCACGTTGTTCTTGTAGGCAACGCCGAATTAGCTCAGTTGGCAGAGCAAATGTTTCGTAAACATTAGGTCCGCGGTTCGATTCCGCGATTCGGCACCATTCAGGGATCCTTGCTAACTGGTAGGCAGCCAGCCTTTGAAGCTGGAAAATGTTGGTTCGACTCCAACTCCCTGAACCATTTTTACGCACGGTTAGCCAAGCGGCCCAAGCGGCGGTCTGCAAAACCGCATAGACCGGTTCGACTCCGGTGCCGTGCTCCAATTTGGACCTGTAGCTCAGATGGTTAGAGCGTTGGACTCATAATCCGAGGGTCGGGGGTTCAAGTCCCTCCGGGTCCACCATATTTAATATTTAATGAAAAGATAGGGAGAACATTATGCGTGTCGTGGTTTTCAGGGATTGCGTAAATGGCCGCAGTTTTCGTCTGGATACGAATTTGCCATTTCTGCCGCATAATGGGCTGGTGATTCAGCCACGAGAACATGGGGTATGCGTCACTGTGGATCGGGTGAAATATGTGTGCGAAAAGGACGCATTACTGGTCTTCACGGAAGGCCGGGCCACCGATTCAGAGGTTTCCTGCATGATCGCGGAAGGTGGATGGGTTCGGCAGGAAGCTTAAAGAACACATTACAAGGAGGATGTATGGAGTTGCAAGCGGCAGACATTGGATATCGTGAGATGTCATTTCACCTGGCGGACATCCAGAAGATCATCAAACAACCTGACCAATATCAGCAAGTCACATCAGAAGCTATCTCAGCAATGCGGGATCTCCATGCCGCAGCACTGGAAGCGGGCTTCGGCGAAGATGGCTTTATCCGTCTCACTTTAGCGCCGGAGGCTGACCGGGTCGATGCGATGCGCGAAACAGCGGCAGCATTAAGGTCTTACGCGCGCGGTGAATGCACAGAGTTTGTGGATGTGGAGGATTTCCAATGAGCACCATGATGGACGGCGAAGACTTCAGAATCCTGGAAGCCATCCGGATTTTCCAGGAAAGGCCGAAGCGCCCTTTCTCTGTCTGTGCGTGCCTGGGGCCGTCAAAGGGCGAACCAGAATGTTTTTGTCGCATGGCCAGTATTGTCGAGGTGGAGGGGGTCTATTATCAGATTTCTGGCAGTGAGTCCTCCGGCTTCACTGCACGGCGTTACCAGAAATCCTCCCAGCCGCAATAGGTCGCCCGCCTTGAGAAACCGTCATGGTGACGGTTGCGGTGCGACTTGGAGGATAAAAATCCATGTCAGAATGTGCTTGCACTAGCGCAGCGGATTATCGAGACAGCAAACTGGCCCGGGCGATACGCCGGCATCATCGGTACCGGCTCCAGTGGAACAGGCGTCATTATTGGGACAAGGATGGTCTTGCCGACAATCCAAGATGGCTTGGCAAGGTGGTCGATACGCCGACCCCGTGTTCCTGCTGGATGTGCGGGAATCCACGCCGCTTTTTTGGCGAGAAAACCATGCAGGAACTACGTCAGGATGAAGCGGACGGCTTGACGGTTAAGAAACCCTATTTTGGAAGTTAAGGAGGCATTCATGTCAGAGGAAATCACCATATTCCATTAGGTTCTTTAACCTGATGGAGGCAGCAATGAGCAAGAAATCCACACCCGTTCCACGTCCGGCCCCGTGCTGGTTTTTCAGTAACCGATTCGGCCGCCGGTTCGGCCCCTACACCGATGTCAAAGAGATCCGGGCTGTTCTGAGCAATCATGTTGTTGGCAAGGTATTTGAACCTGCGATAGAAGGCATTACAGGCATCATTCGCAACGAAACAGAATTCGTCATGACGGACGCAGAACACAATACCGTCTGCCCGGGTGACTGGCTGGACACTGAGAAAACAAAGCGCCGCAAGGTCATCACCGCAGCCTACGTAAAGCGCCGCGGACTTCATGTCTATCGTGATGGCCCGGTAGCCGGCATTCACAAGCCGCGCTACTGGAAGATGTGGCGTACTCCGGACTTCGGCCGCAAAGTGCGCGACACAGGCCATGGCTGCCTGGAAGATGGGGAACCGCAAATCCGGGGGAAGCTCCAGGTGTGCGATTACGCCTGGGACGACTTTGCACCTTGTCGCACCCGCAAAAGCTGGAAGCATTACCGCGATCACCAATGGCGGTAATGCCATAGAGGTCGCGGTTTGGGGCCTCAAACGACGGACAATTAGCTCAGTCGGGAGAGCAATGGAATCATAACCCATGGGTCGCCAGTTCGATTCTGGCATTGTCCACCAAACACGCATCGTCAGCTCATCGGTAGAGCAATCGCTTGATAAGCGATAGGCGGGTGGTTCGACTCCATCACGATGCACCATATTGCAGAGGTAGCTTACGGAAAGCGCCCGGGTCAGAAAATCCGGGAGATGTGCCTGGCTATGGCGCCCAGGTCAGGCCAGCGTTCGACTCGCACCTTCTGCTCCAATACGCCCGCATAGCTCAGTGGGCCTGCCGGCTGCGACAACAGAGCGCACCGCTACGAACGGTGAGGCCGCAGGTTCAAAGTGCGTAGCACTAGCGTAGCGGATAGACTCCTGCTATGGGCACCATTTTCCACGCTTCCATCGGCTATCGGTCAGGCCGCCAGGTTCTCAACCTGGAGAGACAGGTTCGATTCCTGTTGGAAGCACCACTTTCACTGAACGGAGGTGTCATGTCTATCCAAGCAAAAAACGTTATCGCTCAGCAATTGCTGGACAAGCTTCATGAGGTGGAATTTCCGTTCGAAGCCAGAAATTTCGGCGAAATCCTGTGCATTGGCGTCTCGGTGCAAGACTTCGCACAGGCGTTTCACTTGGGAACACTGTTAGGCTTGAGTTATGGCCGGGTTGCCCACGACAAGATTGGCTCTCAGCGCATCTTGATATTCCAGGACGCCCTAGTGGACATCACCAGCGATTGAAAAGCACACCAGGTTTCACAACGCTCCTATCCAGCTAGAGGTCCAGGCGACCGGCCTTTCAAGCCGGGGACACGGGTTCAAATCCCGTTGGGAGCACCAATCATTGCCCCGATGGTGGAATGGTCTGCCGACGGCAACTGCAGACGCACCGGTCTCAGAAGCCGTGGCCAACAAATGGCATGCAAGTTCAAGTCTTGCTCGGGGTACCAATCACCGCCCTCCTGGTGAAATGGCCGGCTGGCTGCGACTGCAGACACGCGAGGATGAGTGCTTCGTGCTTCGGCGTCCCGGTTCAAATCCGGGGGAGGACACCAATCTTGGGGAGTCGTCTAATGGCAGGACGCCTGGCTCTGACCCAGGTAACCGTGGTTCGAGTCCACGTTCCCCAGCCAAACACGCAGCATCGGGTGTGTAGCTCAACTGGTAGAGCACTAGACTTTTAATCTAGGGGTTGCAGGTTCGACGCCCGCCGCACTCACCATATCATCGCCCTGCTGGTGGAATAGTCTGCCGACGGCAACTGCAGACACGCCGGACTCAAAACCCGGAGCCTTTGGCAATGCAGGTGCAAATCCTGCGCAGGGCACCAAGTAGCGATAGCTCAGTTGGCCTGCCGGCTGCGACTGTAGAGCACCGGTTTGAAGAGCCGGGTGTCGCCGGTTCGACTCCGGCTCGCTGCACCATTTCGTAACAAGAATGCCCGCATGGTGGAATTGGCCGGCTGGCTGCGACTGCAGACACGGAGGATTTAAGCTCCTTTGCGCAAGCACTTGCCGGTTCGAGTCCGGCTGCGGGTACCAATTGGGAAAGTCGCACCATGGTATTTTCGATTGAATACGGGTGCCGCAGAGGCGCGCCGACTTGCTAAAAATTGCTCCGTTCGGCTAGTCATGGACGCCAAGGCGGCTGTACATTGTTATTATTATCACTCGGCGATTACAAACATATGACTACCGTTAATAGTTTTCGCCACTTGAATATTTCTGAGAAGCCTGTCCTCGTCCCAAATTGTTTCTTCAGGCCGAACGCTATTAAATTTATCGCTTAATGCGATAATCCGATTTAGTCTTTCGACATCACTATTGTTAGTGATTGATTTGATCTTTTCCGTCAGATTCATGGTTGCCTCCATCTATAACAGCAATAATTGTTAAAGCGATTGTGAATGATGGTGTAACAAGAACCGAATACCCATTCGGTCTGCATAGGAAGTAAGAGGATCGTTATAATTTCTGATGGCATCCTTTAATGACTGATCAAAACTATAATCCTCAATTTCAAGTTTTAAGGCAGACACTCGCTTGATATCTATATTTCTACCGTGAGAATGCCAGCGAGTATTATCAGAAAGCGTTTCTGCTATTTGCTGAGCCCGCGCCATTTTTTCCTCATCTGAGACAATATCTCCTTGCCCATTTGTTCTATGATGCGACCATGTTCTGAATTTGTATTTGACAAGCCATGTTTTCAACAGTTCCACGGAAAGTTCTTTGGCTTGTTCGAATAACCCCAGTTTGGCCAAGTCAATACCTTTCAGAAATACCACATCAGCTTCAGAAAGGTATGCTTTGTTTGTTATTTCTTCCACTTTATCTAAATAACCGAGCGCTGGCACAAAACCGCTGCCATCTCCTGCCATGACTTGCGGGTCAATTGGCCCCAAGCTAGAAGCATAATCCATATAAATCTTATCTCCAGACATACACCATATTGTGCCAGCCGACATGGCCATATCAGGAATAATAAAGTAAATTTCATTATAATGATGTCGTATCACATCCACGAATCTTTCTGCGGTTTCCACAGACCCGCCTGGTGTTCGAAGAATGATTTCAAGCCTATCTCTGTTCACTTTAGAACTATCCTTGATATTTTCAATAAAGTTCCTAAATGGCCTGACATAAGAAGGAGATATAGCGCCAAAATAGCAAATCACATCACCGTCAAGAATCCGTTCTAATTCCTTCGCGCTGCCATTAATTAGCGATTCAATAACCTCATCCAAACCAACGGCGCTCACTTAATTGTGTCTCCTTAACCAAATCAAACCTAATTCTCTACAAGAATGAAAAGATGCTACTGGCGATTACAGCATTGCTTTTATGTATGTAACCAATTACAAGCAATGACATAATACTCATTAAACCTACCTTTGGAAGCATATAACATAAATTTTTGGCGTGCAAGCTGGGCGTGCGGCAAGATCTTCAGGTCGGCCAAATTTTCACAGGCGGTTCACCATACAGACCGTTGAAAACAACAATAAGAATATTATAATATTCAGCAAGTTGGTAAGCACGCAAACCAGAAAACTGAGCTGTTCGTTACTCACGCGCAGGAAAAAGACGTATCCGCAGCTCGCGCATACGGCAAGCAGAAGGAGGCATCATGAGCACAAACAACATCGCACCCATTCAGCAAAATGCCACAGCCTGTGCCGTGTGCCCGGCGACTTCCGAACAGGCGCTGGAGAGGTGGCCGACGTGATGGCTCAGGCGGAAGGTACAATGGCCGGATGGTCAGAGAGAATGCCGCTAGACGACCAGGATGCGCCCCAGGCGAAGGCCCGGGAGATCGCCGCAAAGAACCGTCTCAGCCGCATGACCCAAGACTACGCCCGCAGGCACGGAAAGTTGGACGTACCATTGATCTCGCTGGGCAGCGATTATGACACCATGCGCGCGGCATTGCGGCCGGTGTTCGACAAGATGGCAGAGTGCAATGAGAGTGAGTAAAAACAACAGGTGGTAAGTCAATTTCAAGGAGATAGATGATGTATTTCACCGAAAAGAAAGGTCAGCGTTTAGCCGTTTTCGACCATCTGATCAGCGCAGAGACCGGCCAGCAAATCGAGTTCCCGGTCAGTTCACCTGAGCAGGAAGCGTCCATGCGCGGTGCAGAGGAACTGGGTCGGCGCGGATTGGAAGGGGTTCTGGATCCGCGTGACCCGGAAACGTCTTTGTTGCTCAAAAATTCCACTACGGGATGACCTGCACGTCACGGCGGCATCCCCACAAACAAAGGAGGTGCGCCGTGACGTTCGTTTTTCGTACATCGTCTTTTTTCGTGGTTTTCGTCATCACCGTCAAGGCCACCACCTTTGTGGTCAGCGATACAGCCAACAGCAATAACGCGGCCAACCGGCTGAATGACCACGTCGAGCGGCTGGTCGATGAAGCTGTCCGTTTCCGCGGGGAAGCCCGTGAGTCTGCAGACAAAGTGGTGGATATGGCGCTTGCTCTGCATATCCTGGGTGACCGCATGATCGAGTGCGCCCTTGGCACTGCCCGTGCGGTGGCAAACCATACTCGGGTAGCCATGCGGCGGATCGTGCGGCCCGTACACACTAATGCCGGTACCGCAACAACCATCTGGCAAAATCTTGGTACGTGGAGAAAAACTCTGCCCATGCCCAAAAAGGAGGACCATCATGGCGGATATATTGCGATTGGACAGTGCGGGTAATCCTCTGCACTGGATCGACCAGGAAGAGGCTGCGGCGTACTACGCAAAGAACATGGTGACCTGGACGCTGGGTGAACCGTTCCGCGTGCTTCACGGCGGCCGTAACAGGGTCACAGGCCTGCAGTCGCACATGGACATCCACCCGGTCATCGCAGTTCGCGGTACGCCGTGGACTAAGTGGCGGGTACCGGCTTTGACGAATGCCTCGCTGTTCCGGCGCGACGGCCACCTGTGCATGTACTGTGGGCGGGAGTTCGGTGACCACCAACTGACGCGGGATCACATCATCCCGTCGAGTAAAGGCGGTGGCAACACATGGAATAATGTGATTTCTGCTTGCAAACGCTGCAATAATCACAAAAACGACAGAAGCCCTGAACAGGCCGGTATGAAATTGCTGGCAGTCCCTTACACCCCGAACCAGTACGAGTTCATGTATCTGACCGGACGGACGATCCTGGCTGACCAGATGGAGTTCTTGCGAGCCGGGTTCAACCGGCTGCAGGCGTAACATGTGTAGTAACAAACAAAAGGCCGCCACTTTGTAATGAGTGGCGGCCTTTTTGTGAATTCAGCACACAAAAAAACCTGCCGCACAGTCAAAGACTGTATGGCAGGTTGGTTTCTCAAATATCAATCAGGGCCATTTAGATCACCAGAAACAGTATTACCCATTAGTCCCCACCCGTGTTTTATCGCCCACTTCTTGGCGGCAATAATTATAGGCTTGTCAGCCCACTCTTTCGGAGTGAGTCGCGGGTCGAGCGGGTTCCCGTCATCATCAATGCAGTAATGTTCAATGGCGTTCGGAACACCCACTTCGGCGCTGATGAACTCATTAAAATCTTTCCGCCTTCCAAGGATAGTTGTCATTTTTGTTTCTGAAGAACTGAGGACCATACTTCTTTTTGGCAGATATCTGGCCCAAAGGTGGTTAGGTCAACTACCGTGCGCACTGCTTCCATGAGTCGCTCTTTAATCAGAGACTGAAAAAGCTCGTTAGCACGAGCAAGATTGCCTTTCTCAATTACATATGAAAGTACGGTATCATCTTCATTGCTGACGTCATGACGCATGCTTAGCACTGCATTTCCGTTAAACACCATGACATAGTCAATATTGTTGCAGGCAGTACCACCGTTAAAGCCTGTGCGCCCCACAAACCGAACATCGGGATGTGTAAAAATACGCACAGGGTCAAAATCGCGGGGCACATCTTCAAAAATGTCATCTTCTTCTTTGTAGTAAATATCATGAGAATGCAGTGCCCCAATGATCATCACCTTCAGATCTTCTTCAATGTTCATATCATAGCTCTCCAAACATAAAGGAATAACCGGCTAGTGCCGGTTATTTATGTGCCGTTTCATAAACACAGATGAAACGTATTACAGTGGATCTTTCGTTACGCTTCCACCTCCCCATCCTCCAAATTCTCATGCGGCTCTTCCATAAGAAACGACCACGCATGGTCTGGCGTCGCAAAAAGATCCGGACAGAGTGCCATTAGCAGTTCAATAGCGGGGTCAACATCAGAGGACTGGCAACCGCTGTTGAGATATTCTCCCTTGATCTTGTCAGAGATTGAAAATTGCGAGGCTTCCGATTCAGTAACAAATTGCCAGACCGCGTCATTACCAACCGAAACGGGAAGAACACGCACCTCAACTTCTGCAACGTCGAAAAGCGATTCGCGATCATTAACCTCCACCCAACCATGGACGCTTGACCAAAACCCTGCCCCATTAATGGCTCCATTGTTGGGTGAATAAATTCGAAGCCAACCAGGTGCATCTGGCTTAAATACGCAATGAATCACGCATCCAGGGTAAGCGTTTTCTGCCTGTTCTCTAGCATGCTCTTCGTTATCCGCTTGGTCACAAACGAAAATCTGACCACAGAACCGATTGTTAATTACAGAAAAAATTACTGTGTATTTCTGGTTCATCATGCTCATTGTGTTACTCCTTTTGGTAAAATTGACTAAACATGCTTTTGGCTGGCTATTGGTTATATGCTTGCTAACTGGCCACGGCATACAGTGAATCGAAATACCCATCTAAATCGCGCAATGCAGATGCTTTACAGGCGAGCGGAAGATCGTCCCAACCAATGAGGCGATCTACAGCGCTATGGTCACCGGCCAGCAGCGCCTCCACATAACGTCGATCCACTTCACCGTGGTAATACATTCCAAGGCTGTTCATGGCCATATATGGAACAACTTCAGGCGCGCGGCGCGAAATTTCGAAATCAACAATGATGGAGTAACGATCGTTAGGGTATTTCACTCCAGCATCGGTTACCCAGAAACGGATCTCCTCTCCATTACGATGAGCCACAAAATGATCACCAAGTTTTACAATGGTCGTTTTCATCTGAATCCTTTTTGCCTAATGAAGCCCGACAGCCAAAAATGAACGTGCAAATGCAGCCAAAACAGAAGTTATGGCTCATACGTGCGAACACGAGTCAGGGGTTTTGTAAAGTATAGCCGTCACAAAGACCGGCCAGAATGTTGAAGAGAGCGCAGGCCAAAGCGCGATTTGTCTCCAGGAAGGAGAAAGGCAGTAGAGACTCATCATAACTAGAATATCGACCATCCATCAAGCGTTGTCATGGCAGTGGCTGCCCCTGTAAAGCAGGCTAATTTTCGGCACTACCAGACAACCAGTGCCGTCACGTGACGTTACGCCGACACCGGCCCGGTTTTGCGACTCCACTTGCATCAAAGTGCCAGCTACGAGTAAGATGTCAGTTCTAACGCCTTTCTTCCTTTCGAAGATTAAACGCTCTCTGGCAAGAGCTCTCTTCAACCTATATCGCAGGACGTTGCCCACCCATGGCGCACGTCCTGCGTTTTTTTTGCCTATCCGCCAGAAGCACTGCGGTGCATGGCGCCCCACAGGAGAAACTCAATGAATAACGTGAACGAAGTGTGCGCTTCCATAGCCGATACCTGGTCGCTACTGGGACTGCAAAAGAAGATCACCGCCACAATGAGCAATGATGGACAGTCCTATACCATTTCCATGACGGTTTACGGCGGTG
>JAAOMR010000169.1 GCA_018853935.1 Acidithiobacillus ferrivorans
GCAACCGCCGAAGGCGGTATCCTGCGTGACTTGGTGGCCGCCGCTCCCAGGGGGAAAGCTATATATGTCATGGCGGTTTATTCCGTCTCCCCCGAAATGACTACCATGCCGCCCCAGGGCAGGGTGTGGGGCAGCAGCCGTTCCATCGTCCGTGCCACCCGGTTCCCAGCAGGAAGAAATATGGCGGAATGCATCGCCAGTCGGCATACCGGCAAACCGGAGAAGAAATCAAGCAACTCGTCGGGACGATGCCAGTGCGCCCCATGGTAAGCCCCGCTCCCACCGCCCTGCCCTTTCTGCGCATAGAGCAGGCTGGTCCGGTTGAGCCAGCCGATGGCGAAACGCTGGCGCGCCACCCGCACGATCTCGGCCACGGCCTGCCGCTCAGCATCCACAAAACACAGGGCCGCGACCGAAACCACACGATCGAAACTGCGGTCCGAAAAAGGCAGGGAGCGGGCGTCTCCAGCTACCCAGCGGATCGCGGGGGGGCCCTTGGCGTGGGCGAAGGCAAGCCCGTCCGGGTTGGGATCAAGACCAGTGACGCGGAGGCCTTTCTCGGCAAAGCGGCGGGTAAACCACCCGGTACCACAGCCCACATCCAGGAGCGTATCCCCCGGCCGCGCCTGGAGGAGTCCAGAGAGCAGGCGGAACTCCGCCGTGCCGATCCAGCGCCCCCGAGGGGTGTCATACCAGGCGTCATAGGTAGCGGCGTCCATCAGTCTGCCACCCCGTCGATTTCCGCCCCAATAGTGAAGAGATCCAGACACGCGCCCAATGGGTCTATCGGGGTGCTGGCATTGCCGTCGAGGTGGATCGGTAAATCGTTCACCCTTGGAAGTATGTAAGGATCTCGAGTGCCTTGCAATCGGCAATAGATCCGCGGTGAAAGCAAATACTGAAGGACGAATTCCTGTAGAGGTGGTCCGCTGCAGCGTCTCCTGTTGTGGTACACTCAGGCGGTGCCGACGCAAGCTGGCACGGACTGCTGGGTGCTGGAAGTATATTCCTCACCACACCATTATTTAGTTACACTACCGATAATCAGGCAATCCGATGGCTAAAAAAGTACTCGCTGTGCAGAATTCCGACGGCCGCGTTGCCACGACAGAGGGCATCACCGAACTCCAGCACCAGGAGTCGCTGATTAAAACCGAGGCGCTGCAAAACGCGATATTCAATAGCGCCAACTTCTCGAGCATTGCCACTGACGAGAATGGTGTAGTGCAATTGTTCAACGTCGGCGCTGAACGCATGCTCGGGTACTTGGCTGTCGAAGTAGTGAATAAGATCACCCCGGCCGATATTTCCGATCCGCAAGAACTGATCGCGCGCTCCATCGCCTTAGGACTCGAATTTGCAACCGCCATTGCCCCGGGCTTCGAGGCGTTAGTGTTCAAGGCCTCACGGGGGATCGAGGACATATACGAACTGACCTACATCCGCAAGGACAACAGCCGCTTTCCGGCGATGGTATCGGTTACGGCGCTGCGCAACGATCAAGAAGGCGTCATCGGCTATCTGTTGATCGGCACCGATAATACTGCGCGCAAGCAGGTGGAAGATAAACTACGCTGGGCAGAAGAAAGCTTTCGCTTGATGGTCGAGAGCGTGACCGATTACGCCATTGTCATGCTTGACCCGGAAGGGTGTGTGGTAAGCTGGAACTCCGGCGCGGAGCGGATCCAGGGCTATCGGGCAGAAGATATCGTCGGACAACATTTCTCGCGCTTTTACCTTGAGGTAGATGTCGTCAACGGCAAAGCGCAGAGTGACATGGAGAAAGTGAGAGCCAACGGCCGTTTTGAGGATGAGGGCTGGCGGGTGCGCAAGGACGGATCCAGCTTCTGGGCCAATGTGATATATACGGCGATTCGAGATCAATTTGGCAATCTGCGCGGGTTTGCCAAATTAACCCGTGACCAGACAGAGAACAGACAAGTTGAATCCGCGCTGATCGATGCCAAGTCCGCCGCGGAAAAAGCCAATCGGGCGAAATCGGATTTCCTGTCCAGCATGAGTCATGAGCTGCGCAGCCCACTCAATGCGATTCTTGGGTTCGCCCAGCTGATGGAGTCCGATTCCCCGTCGCCAACCCCCTCGCAGGCGGCAAACATTAAGCAGATCCTCCAGGGGGGATGGTATCTGCTGGAGCTGATTGACGAAATCCTCGATCTCGCGGTGATCGAATCAGGTATACTGGCGCTGTCGCTGGAATCGGTGTCGATCTCCGAAGTCATGATTGAATGCCAGGCTATGATCGAACCGCAGGCGCAAAAACGAGGCATCCGAATGACCTTCCCCCCGCGCGCCTTGGACAACTTTGTCAAGGTCGATCGGACCCGGTTTAAGCAGGTTCTCATCAATCTGCTTTCCAATGCGATCAAATATAACCGGACGGACGGAACAGTCGTCGTGGCATGCGCCACAATCGCCCCGGAGCGCATACGTATCAGCGTCACCGATACTGGCGTGGGTTTGTCTCCGGAAAAACTGGCGCAGCTGTTCCAGTCGTTCAATCGTCTCGGCCAGGAAGCCGGCGCCGAGGAAGGCACCGGCATCGGCTTGGTCACCACCAAGCGACTAGTCGAACTGATGGGGGGCGAAATCGGCGTGGAAAGCACCATCGGGGTGGGAAGCGTGTTCTGGATCGAACTGACCGCGGCCGCCTCACCACAAAGTGTGGCTGGCATCACCGAATCTACGCCGGTGCTTCAAGTGCAGGTTCACAACGACGCACCGTTACGCACGCTGCTCTATGTAGAGGATAACCAGGCCAACCTAAAGCTGATCGAGCAGTTGATTGCGCGCCGCCCCGATATGCGCCTGTTGAGTGCAGCGGATGGACATCTCGGCGTCGAAATTGCGCGGGCGTTTCTGCCGGAGGTGATCCTGATGGACATCAATCTGCCCGGCATCAGTGGTATCGAAGCGATGCAGATATTGCGTAAAGATCCGCTAACTGCGCACATTCCTGTGGTGGCACTGAGTGCCAACGCTATCCCACACGACATCGCGAAGGGTCTGGAGGCAGGATTCTTCCGTTATCTCACCAAACCAATCAAAGTTAATGAATTCCTGCACACGCTGGACGAGGCGCTAGAGTTTGCAAAACATAGGGATCAACCAGTGCAAATACAGAAGCACGAATAATCATGCCCAGCGCATCCGACATTTTTAACGCCAGCCTCCTGATCGTTGACGATAAGGAGGCCAACGTGATTCTGCTCGAGCGTATGCTGCGCGGCGCCGGTTATGCTTCCATCGCCTCGACAACGGTTTCGCATACGGTGTGTGAGCTCCATCGAAAAAACCGTTATGACCTGATCCTGCTCGATCTGCAGATGCCTGGCATGGATGGGTTCCGAGTCATGGAATGCCTGAAGACCATCGAACTGGACGGTTACCTTCCAGTACTGGTGATCACCGCCCAACCGGAACACCAACTGCGCGCGCTGCAAGCCGGTGCAAAAGACTTCATCAGCAAGCCCTTCGACCTGCCCGAAGTACTGATGCGCATCCGCAACATGCTGGAAGTCCGCCTGTTGCACCGGGAATCGAAACACCACTGCCGAATGCTGGAAGAGACGGTGCAGGAACTGCGCGCCGCAAAGTCTGGATTACGCTCTACTAAAGCGGCATTGTCCAAAGAGAAGGCGGCGCTCGACGAACACATACTACAATTGCAGCAGGCGAACGAACATCTGGTCGTCGCTACCATTAAAGCCCACGAACTGACCGATCAGATCCAGGCGGCCAGAGACCAGATGGATTACACGGCGCAACACGATGCGCTCACCGGCTTGCCCAACCGGCTACTGCTGCAGGATCGACTCGGTCAGGCTATCGAGGCAGCGCGACGCCAGGAAAGACCGCTCGCCGTGATGTTTTTGGATCTGGATCGATTTAAATACGTTAATGACTCATTGGGGCACGCGATAGGCGATCTGCTGCTGCAATCAGTGGCACGCCGACTGAAGGGTGGCCTGCGGCACTCGGACACCATTAGTCGCCAGGGTGGGGATGAATTCGTCGTGCTGCTGCCGAATATTGAGCACGCCGAAGATGCCGCCCTCTCTGCGGATAAGATACTCGCGGCGCTTACGCCACCACATCGCATTGGGGAGCATGAATTCCATATCAGCGTGAGCATCGGCATCAGCATCTATCCAGACGATGGCCAGGATACCGAGATACTGCTCAAGAGCGCGGATGCCGCGATGTACTATGCCAAGGAAAACGGCCGCAACGCGTACAAATTCTTTGAACCTGAGATGAATGCGCGGGTCGTCCAGCGGCAATCCATCGAAACAGACCTGCGTCGGGCACTGGAACGGCAGGAGTTTGTGCTGCACTACCAGCCGGTCATTCATCTGCTCAGCGGTAAGACGGTCGGCGTCGAGGCACTTATTCGCTGGCAACACCCAGAACGGGGGATACTGTTACCAGATGAATTTGTACCCATTGCCGAAGAGTGTGGCCTGATCCTGCCGATCGGTCGCTGGGTGCTGCGCGAAGCCTGTAGTCAGGCTCAGGCTTGGATACAGGCAGGTTTTCCAGCGATTACCGTCGCCATCAACACCTCCGCATTCGAGTTTCGTGGCAAGAACTTTGTTGAGAACATCCGCGCGATCCTCGCGGAAACGGGCTTGGCGCCGCACTTGCTGGAACTCGAAATGACTGAAACCGTCCTGATGAGTGACTCTGCATCCACCAACGCCGTGCTCAATGCGTTGGTAGACATAGGGATAAAGCTTGCCATCGATGATTTTGGCACCGGGTATTCCAGCCTTACTTATCTGCGACAGTATCCCGTCGATGCGCTGAAAATAGACCAGTCGTTTGTGCGGCAGATGACCAGCAGCACGGACAGTACCTCCATCGTCGATGCCGTAATCAACCTGGGTATAAACCTCAAGAAACGGACGGTTGCAGAGGGTATCGAAACCGCAGAGCAACATGCGCTGCTTCTGGCGCTCCATTGCGATGAGGGGCAAGGCTATTATTTTTCGCCCCCGGTACCGGCTGGTGAATTTGCCGCACTCCTGCAATCGGGCATCCTGCCACTTAGTGAACACCGACACCGGGGCACCAGCTGAAAATCATTAATCAAATTTACTCCTCTAGGCCGGGCGCTTAACCTCGCCGAGTATCCAGATAGAGTCCGCCTTATCCACCTCGTAACAGGCGCAGGAAGCGTCTTCCAGCCCAGCACGGTCGAGAACCGTCACATCCCCGCGGCAATAACGAATCAGCCCGCGATTCTGCAGTGCAAGCGCAGCAGTAGTGACGCCGACCCGGCGCGCGCCCAGCATGCCAGCCAGGAACTTGTGTGTGACATGAAATTGATTCGAGTGGGATCGATCTTGTGTCATCAAAAGCCAACGGGCAAGACGCGCCTCCACGACATGGAAATGGCTGCAGGCGGCCGTTCGTGCCAATTGCGTCATCACTACGTAAAGGTAGCGATTTAGCAGGCTTTGCAGCACGGGGCTGCCCTGAAGTTCGCGGCGAAACAACACTGCGGTCATACGCAGAGTAGGGCCCGCGCTCTGCACCACAGCGGGCAACAATGAAGTGCTTGCGCCGAGGATAAGAGGGATCCCGACCATACCTTCATTTCCCACCATCCCCACGCCCAGCCCTGCGTGTCGATCGATCGGCGTGATCTGAGCGATGATACTGCCTGTGGGAAAGTAGACATGACGGATACGCTCGCCAGGTTCGGCTAAAATATCGGCACAGCGCAATTCGACAGGATCACATCCCAGCAAAAAACGCTCACGCTCCTGACTCGGGAAAGCCTCAAGAATGTCATTGAGAACAGGGACTGGAAAGGCTGAATCTGCGCGCGGCATGCGAATTCTCCTGATGTCTGGGCATCCAGTAAGCTGAAAATGTGGAGACCCTACCCGATGCCGGGCACCCGGTAGGCGCGCAATCGTCAGTGACGAATCTCGCGCAGTCTGCTGCAACAGCGGATCATGGTCTGTACGGTGGGACACCTATACTTGACGGGCCTGGCCACACATGCACCAGCGAATACGGAATGCTCGCCGCTGAGCCGCATTTTAGCCATTGCCGGCGATCCGGCGCATATCAAGCGCACCGCGAGCGGCGAAATCCAACGCTTTGCTGACCCCCAACAACTGTAAAAAAGGACTGCCTGAGCCAAGGATTACGAAAATCTGTACCACCTGATTCCTCGGCATTAAAATCCGCGGTCTATGTGGCATGAATAACAGACACCAGTTGTCGATTGGACTACGCTAACGAAACTTGTACCAGGATGCTGGTAATGCACTATACACACACAAACTCTCACATGACTTTTTGTGAGCGCTCCACATGTACGCGCTGAACCATAAGTTAACACATCAGGGATATCAAAAATGAATAATATTTATGGAGAACCTGGCAACATACCAAGAGTAGCAAAAGTGATCATGGCGGTATCACATCCCATACGCTACAAGATGATCTGCCTGATTGGCGCTGGAGACATTAGTTTAATGAGTTTGACGAAAGCAGTTAACAGCAGCCACAGCAACACTTCACAACACCTCATACTACTAAAAAACGCCGGCCTGGTAGTCATCAGGCGTATTGATAACCGAGTTTATTGCCATATAGCAGATCCACGCATATTGTATATATTATCCACAATAAACAATATGTTTGCTAAAAAATAATCTCATTATATAATAACAACATGTTACAACAGTAATGTGCCGTTTTTATGATCATTTATCCAGCCTTTCGATTCATTAAATCACCAGCGCCAGACTCCACCCAGCGCGAGTCCAGTGGTTGAGATGTTGCCGGCATAGTTTCCCAGATACTCGGTGTACAAAGATAATCTACGGATAATATGCAGATTAATGCCCACATCAGTAGTAAGCGATGTCCGGTCCGGAGCTATACCCACCTCCGACACCGGGGCCAACTGCCCTAATGCTTCCGTGATAACACGCGCATTACCGGTTAAGATGCGTTGGACTGCGAAATCAACATGGGGGATTAAGGTCATATCACCGATATGGTAAACATGGCTTACCCCGACTCCCGCATAGGCATCGCTTTCGTTATCCGTCTGGGCGGCGTAATTTAATTCGAGGAGTGATGTAGCCCCATGCTCCGAAAATCCCGGTTGTGACTGTGAATAGCTTGCCACGCCAACATTAGGGGTCACCGTCACCCAGGGCGTCTGCACAGCATATCCACCCTGCAGCACAGCGTGTATCATCTGCCCGTGATAATTGCCCAAGGCTGTAGCGCCCGTATTCGGAAGGTTACGCATCCCCTGGATGGATTCGCTGGTGTACCCCACCAGTCCCTGCACAAATACGTGATGATGCTTATATTTGCCATAGAGTGTCGTGCTTATGCTTCCGATGTTCGCTTGGCTACCATCCGCATAGCCTGTCGTTGGCAGGTTCAGTAAGGTATGTACATAACCCATGGCCACCCCTGCCGTAAAGCCGTGGTGCCGGAAATCGGCGCCGCCATAGACACCACCGCTTTGATCGGAGAACGCAGATATTCCGGCAGATCCAGTGGCATTACCGACGTCTCCTAATCCCTGTAACCAGAATCCGGATGGTGACCTGCCATTCTGCGCATCCTGATCCTGCGCGCCGGGGACGGATAAATTGGCCAATTGTCCTGACATGACGGTCCCCATGGAATCCAGCATGGTGCGCGCGATCACTGCACCTGCGGAACCTTTATCATGCGCAAATACCAGTGCATCCGCCTGCGCCGTCATGTTGATCAATACGGTAGGAATATCTGCGTAAATCTGCCCGCCGAGATACGCCGGAGCGTCATTCATGCCCACTGGCCCAGGAGTGGCAGCCAATTGGATGCTGAGCCCGTTTTCATTGGTCGCCAGACTGGGGGTAACATAGGCCGGAAATGGATCATAAACAGTTGTCGAGAATGCTCCTGTAACCCCCCCTCCCGCAGTCAGTATCTGGTACTGATCCCCGGCCACATAACTGGCGCCAGGATCCACTTGTATCAGCAATTTTCCGGCCAGGTCGGCGGTGCCGGAAACGGCCAGCACATCATGCGCCGAAGGGGCAACCTCAATAGCCAGCGTACCACCAGCCGTCTGTGTGTAGTTGCCGTTGATATGCAGGGTGCCAATGCTGCCACCGGGGAATACTGTACCCTCATTGGTGACATTACCCACGACCGTGCCATGGCCGCGTAAAACGCCCCCTGAAGTCACGGTTACGGCGCTATTCAGGGTAGCCCCAGGGTGTGCTGCATCACCGACTTCCAGTGTGGTCGGTGTCGTGGCGGTGGAAAACCCAGACACACCACCGACCGTTGCGTGCCCCACCGTATTGGAGGCGTTATCCAGGATCAGCGATCCGCCACCGACTATCGTCAGTGGACCGCTCCCGGAAAAGCGGCTGTTTACCGTGTCAATATGGCCGTCCGTGTCGATAACACCCCCATTGCTATTCACCGCGACGGGCAAAGACAGGTTCAAGCCTTGCGTGGTGAGGAATGTGCCGCCATCCAGCGTGAGCACGCCAGCACCCAAGGCCTCGACATTAGCGGCACCGAGGGTGCCACCCGCAATCGTGGTGCCGCTTTGATAGGTGTTGCCGCCAGTTAATGTAAGCAGGCCTGGCCCCTGTTGCCAGAGTATGCCATACCCACTGATGGTACCTGGCACCACAATGTTTCCGGCGCTATTAAACGCCAGTGCGCCATTATCGACGACATTGCCCGGAAGATTTCCACCCATGCCCCCGCTGCCAATCTGAAGACTCGTATAGCCATTAATCGTGGTGCCTCCGGAATACGTGTTCTCTCCGGAAAGGATGGTGGTACCGCCTCCGGAGATTGTCAGGCCACCGGTTGAAGTGCCATTTGCGGGAATAAAATTTCCGGCAAAACGGTTGATGAAGCCGGCATTATTGATCGTTCCACCATTTTGTCCAATAAAAAAAATGCGACTATCTTGTAATGCTGCCGTGGTCAGGAATGTCCCGTTATTGAGGGTGATGCTACCACTCCCCATTTCAGGCTCAGCACCAATAGCCAGCGTGCCGCCATTGCTGACAACAGTGCCACCAGCGTAACCATTGTTACCAGTGAGGGCCAAGGTTCCAGAGCCTTCTTCACGGACGCTGCCTGATCCGTTAATCATACCCGGGAAAGACACCTGTTCAGGCACGTCAAAAACAATGGAACCGTTATCCAGAACATTGCCCAGAATGCCACTCTGACTATTAGCGCCATTACCAATCTGGAGCGTGGTGCCCGGCGTGATCGTGGTACCCCCTGTATAACTGCCCTCCCCGGTAAATAACGCCGTGCCGCCCCCGGTGATGGTGACACCGCCATCGGCGGTGCTATTCATTGGTATGAAATTGCCGGCGAAGGTATCCGTATAACCATCCGTATTCAGAGTGCCGCCGTTGAGGCCGATGAAGAACGCTCTACCATCTTGTAATGCCGAAGTCGTTTCAAAAGCGCCACCATCCAAGGTGATGTTGCCGCTGCCCAGCGCACTCTCGGCGCCCACGCCCAAGGTGCCACCCGTAACCAGGGTGCCAGCGGTATAACTGTTGCTGCCTGTCAAATACAAAGTGCCCGGCCCCTGTTGCCATACGATGCCCAGGCCGCTGATCTGACCCGGAAAGGTGACGTTGCCAGACTGATTGAATGACAAAACGCCGTCATTGAGGACGTTGCCAAGAATACGGCCAGTGCTACCACCATTGCCCAACTGTAATAGGGTGGAGTCTTCAATATAGGTGTTTCCGGCATAGGTGTTGTTCCCGGTCAGCGTCACACTGCCCCCCCCTACCACGAATAACCCCCCATTACCTGAAAACGTGCCCTTGAATGTATCGGCATTTCCTGCCGTATCAATGGTTCCGCCATTGCGGACCTCTTGTACGGTGCCAGCGTTCGCCGTACCG
>JAAOMR010000017.1 GCA_018853935.1 Acidithiobacillus ferrivorans
GGGGGGGGGGTCACATCTTTATCCCGGCGTTAAAATTTATGCGGGCTGCAAACTGGGTGCCGATTGCATCCTCCATGCGGGTGCGGTGATCGGTGCCGATGGTTTTGGTTTTGCCGAGGCGGATGGCCGCTTTCTGAAAATACCGCAGGTGGGTCGTGTGCTCATTGGCAATGGCGTGGAGATTGGTGCCAACTCTTGCATTGATCGAGGTGCGCTGGCCGACACGGTGATTGAAGATGGGGTAAAAATAGACAATCTGGTGCAGATCGGGCACAACGTCCAGATCGGTGCGCATACGGTTATCGCCGGACAGACAGGTATTGCGGGAAGTACGCGGGTTGGTCGCCATTGCCGCATTGGTGGTCAGGTGGGGATTACCGGACACATAGAAATTGCCGATGGCTGTGTGATTGCCGGACAGAGCGCGGTGACGCATTCTTTGCATCGTCCTGGTGTTTATTCGGGGGTGATCCCTGCACAGGAAGTCAACCGCTGGAGACGGATCGTCGCGCGTCTCAACGGGTTGGACGCACTGTTCCGTCGGGTGCAACGAATCGGGCGTGAAGTCGGGCAGGATTTATCTACAAACGGGGAGCCATCTGATCGTGAATGAGCTGAATATTCAGGATATTCTTAAACGCTTGCCACATCGCTATCCATTTTTGCTGGTGGATCGGGTGGTTGAAATGGAGATAGGGAAGCGTTTGCGTGCTTTGAAAAATGTCACCATGAACGAGCCGTATTTTCAGGGGCATTTCCCGGGATTTCCGGTTATGCCAGGGGTGCTCATCATTGAAGCTCTTGCCCAGGCTGCGGCCCTTCTTGCCTTTGTTTCCGAAGACAAGTACGGCGATAATGCGGCGGTTTATTTTGCCGGGATCGATAAGGCACGTTTCCGCAAGCCGGTGACGCCGGGTGATCAGTTGGAACTCATCGCCAATGTAAGCCGTCGGCGTTCCGGTATGTGGCAGATGGAAACGATGGCACTGGTCAATGGGGTGGAAGTCGCCTCCGCGCTGCTGTTGGCCACATTGCGTGAGCATGCCCGATGACCGCACAGATTCATCCGCAGGCTATCGTCGATCCCTTGGCACGGATCGGTGAGGGCTGCATAATCGGGCCTTTTGCGGTCATTGGTGCAGGGGTGGAGATCGGCAATCACTGCCGGATCGGTGCGCATACAGTCATTGAAGGCCCTAGCCGCTTGGGAGCCCATAACCATATCTTTCAATTTGCGTCTGTGGGCACTGCTCCGCAGGACCTTGGCTATACGGGTGAACCTACTGCGCTCGAAATCGGCTCGCACAATACGATACGCGAGTTTGTGACCATCAATCGCGGCACCGTGAAAGGTGGTGGGATCACGCGGATTGGTAATCACAATCTCCTCATGGCCTACTGCCATGTGGCGCATGACTGTTGCATTGGCGATCAGGTGGTGATGGCCAATGCGGCAACACTCGCCGGTCATGTCAGTGTCGAAGATCACGCCATCCTCGGCGGACTGTCGGCAGTGCATCAGTATGCGCGGGTAGGGGCGCATGCGATTCTCGGCGGCGGTACCATGGCTCCACTAGATATTCCGCCCTTTATGATGGCGGCGGGTAACCATGCCAGATTGCACGGGATTAACGTTCGCGGCCTGGCGCGGCGCGGTATTTCCCGGGAGACTATCTTACAGATTAAGCGGGCTTACCGCCTACTCTTCCGTTCTGGACAACGTTTGGATGCTGCTATGGATGAAGTCGTGCAACATGGTCTGAATGCGCCTGAAGTGGCCTATCTCCTGGACTTTATCCGCAGCAGCAAGCGGGGGATTACCCGGCCATGAAAAACATGAGAACTGGCGTCATTGGCGTGGGTCATCTGGGTCGTTTCCATGCTCAGAAATATGTAGCACTTTCGCAATTTGTGGGTGTTTTTGATCAAAATGCCGAGCGCGCTGCAGAGGTGGCGGCAGAACTGGGTTGCCAGGCCTTTTCCAGTGTCAGCGCCTTGCTGGCTGAAGTGGATGCGGTGTCCATTGCCACCCCCACCTCCACCCACTTCGCCGTGGCGGAAGCGGCCATGCAGGCGGGTGTGCACTGTCTGGTCGAAAAGCCCTTTACCCTGGATACCGAAGAAGCGGATACACTGATCGGCATGGCGCAGGAACGTCACCTGGTGCTGGCAGTCGGCCATATCAAACGGGTGCATCCGGCGATTCAGCATTTGCGCCAGGCGGGCTACGGAGCGCCTCGCTATCTCGAGGCGGAACGTCTGGCGCCTTTCAAGCCGCGCTCGCTGGATATCGACGTGATTATGGATCTGATGATTCACGATCTGGACCTGACTTTACTGCTGACTGGCGCCGAGCCCGTGGATGTGCGCGCCGTGGGTGTCGCGGCAGTGACGGACAAGGCGGATATGGCCAATGCCTGGATAACGCTGAACAATGGCACCGTGGCCAACCTGGCGGCCTCCCGGGTAGTGCGGGAGCCAGCGCGGCGCATGCGTATTTTTTGGCAGGATCGTTATGCCTCAGTGGATTTTCTCAACAACACCCTGCATATCTACCATCGCGGTGCGGGAACAGTGCCGGGAATTCCCGGTGTGCGTGATGAGGCCGTGGAGTTACCCAAAAAGGATGCCTTGGCGGCGGAGATTGAGGATTTCCTGAACGCCATCGTAGCGCAGCGGCCGGTGTTTTGTGACGGCATCGCGGGTCGGCGGGTGCTGGCGGCGGCGCTGCAGGTGCGGGTGGCCGTGGAGGCTTTTCTGCAGCATTGAGCGTATGCCGGTGCAGGTTTTGACGTTTTTTTGGACGGTGATGCATGACTCAAAATACCACAATTCCCATGGTCGATTTGCGCGCGCACTTTGCGCCGCTGCGGGATGAGATGCTGACGGGGATAGGGAAAATTCTGGACGATGCCAGCTTTATCCTGGGAGATCAGGGGCGGGCGTTGGAGACGGCGGTGGCAGACCTCTCCGGCGTTGCCCATGGTGTGGGCTGCGCTTCCGGTACGGATGCCCTGATGCTGGCCCTGCGTGCCCTGGAGATCGGTCCCGGCGACGAGGTAATCGTCCCGACCTTTACCTTCATTGCGACTGCGGAAGCCGTGCTTTATGTGGGTGCTACGCCGGTCTTTGTGGATGTGGATGATCGTTTTTACGCCATGACCGTGGCCGGTATCGAGGCCGCCGTTACGCCGCGGACCAAAGCGATCATCCCCGTACATCTCTACGGCTTGCCCGTGGATATGCCCGCCATCATGGCGCTCGCGCAGAAGCATGGTTTACGGGTGGTTGAGGATTGTGCCCAGGCCATTGGTGCCGAAATTAACGGACAGGGGGTGGGCAGTTTTGGTGATATCGGCTGTTTTTCTTTCTTCCCCAGCAAAAATCTCGGTGCTGCCGGAGACGGCGGCATGGTGGTGACGGCGGATGCGGAGCTGGAACGCAAGCTGCGCGGACTGCGCAACCATGGTTCCTGGCAGACCTACCACCATGACGTGTTGGGCTATAACAGCCGCCTCGACGAAATGCAGGCGGTGATTCTGCGGGCCGAGTTCCCGCATCTGGCGGCCTATAACGCCGGCCGGCGGCAGGCGGCCGGGTGGTACGCCGAGCATCTGGCGGGTCTCGACCTGCAAATACCGGAAGCTCCCGCAGGTTATTACCACGTATTCCATCAGTTTACGATTCAGTTGAATGCGCGGGATGCGCTGAAGACCGCCCTCCATGCTGAAGGCATTGCCAGCGCCATTTACTATCCGATTCCAGGGCACCGGCAGAAGATGTTTGCGCACCAGGCCCAAGCCCATTGTCCGGTGGCGGAGCGTCTGGCGGAGCGGGTGCTCTCGCTGCCCATGTTCCCGGAACTGCGTGAGGAGCAGATTGCCAGGATTGCTAGCGTGATCCGTCGCACCCTGCACGGCTAGGGCCTTGAGCAAGGCCTTTATTCTCGCGGTGGAGCGTTCCGGCGAAAATCTCGGGCTGGAAATCATGGCGAATGCGGCGCAGGCCGGTCTCGATCTGCAGTGGTCGGGGGTGGTTGGATCCCGCCTGCAGGCTGCGGGGGTGCAGAACATTGCCGATGGTGAAGTGCTGGCGATGATCGGGTTGGTCGAAGTCTTGCGACACTACAGCCGCCTGCGCCGGCTCTATGGGCAGATTCGACAGCATCTGCAGGCAGAACGGCCGAATTGCGTGGTGCTGATTGACCATCCGGCTTTCAATCTGCACATTGCCAAGATGGCTAAAAATCTGGGCATTCGGGTGCTCTACGTGGTGGGCCCACAGATCTGGGCCTGGCGCTCGCAGCGGATTCATCAGATCAAGCGCGTGGTGGACCACATGCTGGTTCTTTTTCCCTTTGAGGTGCCCATTTATGCACAGGCGGGGGTGCCGGTGCATGTCCTGGCACATCCCCTCTTGGCGCAGACGGCAGCAGCGCCAGACCGCGCGCGCGCGCGGGCGATGCTGGACATGGCGGCAGATGGCCAGGTGCTTGCGCTTTTGCCCGGGAGTCGGCGTGGTGAACTGGAACGGCTGGTATTGCGTTATGCCGAAACGGCGCGCCGTTTGCGCGAACAGAGGCCGGATCTGCGAATTTTGGTGGCCTTGGCCAGGGAGGAGCTACGCCCCCTCTGGGAGCGGCTCTGGAAACAGGGTACCGGGCCGGAAGATGCACGGCTGGTGGTCGCGCAGACGCAAACTGTGCTGGCGGCCGCTGATGTGGTGCTGGTCGCCTCCGGTACCGCCACACTGGAAACCGCGCTCATGCAACGCCCGGCGGTGGTCGTCTATATTTTGAACGCACTCACCTTTGCTGTTGTCCGCAGGCTGGTGAAGACACCCTTCGTGGCCATGCCCAATATTCTGCTGAAAAAGTCCGTGTATCCGGAATTTCTCCAGGGGGCCTTTGCGCCTGCGCAAGTGGCGGATGCCCTAGCCGCACTTTTTGGTCCGGCTGGCCCCGTGCAGGTGGCGAAATTGCAAAAACTGCGCACTCTGCTGGAAGGTGATCCTCCGGAGCAATTGCAGCAGGTACTGCGCGAGATGCTGGCGTGAAGCCGGTCGTCCTATGAAAAGCGCACCGCAGCTGGAACACTGGGGACCCCAGTGTGCCGGAGTGGATGAAGCGGGGCGGGGACCGCTTGCCGGACCAGTGGTGGCGGCAGCGGTGATTCTGCGCGCCCCCCTCCATGGCCTGAATGATTCCAAGAAAATGACGGCAGCGGCACGGGCGCATTGGGCTGCCCGCATCCGCAGCGAGGCCCTGGCCTGGTCGGTGAGCCGGGCTGCGGTCTGGGAGATTGAACGCTACAATATTTTACAGGCGTCTTTGCGGGCCATGGCCCGGGCGGTTGCGGGCCTACCCCGGCGACCGCAGCGGATTATCGTCGATGGCAACCAGTCACCCCCCGGTTGGCAGGTCGAGACGCGGGTGGGTGGCGATGGTCAGGTGGATGCGATCGCTGCCGCGAGTATTCTGGCCAAAGTAGTGCGGGATGAGGAGATGCTCTTGCTCGACAGGTATTATCCCCAATACGGATTGGCGCGACATATGGGTTATGGCACTGCGGTGCACTTGGCGGCGCTACGGCGTTGGGGACCATCGGTCCTGCACCGGCGTGGTTTCGGTCCTGTGGACCGGGCCTGGGCGGCAGCGCAATGAGTACCCCCCGCTTTGTCCATTTGCACGTACACTCTGAATATTCCTTGGAGGATGGCATTATTCCGGTGAAGGCGCTGGCCAGGCGCTGTGCGGAGCGGGGCATGCCGGCCGTGGCGATCACCGATCATGGCAATCTCTTTGCCCTGGTCAAATTCTATAACGCGGCCCGGAGTCAGGGGATCAAACCCCTGATTGGCAGTGAAATCTGGGTGCATGATGCGGCAGACTTGGAGCGGCCCGCCGGTCTGATCCTGCTGTGTATGAATAAAACCGGCTACGGTAATCTCAGCCGCTTGCTCAGTCGGGCTTATCTGGAGGGCAGTCGCCACGGACGTCCACAGATCGACGCGGTATGGCTGGAAGGTGCGAGTGACGGTCTCATCGCCCTGTCTGCGGCCGGCCAGGGGGAAATCGGTCGTGCCCTGCAGCGCAATCCCCAGCAGGCGGAAAGCCGGGCACGGTACTACGCCAAGCTTTTTCCCGAGCGTTTTTATCTGGAAGTGCAGCGCAATGGCGAGGCTGGGCAGGAGGCACTGGTACAGGCCACAGTGGTGCTCGCAGGAAAACTGGATTTACCACTGGTGGCCACCAACAATGCACACTTTCTGGATGCGGCGGACTTTGCCGCCTTCGATGCGCGGCAGTGTATTTCTGCGGGCCTTACCCTGGATGACCCGCGCCGTCCCCGCCGTTTTACGCCGGAGCACCGTCTGCCCGACCCCGAAGAAATGCGAGGGCGTTTTGCGGACCTGCCGGAAGCTTGCGACAACACCATCGAAATCGCGCGACGCTGCAATATGGAGTTGGTGCTAGGCCAGTATGCGCTCCCGGACTACCCCATTCCTACCGGTCAGTCCGCAGATGAATATTTGCATGATGCGGCGCAAAAAGGTCTACAGGAACGTTTGCAGGAACTGCATATCGCTGGCAACGCCACGCTGCCTTACCATGAACGCCTGTTGCGCGAGGTCGGTGTTATTCAACAGATGGGCTTCCCCGGTTATTTTCTCATCGTCGCGGATTTTATCCAGTGGGCAAAAAACAATGGCGTTCCGGTAGGACCGGGACGTGGCTCCGGTGCCGGATCGCTGGTGGCCTATGCACTGCGGATCACCGATCTCGATCCCATTGGCAATGGCCTGTTGTTCGAGCGCTTTCTCAACCCCGAGCGCGTTTCCATGCCCGACTTCGACGTGGATTTCTGCATGGATCAGCGTGACCGCGTGATTCAGTATGTGGCCGACAAATACGGTCGCGATCGGGTCGGTCAGATCATTACCTTCGGGACGATGAAGGCGCGGGCGGTGGTACGTGATGTCGGCCGGGTGCTGGGTTTGCCTTACGGCTTTGTCGACCAGTTGGCTAAGTTGGTGCCGAGCGACCTGGGCATGACCCTGGCCAGGGCCCTGGAAGAATCCGAGGAACTGCGCCGCCGCCAGACCGAGGAAGATGACGTCCGCGATCTGCTGGATATCGCTCTGCGTCTGGAGGGCTTGCCACGCCACGCTTCGACCCATGCGGGCGGTGTGGTGATCTCCCCGGAACCGCTGGCCGACCGCATGCCGCTGTTCACCGACGGCTCCGAAGGCGGGGGTAATGTCACCCAACTCGACAAAGATGATGTGGAGAAGATGGGGCTGGTAAAGTTCGATTTCCTCGGGTTGCGTACCCTGACCATCATTGATATGGCGGTCAAGCTCATCAATGCCGATGCGGCAGTGGCGGGGCGCGTGCCAGTGAATATTCAGCAGTTGCCGTTAGACGATACGGCGACTTTTGCCTTGCTCAAATCCACCGAGACGGCGGCGGTCTTCCAACTGGAATCGTCGGGCATGCGCGATCTGGTGCGGCGTCTGCAGCCGGACACCTTTGAAGATATTGTTGCCCTCGTCGCCCTATTCCGGCCCGGGCCGCTACAGTCAGGCATGGTCGATGACTTCATCGCCCGTAAACATGGCAAAGCGCAGGTAACTTTTCTGCATCCCGACCTGGCGCCGATTCTCGATGAAACCTATGGGGTGATTGTTTATCAAGAGCAGGTCATGCAATCCGCACAGGTGCTGGCGGGTTATTCCCTCGGCAGCGCTGATTTGCTGCGGCGGGCCATGGGCAAGAAAAAACCGGAGGAAATGGCCAAGCAGCGCGCCATCTTCCTGGAGGGTGCCCATAAAAATGGTCTGGTAGCGGATCAGGCCGGGGCGATCTTCGACCTCATGGAAAAGTTTGCCGAGTACGGTTTCAACAAATCGCACTCGGCAGCCTATGCCCTGGTGTCCTATCAGACCGCTTACCTGAAGGCGCACTATCCACAATTTTTTATGGCGGCCGTGCTGACCGCGGATATGGACCATACCGACAAGGTTGTGGCGATGCTTGCCGAGTGTACCCGTATGGGGCTACGGATTGCTCCGCCGAGCGTTCAGCAGGGGGTGCTGGAGTTCCGGCCGGAGGGGGATGGTGATATCCGCTTTGGCCTGGGAGCCATTAAAGGTTTGGGGCGGGCGGCCATTCAGGCGATTCTCGACGCTCGTAGAGAGGGACCCTTCTTGAATCTTTTCGACCTGCTTTGCCGGGTGGATACCCAGAAAATCAATCGCCGTGCCCTGGAAGCGTTGATTCGCGCTGGCGCTATGGATGACTGGGGGGTGTCGCGGGCCAGCCTGATTGCTTCCGTGGACAGTTGTATTGAAGCAGCGGCGCAGTTTCAGAGCAGTCGGGCAAGTCAGCAGGAATCGTTGTTTAGCGGACAGGAGGCGTTGCCGGTGGCGCCACCGCCGGTGCTGGCGGAAGCGTGGAGCCTCACCGAAACCCTGCGTCAGGAACGGGAGACCCTGGGTTTTTATCTCAGCGGTCATCCTATGGCTAGTTTGCGGGATGAGCTGGCGGCACTGGGAACGGTGCCTCTTGGCGATATCCGCAGCGGCACCACGGTGCTGGTGGCTGGCTTGGTGGTAGCACGGCGCAGCACCCGGACCAAGCGCGGCGATCGGATTTATTTTCTGACCCTGGACGACGGTCGGGGGCGGCTGGAGGTCGTCATTTTTGCCGAAGCCTGGGCGCAGGCTGGTAAAGTCGGGGAGGGTGAGGAGCCGGTGCTGGTTCTGGGTGAGGTGGGCGAGGACAGCTATTCTGGTGGCCTGCGGCTCAATGCCCTGCGCGTGCTGGGTACGGCGCGGGCGCGTGAGGAACTGGCTACGCAACTGACCCTGGAGCTGGAAATCGCTGCAGAATTGGCTCCCCAAGACCTGCTTGCCGTGCTCCGTAAATACCCCGGCCAAACGGCTTTGCGTCTGCGTTTGCGCGTCGGTGACGATATTATCGCGCAATTACGGGTGGCGGAGAGCCTGAGCTTCGCGGCGGG
>JAAOMR010000170.1 GCA_018853935.1 Acidithiobacillus ferrivorans
AGATCAACCGCCGCCATTTTCAGAATGTCGATAGCTCTGAGATGCCCTGGGTCTTTCTTGGCGCCCGGCATGGCGTTTTGCGAAAACTCGGCGGTTTTAGCCTTTTTCTGCTTGTTATAGACGATTTTCTGCTGTTTTTGGACTTTCTTTCCCATTTCACATCCTAAAATCGAATCCTGATAAGAAAATTATCGCAGCCAGAACAGATAAGCCATCACCCCGACGATCCCCAGCGGAATCGCCGACAAGGATACCAGGCGCAGGTCCGGCCTGGACGGAATGCACTCCAGCAGGCACTCAGCCGCTATAAGGGGCATCAGGATGAACTGCCAGCCACCCAGCCACGAGAACCGCCAAGGCGTCCCGTACACGATAACCGCGTATGCCAGAGGCATGAGCAGCAAAGGGGACAAGCCGATCAGTGCCCCATTAAACCAGCGGGGGTTATGAATCGGCACACGGCCCAGCGCATAGGCATTCCCCATCTTATTGGGAATAAACCGGGGAAAGCCGGGGCGCCCGAACGTGGCAAACGCCACCATCCAGTGCGTCATCTCATGCAGAATCACGCCGGGCAGCGCCGCCAGCCAGAACGCCACGATATTGCGGCGAAATAGACGCAGTATCAGCACCCAGATCAGGGTGAGCGCACCGGCGAGTTCCAGGGGCGTTAGCACGCGGCAGGCGTCAGCACGCGGCGACACAAAAATCCATGGTAGGGGATAACGCCCACGATTGCGCGGCGCAGTCCCACGACGCCTCGCCTGCCAAGCGTTCAGACAGACGATGCAAGCCTAAATCATCGCAAAATGTTTGGCAGGCCGGGGCGTCGAAGTCCTCACGCATGACGCCTGTATTTCCCGGTCGCAGCTCGGGAGCCTTGCGCCAGTCCATGATATGCAGGTTGCGCTCAATAGCGGGAATCATGGCCGCTATGGCGACTGACTTCTTATCTTTGGCGTGCCCTTAATCTACCGATTGCTGTATGCCCTCCAGCCCGCCGTGCAGTCGTAACAGTTTCAGAGCTGTTGCCATGCCGACGCCAGGTACGCCGGGAATGTTGTCGGATGGATCACCGGCCACGGCTTTCGCTAAAAGATATTCATCCGGCCCAGCGAATGGCCCATCTTTAGCGGCGGCTGTGCGCAGCATCTCCAGCGACATCGGTTTGTCGGTGATGGGCGTAAACCAATCGACCCCCGGTGAAAGTGCCTGCCACCAGTCGGTATCGCCGGAGACCATGGTAACTCGGTCTATGCCATGCGCTGCGGGCGTTTCGTTCAGACATAAACGCCCGGCGAGATCATCGGCCTCCGCATCCACGGCCCGCATTTGAATCACGCCCATGTGCAGCAACAATGTGCTCGCTAACGGCTGCTGTTGCCGCCAGCTATCGGCCACCGCCACTTTTTCCGGCGTGTCTTTACGGTTGGCCTTGTATTCCGGGCAAAGCGATTTTCGCCATGCGGCATGACCGTCCCAAAGTACCACGGGTACCGCGCCGGGATAGAGTGACGAGATTCGCATAACCGACTGTGCAAGCCCCATGATGCCGCCCGTTGGCTGGCCGCGGTGCGCCAGGTGTGAGAGGGCGGGCACATACATCGAAGCGTATCCGATGTTATTACCGTCAATCAGTAGAACGTGGCGCATATCCTATCTCCTCTGCGATTCATTGGCCGAGTCCGACATTACGGCCTCTTCCAACAATAATGGTTCAACGTAATCCCGATACTGCTTCCACGACCCTACGGTGTCCCGATAAATCGGCTTATTCACCTGCCCATGGCTGGCCGTGAGTATCCGTCTTGGATTCTCATAGAACCGGGCGCAGGCTGGATCCCAGTCTTTGCCCAGCGACCGCAGCAGGCCGGTCACGGTACCGGCATATCATCCGCCAGCGTCTCATAGGACACCTCCAGCACCCGCTGGGGATAATCCTCCCGGTACCCTCCATAACCTCCTCATGCCAACGGAAATACCGCCCCAGCGTGCCGAGATCGTGTGCGTAGGGGTGGATTCCTCTGAAGTGCTGACGATAGATCGACGTGCAGTTATCCATCGGATCACGGCGGCACCAGATTACCCTCGCAGGCGGGAACAAATGCAGAATCATACCGGCATGGACGAAATTATGCGGCATCTTGTCGATGCACCATGCGGCGCGGGGCGTGAGATTGCTGCCCTTCCTACCGAAAGCGTCGCAGGCCTGCAGTACGGCCTCACCGTTGCCCGTAGCGTAGTACCGCTGGGCCACCATCGCCATGTCGTGCAGCTCGCCCGCCCCATGAAAAGCAGGGTGCATATCGAGTATTCGCTCCAGTAGCGTTGTGCCCGAGCGCGGCATACCGACGATGAAGATCCATTGAAGGCCATCACGGGGCGCTGGTGGCGCCAGTTGCAGCCAGGGTCGCCGGCAGATCCTGGTGTCGAGCTGGTGATGGCCCTCTTCGCTGAAGGGTTGGCTGACCGCGATGATTCGGTGCGCCGCATCATAGTGCTGCATGGCCGCCGCTGGCGTGCTCTGTTCTTCGGCGATTCGCGCCAGACGAAAATGCAGATCAGCAATGTCTTGCGGGATTGTTCAGGCCGCAGCACGGCGATGGTGTGGGATGGACGCTGGAAAGCGTCGAGCAATAGCCCGGTTGCACAAGTCTAAAAGCCGTATGCTTTTTTCATTAAATGTAATATGACAACTTCCTTTCTTAAACAATTTCGCGGAAAAATAAGCGCAGTCAAAAGTGTACGAACCATTCTGAATAGCATCAGATACCAGTGAATACATGCCATGCCGATGTTCCGGGATAGCCTTGCCATCATATACGCTCAAGATTCTTATCAGATCATCCAGCATGTCACAGCGCCAGGTGTTTGCTGTGCCATAAGAATCCAACACGGAATTGATGATGATTTTGCGCCCCATGGCCACCGGGTTGTTGGTCTTATAATCCCAGGACAGGGAACGGAACACATCAACAACACCATCTTCCATCATGCTCGCCCGTTTCTCGTACAAGTCAGCAAAAGTAGAGGCGATTGCTTCCGCCTCGAATGGCGGAGTCTCGTTATCTGAGATTTGCGAATCAATATCTTTCTGTTTTTTTGCTGACATGACCGCACGGATACCGGAAGCATCCAGCAGACTGCGCCAGAAAGCGGCATCAATATATTTGCCTAGACTCTCCTGAGTGCGCTTGCTGTTACTCAAAGAAACGTAATGGTGACCAGAAAAATAACTCTCCAAATTGGAGTACCCCACCCCTGTTACAGAGCGCTCTATTGAACAGGCTTCGGATAAAATCTCCATGGCCTGTTTCACTTTTGCGTTGATCTGCTCGCGCTTTTCGAGGATTTCCGATATGGAAGTGGTGAGAATCACGTCGGAATTAAACATACTATAAAATCTCCAAAAAAAACGCCGCGAATACTGGAAACGTCAAAATGTTATCCGTGCTGGCGTCCGGGTATCCGTATTCCCGAAGATTACGAGCGCCGGCGCGGATAAGTTTGTCACGCACTTTCATAATGGCCTCCCATTTTTGGGCGATGCGGCTTTCCAGCCAGCGCTAGTGCCGACCAGAAAGCGCGGGAAGTAATTACCGAGGCCTTACCCGCAGCGATGGCTGTCCGGTTCCGGGCGCGACCCACCATCCGGATTACCCGGACGATGGCGCACACCGCGGAACAGGCGATAGCCTGGGCCATGTCGGCCACGCCATCGGCGGCCTCTTCTACTTCGGCACGACGGCGCATGGCCTCGTCGATCAGGCGCGAAACCTTCTTCTCGACCGGACCCAGAATGCCGTTCTTGATGGCGCCGTCGTCGGCAACGAACAATCCCGCCTTGGCCGCAATAACCACGACCGCGAACAGCGTCGAAACCCGAATAATCATCACCATGACAGCACCCCCTTACCCTTCCTAATCCTTACCCATAATCGCTATTCGTCGAACGTCAGGCCAAGCGATTTATGCAAGCGCCGCCGTTCGGTCAGGATATGTTCCAATCGTGCGGCGAGCCGTTCGAGTTGAATGGCAGTGGGATGACACCCCGCCAACCTCCTGGCCTGCGTCCGCGCCCTCACCACCAGCCCAATGGGATTGGGCACCGGACGATCCGGCTCCTGATTGCCATCTACTGTTACCTGTAACACGGCTTACTCCTCCACGAGATATTGCTGATTCTCCGACGGCCATGGCCAACCTGGCTGCCAGGTTTGAGTTATATTAAATACACTATGATTAACGAAGTCAAGAAAAAAATGACAACGTGTTCACATGGTTAGCCCCTATAGAATCCTGACAGGAAAATGAACAGGAAGCTCGCCACCGTTATAAAAACCATGCCCCACTTATAGAGCCGTGCCCGCCCCTCCTTCGTCATGTTAATACCCAGCAGCGGGAGATAGCTCTCCACGATTTTCCAGCCATCCAGCGGCGGAATCGGTATAAGATTGAAGCCGGCCAAGGCAAAATTCGCCATCGCCATGATGAAGAACACCTGCCGCCAGTTCTCGGCAAAGGGCAGGTAGTGGAGACCCAAAAAGACGTAGGCCGTAAGCACCGATGCCGCAGGCCCCGCCGCAAAGATAAGCCGCCAGTCCGTCATCGAGGCTTTGTCTTCGTCGAAACGGACATAGCCCCAGATGGGCAAAATGCCTATGGCCAACTTTTTCCAGCGCAGAAACGTGATGGATCCAGCACGGATTTCAAAAACGGCACGCCGCCCCAGCAACAAAGCTACGACCGCCGCATGGCCCAGCTCGTGCGCCAGAATCGAAAACACGAAGAGCAGCAGCGTCGCCAGTAAAGCGAACAGAAAGAATAATGGGCTACTGTGCATAAGAATCTCCCTCACTGCATTATGAGCAAGAAAAAACCCTCAAGGCAAAGCCGAGAGGGTGGGGGATTACCAGTTCCAGCTTAAAGAAGCGGGAATCGTCTGGAGCAGCCCACTGAGGACGGCCTTCGAGCGTTCCTCCTGAATGGCGCTCCGGCGCTCACCAAACTCCGCCTTGAGCACACCTATCGTATGCGCAAGAACGATCTCCTCATTTCCGGGAGTCGAATCCGCTTGTAATGCCGCATGGAGGCGCACGGCTATGTGCTCAGAACTGACAGACATACATAAATGTGCGGGACGCAATATCGAAACGTAACCGCTATTAAGCTTCTGGATACGCCGATCTTCCGTCTTTGTTACGTTCATACTCTGGATTTGGACACCGCCCTTGGCGAGACTGCCCATAAACACAGACACCTGGATTGCTATTGGTACGGACTGCTTTTCGAGATCCCGTACATAACCCCATATTTCACGGGTTGACGCCTTATACAAAACAACCAGTTGTTTCAACATTACATCCTCCAAAGAAAAAACCCGGAAGTGGGTTGGTTCATATCCATGGAGGATTACCGGACAATTTCCATGTACCGGCGGGGACCGAACACAAAAAACCCCAAGCCGAAGCATGGGGTGGGGGAATCATCAAGTAGCGCCTTTTACGGTGTTCAGCAGCTTGCAGAGCGCGTCGCCTTCGTCCTTTCCGAGACCATCGGCGAAGCCGAACGACACGGCAGCCCAGATGGGGTCCGGCTGGCTGTCAAAGAGCCGCGACCGCAGAATTTCCCCGATACGCACTAGGCCGCGGGTTGAGAGCGGTGCGGACAACTCGCCTGCACGATAGGCCGAGCGGGTCTCGGTCCCGAACCGGATCAGGAGATCAAGGATCTCATCCGGGAGATCGGTTCCGAATTTGCCTGAGAGGATGGCCTTCTCTTCCTCATCGGTCGGATAATCCACCTCCACGAAAAGGAAGCGATCCAGGACTGCGGCATCCTGTACCTGCCGCGCACGGAAGGTTCCCGTGTCGTCACCGCGCCCACGGGTGTTACCCGTAAAGGCCACCCGAAAGTCCGGATGCGGCTGGATGGTCTCGCCCGTCTCGGGGATCACCAGTGCGGAGCCTTCCAGGACGCGGTTGAGAGTGATCGTAATCGACGGAGGCAGCGCATCGCCCTCATCAAATACTATCATCTGACCATTGCGCAGCGCACGGACCAAGAGTCCATCCACGAAGGCCGTAGCCCCGTTTTCAAGCCCCAGATACCCCACAATGTCCGCACGCTCCGTGCGTGCGTTGCAAGATAGGGTAACACAGGGCCAGCCCAGCCGTGCCGCCAACTGCTCGGCGAAGCTGGTTTTGCCACTCCCAGCGGGACCGGAAAGATACATGCTCCGCCCTGCCACGCCATACATCCAGAGAAGCCCTTTGCGGAGCAGGTCCAGACGGAAAACGTAATTCTGAATCTTGTCGGGGACTCCTTCCTCCCCGGCTTTGCTGGGGAACATCTTCCCAGCGAGTGCTGAGATACCAAAGGCGGTTCCTAAATCGACGGTGGTGGTGCTCATACATCCTCCAAAGAAAAAGCCCCGGAAGTGGGGCGGTTCATACCGAGGAGGATTACCGGACAGTTTCTATGTACCGCGGGCGCCAGACAGAAAAAACTCCCAGGCCGAAGCGTGGAAGTGGGGTGGATCATTGATTTTCAAGCAGACGGTGCCGCCGCTACGGTCGCTGGATGCTCAAGCGCATAGCTTGCCTCATCAGACGCGATCTCAAATCGCCCAGGCGCGTTGCCTTCATCGTCTGACAAAAAGACCAGCGTTTTTCTCAGCCCGTTGGGCATTGTGATAACGAGGCCAAAAAACTCGTCCTGACCATAATCATCGCCGCTCCGGATGAGCTCGGTAATGGTGCCACCCACCAGTTCCTGCAACTTCCCCAGATAAAAATCTGCACTCATCAGTATCCCCCTCAACGAAAAGGCCCCGGAAGTGGGGCGGTTCATGCCGGGGAGGACTGCCGGACAGTTTCTATGTACCGGCGGGGTTCGGACACAAAAACCCCAAGCCAAAGGCGAGGGGTGGGGGAGAATCAAGGTTTGCTGAAGTACCAGTCTGAGAAGTCCTGCCTCCTCACCAGTTCCAGCAAAGAGAAGCCGGGATGTTCTGTAGCAACCCGGTTAAATCCCTGCCCTGAGCAACCTCAACGGGTGCAGGCGCCCGCATGACCTTCCATTGGTCCAGCAGCGCGTCAATGCCGTTACTGAGGCCGCCATGACGGACGAAATTGCCGTAAACATTCTTGATGACGCTGTCCATCAGAAGGTCCAAATGGGAAGTCCCTTGAGACAGAGGCTCCGGCACCTCAATGTCCCGGTCCCAGCGGAGCGGGTAATATGGAGTCTTCTTGCGAAGTGTCGCCACCGCCTTGCCACTGGTCGTAGTCGAAACAACGGGCCTGCCGCCCCCCATGGGGCCACCGTAGAAAACCTTGGTAAGCGCGACCTGGGCATCACGTCCCGTATTCTGAATCGCACCCCAGACCTTCATCTTCGGGCTGTTCGGATCCTGCAACAGCCATAATCTTGCCTTCATAAACACCTCCAGTGTTCCACAAAAAGCGTCCGTAGTTCATACCATCTTCTGGTACCAGACAGTTTTTGCGTACCAGGACATGGCTTCAGGCTTTCCTTGCAACCGGTTTTATAGTAAAAACACTATGAAATGAACATCGAAAAGCGCGAGACCATCATCCTTACCAGCACCCGAGGCATGGCACATGCCCTGGGGCGGCGGTTTGGCGTGCGTTCGGCATCCGCATCGGAAATGGTCACACGCAAGGGCACCCGCATTCTTTGGACTGGGGGACCGCTATTGCGGCACTGCACCCCCGGCGAGTACCGACCGCGATGGAAAGACTATCGCCTGAGCGATTTGCCGATACTCCCGGACTTCCGGCTCAAACCCATCGCTACCGCGAGAGATCGCATCAAGGCGATACAGGATGCCCTGTCCGCCTGTGATCAGGTCATCCATGCCGGAAGCCCGGATGCGGGCGGACAGTTCGGAATAGACGCTCTCCTCGATCACCTCGACTGGAAGGGATCGGTGCAGAGGATGCTGTTACCATCCCTGCACCCAGAGGACATCAGCGAGGCGCGGCCAGAGTCCAACACGCCTTATCGCGCCTGGACGGAATCCGAGAAGTGCCGGATGCACGCGGACTGGCTCATCGGCATCAACCTCTCCCGGATGCTGACGCTGACCGCCAACCAGTCCACGCCAATTCCCGCTGGCCGCGTCATGACACCCCTGCTGGCTCTGATCCGCGACCGCGCATCGACCCAAAGCCCCAAGCCTGAATCCGTCATCACCCCATTCGATACCGCCCGCCTGCAAGCCGCCTGCCTGCGATCCGCGGGCACATCTCCCGAGAAAACACTGATGGCGGCGCAGAACCTCTATGAAGCGGGCCTCATTTCGTATCCTTTCACGAATCACAAAAAGCTGAATCCGGCGCTCTGGTCAGCGCACCATGCGTTTCCAGCCGATCCGCACCAGGTCGAACCGGCTGTGACGGCCCACGCAGGCGGCCTGCAGATACTCGCTATGCCGAAGCGCCCCCTGAAACCCGACGAACAGATCGTGTTCGAGGCCATATTGGCCCGGGAATCGCAGCTCCGGCAGGAATGCACCCGGCAGACGGCGCACCATCCGCAGAGCACCCATGCACTCGCGGAGCTGTACGAAGACATGGCGGATTTGCGCCGCTGGGTGGCATCCCCCGAGTTGCGGGCACGCGTTGAGAACAGCATCCAGCTCGGCTCGCCCCGATCTCGCCACACCATGCTCGCTAAAGTTTTCGAGGACGGATTCGTGAACCCGTCCACTTTGCGCATCACGCAGAGAGGCGAAAGCGCCCTGGCGCACGTCCCGCCGTCCATGCTGGATCCGGGAACGATCATTTTGTGGGAGTCCGCAATCAGCACGGTGGCGCAGGGAAGTCTCGACGCGGACGCATTCATGCAACGCATTCAGAGCTATGTAGGCAGTCTTTTGCAAGAAACTCAAAGGAGAAAAGCATGTTAGGAGATAAGCCGCTGGCCAGTTACGGCCACGAAAACGGGATGCTGAACGTCGCATGGATCAGCGGATTTGCGCGAAACTTCACGCGCGATGGGGATACTGTCAGTGGATTTATCCAGAAAACCAACGATGTCACCCGCATGGTTCCCGTGGGACAGTCCCCGCGTCATAAGCGTACCTTCGCGGCCATCCAGAACGAAGAGGCGGTCAAAATCACCGGGCGGGTGCATGGCCGCATCGTCACCTGGAACAACGGTACCAAGGAGGTGACGGAGCACAGCGCCTTTCTCGACCCCCTGGAAGTGTCATCCCCCAGCATCATCGAAATGCCCAGTTCACTGACCTGGCATACACCGATCAAGAATCGCAAGGCCGACCGGATTCAGCAGGACGACTTCCAGCCTTTTGGCGGGGAAACCTTCGGCGAAGGCCGAATGCGGGATGCCGCGAATAACGTCGTGGTCGCCGGCATTGTGGACGGTATCCGGTCTCTGCGCGGCGAGGGGCAGAATGTCATCGTCGGGGTCGAGATCATCCTGCGACAAACCGAGAACCCTGAAGAAAGCATCCCCGTGCGGATGATGAACAGCAAGCTCGCCCGCATAATCCGGGAAGAATTGCGTATGGGCCGCCCCATTATGGTGCAGGGAAAGCTGCGAGTGCGTGACCTGAAGGCCGTTGATGCCGACGGTATCGAGACCCCAACCGGGCAGCAGGTCGGTTACGTCTGGTGCAGGAGCATCCTCAATGCCCGGCGTGGCAAGGACATTCTCACGATTCCATCCTGGGTGAAGGACATCATGGCCCGCTATGGCCAGGCGCCGGAGGGCGGCGAACCGGCTCCAGAAGAAGATGCTCCCAAAGCTGCAGATGCCCCTGAACATGCGGGCACCGCCGCCGAGAGCAGTATAGAAGATGAGATCGCCAGCCAACTGGCGAGCCTGTAAGTGGCGCGGGGGAGCGCGGGTGTGGTAGATTTTCTGGGTGCCCGGCCAGTTGCCGGTGACGTGTATGAAGAGCCGGATCCCGCAAGGAGTCCGGCTCGCCTATTTTCTGCGTCCGCACCGCCTCCCTCCATAAAATCATCCCCCTGGTACATAGAAACTGTCCGGTACTAGGGAACGGTATGAAGCTCTGGCATTCCGCCAGGCATTTTTAAGGAGAGTGTTATGTTTTCAAAGAACAATGCGGAAGTGATTGGCTTTCTCGGCAATGATCCTGAAGTACGGTACTCCCCGTCTGGCAATGGTGTTGCCAACTTGCGTGTCGCTACCAGCGAACGTCGTAAGAACAAGGATGGTGATTATGAGGATCACACCGAATGGCACGCTGTCGTAGTGCTTGGCAAGCAGGTTGAGCATGTCGCCAAACTTCGCAAAGGTGCGTATATCCTCGTCGAAGGTCGCTTGCAAACGCGCAAGTGGCAGGATAAGGAAGGTGCTGATCGGTACACCACCGAGATTGTCGCCAATCGTGTAGGTTTCCTGGAAAAGAAGTCTGCTACCGACGCTGACAATGAGCCTGCTTCTGAAGAAGAAGGCTTCTGATCTCCCCCCACCCCTCGCCTTGTGCTTGGGGTTTTTTTACGTCTGGCACCAAGGATAAATAACCCGTGCGCGACAAGCTGAAGCTGGGAGGCAGTGAGGATACGGCGGCCCTGTTGGGGATCGCGGCCTCCCTGTGGGCCTGTGGCCCCTATATCGTGTCCGGACCCATCTGGCAGACCGCGACCGGCATTGCTACGGCGGTCGGCGGTCTGCACCTCACCCGCAAGATTCATCGCTGGATGGACGGTGGAGAGCACGCGATCAGAACCCGCGTCGATCTCCCCTCTGACCCCCCTATTCTCAAGGTTTCGCACCACGAATCCTTGCCGGATGCCGTATTGCTCGGCTACTTGACCAATTCCGGTGAACCGCTGTGGCTGCCGACTCTGGGCGACACCAAACGCCCGGAGGATCCACCGAACGATCACATGATGATTCTCGGCATGTCCGGTGTCGGCAAGACGGTCGCTGCCAGCGAAATGATGCTGCAACAAATCCGCGCCGGCGGTGGTGTCATCTTCGCCGATGGCAAGATAGACTCCGGCAATATCAACGTGCTCTGGCAGATGCTCCGCTGGACCGGGCGCGAAGATGACCTGGTGGTGATCCATCCAGGTGATCCTTCCGTCAGCAATACCTACAACCCCATCCTTTATGGTGACGCAGATGAAGTGGCCTCGCGTATCATGTCCATGGTCCCTGCCGCCGGCAACAGTGCGGGTGCGGACTTCTACCGCAAGAGTGCGACACAGGCCCTCAACGCCCTCATAGCCGCACTGCAGCGCGGCGGATACGCCTATACCCCTGCCGACCTCTCCCTCTTGCTTCTGAGCCCCTCGGAACTCGACAAACTCCCCAACCTGCCGGGTATTCGCGGTACGCCGGAGGGTCGTGTAGCCGCATTGTTCATCAACCGCTTCCGGGTGCCCAACAAGTCCGGCGGCACAATGATCAATGTCGAGAAGGTCAAGGATCTGTTCGGCGGCATCGGCGGTCGTCTTGGCCTCATGGGGTCCGGCAAGTTCGGTGAGAT
>JAAOMR010000171.1 GCA_018853935.1 Acidithiobacillus ferrivorans
AAAAACCACTTGAGTGCGACACTGGCATCAATGACCCATATCACGGACGGTCCCTTTCCCTCGCCTCCCGGCACTCGGCCGTACTCACTATCGGCGCGGACTCGCGACGCTCCAAAATGCGGGTAGCGGCTTGCCGTGCGCGATCCTTACGCTGCGCACGATCCACCGCCTCACGCATTAAAGCAGCGATAATGGCGCTTTTGTTTTCTTTACAAAAGGTCGTATTAAATGCAACTTTCACATCCTCGGGAACACTAAAATTGACCGTGGCCATCTTGAGCACCATTGTTGAAAAGTTCAACAACTACTATAGGTCACCCCCTAGCCGGGCGCAACGTATCTGACGGCTAGAGGACGACTTCCCACCCGCTGCATCAGACACATGTTGGGCGTACCTGGCCCCCCTTCAATAGGGGACGGATTATGATGTCCGTACCACGTACTGACAATGCGGTATTTTTCGGCATCCGACATCAGGCCGCCGACCTCAATGGGTGCGATGCGCGCCACGGGTCGCCCCCTTTTGGTCACAATGATCTCAGAACCATGGGACGCCATTTCGATTCGAAGCGAAACATGCTGTATGGCCATAGGTATTACCTCATATGAACGGGTACTTAGGCTGAAATGTAGGACCTCTGTCGTTCATGGTCAATGGCCGCGCATCAGGATATCGTGTCCTTGAGAACGATCTTGCGAATGGACTTGCTGCCGGTAATAGGCATTGACCCATCCCGCCGCAGCACGCAGAATCCCCGCTCATGCAGACCAACATCATCGCCCCGCCCAGTGCCCCCGTCACCGGCTTTGCCCGTTACTGGCAATACCGCGATTTGGTGCGCAATCTGGTCGCCAAAGACCTCAAGGTACGCTATCAGGGTGCCGCGCTGGGCTTTTTGTGGTCGTTGGGCAACCCCCTCGCGCTTATCCTGCTCTATGATTTTGTGTTCACGCATATTTTTCGCAGCGATCTGCCCCACTACATCCTTTACCTCGTCATCGGCGTCCTGCATTACAACCTCTTCTCGCAGGCGGTGAGCCAGAGTTGCGAGAGCCTCACCAGCGCTTCAGGTCTGATTCAGAAGATTTACTTCCCGCGCATTTTGGTGCCGACCGCCAGCCTGTTGTTTACGCTGGCGCTGTGGCTCATCGCCATCCTGATCCTGGTGGTGCTCTATCCATTTCTGGGTGGCGTCTATCACTGGGGGCTGCTGCTCTACCCGTTGGCGCTCGGCCTGTATATCGCCTTCATCTGGGGCATCGTGCTGACCTTCTCGGTGCTGCAGGTCGAGCTGCGCGACCTCAAGCACATGGTAGAAATCGCGCTGATGTTCGGCTTCTGGTTCACCCCCATCGGCTACGACGTCAATGTCCTCAAGCCGACTACCCGTGACATCATCGCCCTCAATCCCCTCACCCAGTTCATGGACCTCTTCCACGCCCTGCTCTACGCCGGCACCCTGCCCGCCCTGAGTCACGTCCTTATCGCCACCGCCTGGACCATCGGCACCCTCACCGTCGGCACGATCCTTTTCCGCCGCAAGGCCCGTCATCTGGTGGAAGACCTCTGATGCCCCCTGCCGTCCTCGTCGAGCACGTTCGCAAGGAATTTATCCTCCGCCACAACCGCGCCATGGGCATGAAGACGCGCTTCCTCGCCCTTTTTCACCAGAGCAAGCGCGAGCGCCGCGAGCATTTCCTCGCCCTGGACGATATCAACCTGCGCGTCGAGCCGGGCGAAGCCCTGGGCCTGCTCGGCCACAACGGCTCCGGCAAAAGCACCCTGCTGCAGATCATCGCCGGCATCCTGGAGCCCAGCCAGGGCCGGGTCATCACCCGTGGCCGGGTCGCACCGCTTATTCAGCTTGGCGTCGGCTTCCATCCTGAACTCAGCGGCTATGAAAACATCTTTCTCAACGCCAGCCTCTACGGTTTTCGCAACCGCGACACCCAGAAGCACGTCAAGGACATCATCGAATTCTCGGAGCTGGCCCACTTCATCGACACCCCCCTCAAGAATTACTCCTCCGGCATGCAGATGCGTCTGGGCTTTGCCGTGGCGGTGCACTTGCAGCCCGACATCCTCCTCGCCGACGAAATCCTCGCCGTGGGCGACCAGCCCTTCCAGGAAAAATGCCACGCCAGGATCGCCGAACTCCGCGCCCAGGGCATGACCCTCATCCTCGTCTCCCACAGCGCGGAGCAAGTCAACAAGTTTTGTGACCAGTATGTGCGTCTGGATCAGGGGCGGGTGGAGGAGGAGGGGCGGATTGATAAAAGTGTGGTTGCTTCGGCCTCGGCCATTCCCGCAATCATGTAATGGTTAGCAAAAACTACAAATCCAGCGGTGTTGCCTATCCTGGCGCTCTTCAAGACGGCACGCCTCGGGCTACTTGGGCCATAGAAATTCAGCACCAATGGGTCACTGAATACCGACAAGGAACTAAACTGTAGTGAAAAAATATTTTTTCAGGTCTCGAATAGCTGCCATAATATTATCTGGGCGGCGCGGGATCACTCAATATGAGTACCGAAAAAGAGGCACAGCAACACCTATATTCCCGTCTTCCACTTGATCTGAGTGCTGAGGACAGCCTGGCCAAGATCGCCCGGCGCATTCCACACGGCAGCACGGTGCTGGACGTGGGGTGCGCAGTGGGTGTGCTGGGTCAGTATCTCACCGAACAACAAGGCTGTAGCGTCGACGGGATTGAGGGGAACGCCGAGGCCGCCAAGATCGCGCAGCCCTTTTACCGCCGGATCATGGTCACCGACCTGGAATCTGCAGACCTTGGGTATCTATTGGAAGGGGTGCGTTATGACCGGATTGTCTGTGCTGACGTGCTTGAACACCTGCGGGACCCGGGCCAGGTGCTCCAGCGGCTAAAGGATCATCTGACATCTGACGGCAAAATCCTCATTTCCATACCCAACATCGGGCATGTCGGCGTCTTCCTGGAATTGCTGACCAGCAAGGCTTGGACGACGGCTTTCTGGATCCCGTTGAAACCCAACTGCGACAGTATCTCTGGCAGGCCCAACCAACCCATTGCCGCCAGAGCGACCTGCTCCACGCCCACCGAGCGGGGATGAGTCAATTGCAGCGATTCTACATCGACCTCCACAAAATCTTCCGTGTTGCCGACTTCCCGAACCGCTGCCGGGGAGGCTGCCAACAGGCGGGAAGCCAAGCGTTGCGCGTGCCGCTCAATCGCTGCCGATGCGGCTAAAAAGCTCGATTGCCCGGTGAGGATCTGCTCTACCCGGGTACACAGCACCGGCCAGTCTGGCTGAGGCAGATCAAACTGACGGCCGAGGTTCAACAGCGTGCGCTGCCGGACCTGCTGGCCGACCCGCTCAGAAGCCACCAGTCGAAAGGTGGTATAGGCATCCCCGCTGGCCTTATTGCGGGTTTTGGTTTGGCGAATGAACATGCGCTCAAGGTACGCTGGGGATGGGGAATGGTCAATAGAAATACAATATTATGGCACTACATTTGACGCAGAAAAATCTACCTTGTTTTTATGGGGTTATTTTACAGAAAACCGAGATTTTGCTGAAAAAGTGTCAAACATGGGCTAACGCGCAGCAAAAGCTGCGGCAAAGCACCTAAAAACTGCTCGAAAATTTGTCCCGAGAGATCGGGGAGGCCGACAAACCACCAGGGCGGCCATTCCCATTCTGGAGCCGCAGCCCCGGAATTCGTATGTTTTGCTCCTACACTATTTAGTTTTACTGATTATTTAAGTAGAAAGGGAACGCCAGATAAAGGATATGTCATCGGGGTATAGCATTTAATTGATGCCTGGCCAGCCACAGTGATGGCCCTGAGAGAAGCGTTAGCGGGATTGGCCTTTGTGTCTACTTGGCCTTGCCGGTGATATCAGCGCCACGCGGCTTACTGTCGGCAGCCTTGATCCAGTCTTGCGGTTCGGATGGTTCTGGCGACAGCGTACCGCTTTGTCCGGAAGCCCAGCCAAGCTGGCACATCTGATCCAGAATGCCGGTCATCCATGCAGGCTGAACGCCATAGGTTGATCCACTTTGTTGTGCGGGAATCGCCTCCACCACCAGTCTGGGGGCCGTCAATTCTGGCGTGTTATCGAAGAAATGCGCCAGCGAGACATAGGGCAGAACCTGCGCCGCGAGGTCCAGCGACTTAAAATATCTGGAGATGATCTTTTCGATGGGAACACTGTGCCCGCCTTGCATGACGCGGGCACATACGCGCGCGGCCTGGATCTTCGGATCATCCGTACAAATGTAAAGGAAATGCACGAAATATCCAGACGTTGCCGCATCCCGTACGAAGTCCACCTTTCCTGGCGAGGAAAATACCGTCTCAAACACCAGAGATTGGCGCCTTGCCAAATAGTCTTGCCGTATGGCTTCCGCTTTCTGCGCAGCGGGCAAAAAGTTGTCTGGGTTGTGCCATCCGCCCGGCATCTGTGCGGCAATATCGTCGGGATTGACACATCCCGCAGCACCAAAATAATCTAGGCGCACCAGTTGCCTGACCAACTCGCTTTTGCCCGAGCCATTGGGTCCCGCAATCACCACCAAAACGGGCCCTGCTATCCGCTGCGGCCCTGCTGGCTGCAAGCCTAGTGCAAGCACATTCGGCGGCAACAGTTTCCCTCCAGATTAAGGGGCATATTCAGGTTGAAACTGCGCGTTCGTGATATGCCGCGAAATGCGTTCCCTGATCTGCGTCATCCTGTGCGCCTCTTTCCTTTGCACTTCGGAATCCATGGCGTCCAGCGCCGGCTGCCAGAATGTCCTGGCATCCCAGCCTTCTGTCCGGTTCTGCGGTGATAAATGTTGGTTATTCACACCCGCCTCCACAATACTGTTCCGCCTACAGGCATTTTATGGCTCAAAGATAGCCCCGTAAGGTACTACCTGTCAAAAACCTGGGGTGAGGTCTTTCGCGCCGTTCGGTGCCATTTCTGCAGTACCATCTGTTCCCGTCGCCGACCCTGCGGTTGGTGTAGTGTTCGTCAGCGTGGCATTCGCGGCGCCGATCCTCGCTATATGGGTTTCCCGCTTGGTGTTCGAGGATGCCCTTGAGCGTCATGCGGATGACTGGGCAGCGGTGCGCATGGTGGACTTCTGAAGCACCAGAACGCCATTTAGAAGGGGTAGGCGGTCCGCCGGCATCTAGTTACCCCGCCCCCTTTGCACCAATTCTTGATTTTTATGGATGACGCCTAGACGGCATGGTTGTGTGTCTGGATGGGTTTAATGGCGATCCGCAGTCCCATGGCCTTGAGGATGCACCGTAGCGATGCCACGGTGGGATTTCCATCTGCGGATAGCGTGCGATACGCCTGCGTTTTGTTCAGGTTGGCTCGCTCGGCCACGGCCGTCACACCACCAAAAGCCTTGGTGAGCTGGCGAAGAGCGGTCATCAATTCCGCCTGATATCCATCTTCGAGAATTTCATCCAGTAATTCCGCAGCTACGGAAGGCTCTCTCAGAAAGAGGTCTGCCATTGCATCATCATGTAACCGATCTCTCATTTGTCACCTCCTGCTGGGGTGCAGCCCCGTTTTTTCCAATCCTTCCAATAGTTGCATGCAAACCTGATGTCGGCATCCTGTTTACGCTTATCTTCACCACAGAGCAGCAGGATGATCGCCTTTCCGGATCTGGCAAAATAGACACGATAGCCTGGACCCACATCAATCCGAAGTTCTCACACGCCATCCCGGCACGGTTCGTGGTCCCAAAAGTTGCCAGATTCCACCCTGTTCAGCCGCCGAATGATGGTCGTTTTGGCTTTCACATCTCGCAGTCCGCTTAACCATTCATTAATCAGGTCTCGCTCGTCTGTGGTGACGAAATGCCGCATCTCGTTCATGGTTCAGATTCGGTGTTGCGCCTGAAGCAAATCACCGGCTTGGCCGAGGCGTTTGCCGATAAGAATTTTTCGAGGGCCTGGCAGTAAGCGCGATGCCGTAGTCTGCCCAGGTGCAGATTCCGTTGCCCCGGGCCAGTTGGATTAAGATGCTACCGAGACGCTAAGGCATCAACTTTTTCCAGAATGCGTAATGCTGCTTGCGGGTCTCCCTGGGCAGCCATCACCCGGAACCTGCGCTCAACATCCATTTCAGTGAGCATTTGCGCCGTCCACTCATCAAAGAGCTTGTTTACACTGATCCCCTTCATGCGGGCCATATCCCGGATTTTGTCCGCCTTGTCGTCTGGGAGTCGAATCGTCAATGTACTCATTTGAACACCTCCAGGCATTCCGATGGTTTTAGGATGCGCAACCCCGGCCAGGCCAGTTCCCCGCCCTTCAAATCCGATATGTTGTGCGTGATGATGGCATCGGCGTTTCCCGCCTCGGCCAATTCAACCAAGTGATTGTCCCCTTCATCGGGGAGATTCGGACGCCATCCATAGTAGATGGATATCCACCTCCCCTGCTTCGCCAGTGCGGCCATGACGGTTTTACGTTCATCGCCTGCGGTTTCCCCGGTCCATATTGGCCTACCCAGCATAGCCTCGTATTCCAGCCACAGCGCATTCCCGAACAAAGGGATGTAACGCCCAGTCAATGCGTATTTCAAGACAGCGCGAGAGGCGCCCCCTTCCGACCGCATGGCGGCAACAAAAACATTTGTGTCAATAACGAGTCGAACCATGGGTGACAGCATATATGCTGTCATTTACTAAAACAAGCTGCGCGGACCTGCGGGATAGTGCTCCCGTGATTGGGATCGCCCCGGTGTCAGCTTTGAGCCTTATCTGTCAGCCATTTTTCTCAAAAAGTACCGTGCCGCCCCAGCCCCCTATTTGCAGGCCGTGGTTTACCATGAGGTAGGCCACTGGCGCGATCCCCTGGTCTGGCTGTTTTTTCTGGTGATTTCCGTCATGCTGTGCTCTTCATTGATGCTCGCAACATGAGCTTCATGGCGGATCGTACCCATCGGGAACTGACCGACGAAGATATCCAGAAGATCGCCGACACCTATCACAACTGGCGCGGGGATGGTGCAGAGGAATAAGCGGACGTTCCCGGATTCTGCAAGGCGGCCAGCATCAATGAAATCCGCAAGAACGGTCACGTCCTGACGCCGGGGCGATATGTGGGTGCAGCGGCCAAGGATGATGAGCCGTTTGAAGAAAAAATGACACGGTTGACCAGAGACTTGTCGCAACAGTTGGCCTAAGGGTGGCGGCTGGAAGATGAGATGCTGAAGAATTTTAGGGTATTGGGGCACGAACTGTGAGCGGCCCCTGTTTGCGGTTTATACCCAATAAGATACAATCGGTCACATGACTCAATCGCAACGTCCTTGTTCTGGGTGGCCTCTCCCAAAAAGGATCTCATGGACATGCCTGAGGATGTACGGGACACCTTTGGGTATGCGTTGCATCTGGCACAAGTTGGCGGCAAACATGCGCAAGCTGGTCAAGATCGCGGAAATGCGGACTAACGGCATGTCGCTTATTCTGGTGTCCCATAGCCGGGATCAGGTCAATAAATTCTGCGATCACTTTGTCCGTCTGGAACACGGCAAGGAAATCGAATCCGGTGTGATTAAAAAAACCAATCCCAGCGACAAACAACAACCGGTAAACGTCCCATCCGTAATGGCGGCTGTTTCATAATTTTTTGTGAATAACACGCCCCTTCTTGTCCATCCAATCCCATGACGACGCATATTATTCTGGTCAACTGGAACAGCCTTGCGGATACCCGCCGTTGCCTGCGCTCACTGCTCGTATTGGAAGATCCCCCTGCGCATGTCTGGTTGATTGATAATGGTTCTACGGACGGCAGCGCCCAGGCACTGGAAGCGTGGGCACTAGGTTACCCGATACCGATCTCAGTGCTGCAGATGGGCCGTAATCTGGGTTTTGGCGGGGGATGCAACATCGGCATGCGGCGGGCATTGGACGCTGGTGCGCAGTTTATCTGGCTGCTGAATAATGATGCAGTGGTTCAACGGGATGCTCTGACAGCCTTGCATCAAGTTATGGTCCTGGATGATCGTGTGGGCGCCGTGGGCTCAGTTATTTATGACCTGCAACATCCGGAAAAGGTGATGGTGTGGGGCGGGGGCACGGTGCTGGGCTGGTTGGGGGTGACGCACCATGTGCATCGGCCAACCCCTGATGATCAGCTGGATTTCCTCACGGGTGCCAGCCTGTATTTGCGTCGGGAGGCTCTCGAAGCCACTGGTCTTTTTAATGCCGAGCGCTATTTCATGTATTGGGAAGATACCGATTTGTGCTTCCGGCTGCGGGCCGCGGGCTGGAAACTGGCCGTCGCCGAGGTGTCCCAGATTTGGCATCAGCACTCTTCCAGCCTTGGATCCAGTCACCCCCTGAAAGATTATTATGTCACGGTTTCCGCTGGACGTTTCCTGGATGACCATCATCCGGCCCCCCCCGTGGGCCGACTGCTAGGCGCACTGACCCGATCCATAAAACGATTGTTTTTTGGACGATTTTCAAATGTGATGGCCATTTGGCGGGGGTGGCGTGGTTTACCTTATGACGGGTACGCACCTGCGCCATTTGAGAAGCTGCCCCATGAACGCAGGAAGACGCTGCGGATCGCCATGGAAGCCACGACTTTAAAAGGACGACGCGCGGGGATCGGGCACTTCACAGCCGCGCTGCTGGGCGAATTATCCGCTGACTCTTCGACGGGAATGGCCTATTTCACGTCAACGTCCTGGGCAACCACACCTCCCCGGGCGCAAGGGTTGCGAATTCCCTCAAAAGGCGACTGGAAGAAGAAGATCCCGTTGGGGCGGGAAGCGCAATATCTGTTACAGGGTATTCAGTTGGCGCGTTTAAAGCGGGTTTGGCGGCCTGACGTGATTCTCGGAATGAACTACGTCTTGCCCCGCGCGCGCGCGCCGGAAATTCTGGTGGTCTATGACCTCTCGCACATACGCTACCCTGAGGTGCATCCGCCCGGCCGCGTGCATTTTTTAACGCGTCATCTGCGACACGCCCTGGCGCGCGCCGCGGCGGTGGTGACAACGTCCCAATTTTCAAAAGCTGAACTGCTCACCTTCTTTCCAGAGACGGCAGGGCGCATCCATGTGGCCTATCCAGGTATCGATCAACGCTTTAACGCGGATGTCACAGCGACCGACGATCGCGCCCTGGTGGCAGCCCTGGATGGAAACACGCAAGACTATTTTCTTTTCCTGTCGACACTGGAACCCCGGAAGAATCTGGCACGTTTACTGATAGCTTATGAGGGACTGCCGAAGGATGTCAGAGCGCGGCATCCTCTGGTGCTGGTGGGTCAGATGGGGTGGCAGGAAAGCCAGTTTGCGGCGAGCCTGCTGCGCATGATGGAACGCGGCGAGGTGATCATGACCGGATATCTACGAGATGCGTTGCTGCCTGCGGTTTACGAACGCGCCCTGGCGCTGGTATATCCGTCTTTGTACGAAGGTTTCGGTATGCCACCGGTCGAAGCAATGGCTTGCCATTGTCCGGTGCTGGTAAGCCGGGTTACCGCCATGCCGGAAGTCTGCGGCGATGCAGCAGTCTATTGCGATCCTCTGAATGTGGAATCCATTCGCGCGGGAATGCTGCAACTGGCTCAGGATAGTGCATTGCGGACTCGATTGAAGATTGCGGGCTATGACAAAGCGCAAGCCTACCGCTGGGATCGGGCGGGGCAGGTACTGTTAACCGCTTTGCGGGAGGCAACGGGGCGAGCATGATCCAGGAACGCCGCCACAACGGGGAAATTGACAAAATCTGAGCATCATTTCCCGGGTACCTTTCGTGCACGGTTCTTCATGGTCGTTCGCGACCATCCCGTACCTCACCCGTGGCACGCAGATTCTACTGACTTATAAGGACGGCACTTTGGCAACAAGTCTTACCCAGGACACGCAAACAGTTGCACAGGGCATGGCCCTCATCTGGAGCTGGCATCCGTCGAATTTAACACTGGATGTGTTGAGTGCGCTGAACATGAAGCGGGCCAACGGTAAGGGGTTCACCCACATGGCCGTCTCCCAGGCGCGCGACGAACTCCTGGCTGCAGGCCTTATGGTGAATCAGCCGACACGCCCCAGTCACGGCAGATTGACAGACCCAGACCGTCTGCAATTGTACCGCGTGCTGCTCAATCAGTTTACTCCCGAGATTTTGCGTCAGGCACTGACCCGGGTGGTGGAACTGGATACCAAAAGGTCCCAAGGTTGGCCTCGCCAGGCTCGGGAAACCGGCATCGCCATGTTACGTTTGGGCGTATACACGGGCAGCACCCCACGTGAGATGGAAACGCTGTGGCAGCGCCTGCGGCTCGTTTACGCCTGGAACGAACTGATCGGACCGGCCTGTAACGACGGTTTTGACGCGGAACGCATGCCGGGGGTGAATCCGCAGTTTCGCGTAATCCTTCTGCACCATGCGTTAAAAGCGCTTTCCAACCAATGGGACGTCAGTGCTCTACCCGTTTTTCAATGGATGATGACGCAACCCGTGGATCCCCAGATGGCCCCGCCGTTGCGCTATCAACTGGCGGAAACCCTGCTGCATCGGGGGGAGCTGGGTCACTTGCGGGACTTGCTCAGAGACGATGACAACCCTGAGGCCGAAGCCTTGCGTGCTTGTGCACTGGTCCAGGAAGGCCAGTGGGCGTCGGCGCAGAAGACATTCGAATCCACACTAAAAACCTTGCGGCAGGAAACGGGGGCGCGAAAGCAGCTGTTGCCGGAAACCATCCTCTGGCTCTACCCTTTGTGCCTGCTGGCCCAGCAATCCCCGAATCATCTGCTATTGGCCCGAAAATTTTGCCTCACCGAATCCGGATCGCGCAATCCCAGCACGCTTCATCCCTGGGGCGCGTGGGTACATGCCATCGACGTGCGCCTGGGGGATGCGGCCCTCAACAGCAACGCCCTGTATTACACCGGGGAGTCGTCACTGGCTTTGTTATGGCTCGCCTTGTTGCGAGCCTGGTTGGGACCCAAGGTC
>JAAOMR010000172.1 GCA_018853935.1 Acidithiobacillus ferrivorans
TTCGGCCCCTTTTTTGTTAGGCACTGTGCGCGGTAATTATAAAATCTCATAATATTTATTATTGCTAATAAACCAATATTTTATGTATTGATAAATGGATTAAAAAAATGATAGAACCAAGGCCTTGCAACACCGTTCCAGTTCCAACACAATCAATGTGCCATTAGCGATACAACTGAGGGCGGAGGATTAAAATGAAAAAGTCACAGATTTTAGGAATTGCGGTTGGCGCGACGTTGGCGGTGGGCCTGTCGGTCAGCGCATTTGCAACAGATGGTTATCAGTTGATTGGTATTGGGCAGTATGCCATGGGCATGGCGGGTGCCGTTGTTGCGGCTCCAGATGATCCTTTGTCTGCGGCCATGAGCAACCCGGCCGGGTTGGCGTTGATGACTCCGCAGGCGGCATTTTCGGCGGAGATTTTTAATCCGGTTCGCAAGACAAATTTGGGATTTGGCGAGATCGGCAGCCACACTAATGTCTACGGTATTCCGGCCATCGGTTGGGTAGCCCCGGCATTCGCCAAGAATTGGGTTTTTGGTGGTGGTGTTTATGGAACTTCCGGGTTGGGCGTTAATTATTTGCAGAATTTGGGTTCCATGGGTTATGCACAAGCTTCTAGCAGTATCAACTTTATGCAAATGGCGCCTTCAGTAGCATGGAAAGTGAATAATCATCTTGCCGTTGGCGCATCGTTGAATATTGCTGCGGAGCAGGCGTCCTTTCAGCAGACTTTTACGGAATATTTCCCTACTGGCCTTCAAGCTCCTTATCCGTCAGCCGTTCCTGTGACAGGCGGGCTTAATCTGGCCAGTCCTTCTTGGGCTTACGGTGTGGGCGCGACACTGGGCGTATTGTATAAAGTGAATGACATGGTAACTTTGGGTGCGACCTACAAGTCCCCCATCATATTCACTCCTCTCACTTGGCAGGCGGGCACACAAAATGGCCCTGGAGGGGTCACCGGCAATCCTGGTCAATATAGTGGGCATTTAAATTACCCACAGCAGATTGCTTTGGGCTTGGCCATTCGGCCTATCCCTCAGTGGTTGATTAGTGTGGAAGGGCAATGGATCAACTGGGCTGCTACGATGAATAACTTTACTATCTATGGACCTTGGAATGGGCAGTCAAGTGCTGCCTTACCCATGCACTGGAGTAACCAATGGGTAGCCAATTTCGGTACGCAGTATGACGTGAACAACTGGTTGCAGGTGCGTGCCGGTTATACTTGGGGCTCCAATCCCATCAGTAACAACACGATTGCCTCCAACTTGATCTTCCCGGCCATCGTGCAGAATGCCATCACCTTCGGTGCCACGCAAAAGTTGGGTATGGGGTGGAAGTTGACGGAGGCCTACATGCACGAATTCTCCAATACCAACACTGGTCCGGCTGGTTCTTCCCCTTTTGGTGGACCTATGCCCGCCAGCGCTACCATGTACGAAAACTCCTACGGTCTTCAGGTCGGTTACGACTTCTAAAAAATCCCTCCTCAAGGGTGTGCGGGAGACGGGTAACCGTCTCCCTTTTTTGTGTGGGCGCGCCTTGCGCGGGGAGGAGGTTTTGGGGGAACATATAACAGAGCGCATTACTAGGGATTATCATGAAGTCGATACCGATTACCGATGTGAGCAGTCTGAAAAATGAGCTGAAAAAGTACAAGATGGGGAAGAAGCTGGAGATTCCCCGGTTCAATCAACTGGCGCGCATGGCTTACATGGGGCGACTGGTGATGACGCCGCTGGACCCCGAAGACCCGTCCTGCAAGTCCTTTTTGGTGCATATTCAGGAGCCGCAAGGACTGGCGGCGCATTTCATCGATCTGGACGAGGACCTGCAGGATACCATTCTGATCCTCGACAGTGAGCAGTCCATGGCCATGGCCGGGATCATGCAGGCGGGCGTGGAAGAACGGGTGCTCTGGCATCAGGCCCTCAATGAGCGCGACTTCTATTTCTCCGCTTTTTATCGGCCGAAGGATAAAGAAGTGCAGGATGGGGTCGCACAGAGCTGATTGGGCGCATAGGTCGTTCCGACTGGATGCGGTATTGTAAATTATGCGAATTCGCCTGATTCATCTGGGGATGCTCGCCCCGGAGGCTCTGCACCGTGCTTATGTTGGCTTGGCGGAGGCGCAGGGCGAGCAGGATGTGCCCATTTTGCTGTTGGCGCGGTCTGCCGCCCACCTGAGTCTGGGAGCCGCGCAGGGGCCAGCTGCGGAGCTGGATCGCTCGGCTTGCGAGCGGCTGAAAATTCCGCTTGTGCAACGCGCCCTGGGTGGCGGTCTGGTCTGGGTAGATCCTGGTCAGTTGAGTTATTTCTTTATCTTTCCGCCTGCCACGCGGGTGCGCCGCGCACCTGAACTGTTTGCTCTGATGGCCCCTTGGGTGATCGCGGTGCATGCGTATTTCGGCCTGAAAGTGGAGGCGCGGGGAGGGCATGATTTCTGGTGTCGGGGGTGCAAGATCGGTGGTACTGGGGCCGCGACCATCAGGCACAGTCTGGTGCTGGGCGGTAGCTTCATCCTGGAGGCGCAGTGGGCATCCTTTGTGGACTGCGTGGCAGCGCCTTCGGCGGGTTTTCGCACATGGCTGCTAGAGGCGTTGCAGGAAGGGCTGTGTAGCTGGTTGCCGTTATTGGGCAGGGTGGTCAGTCCCGAGGCTGTGCTGGAAGCCTGCCCGGCGTTGCTCAGAGCGGCAGGCTGGGATGTCGTCCTGCCGACGGCTCCTACCGAGACCGAACAACGTGCGATGGTGCAGGCGGAGTTGGAGGACGTGGACTGGAACCAATCGGCCCGTCGTCGAGTGCCTGCCGGTATCAAGCTCAAAGCGGGTGCTTTCCTGACGGAGCGGCACTGGCCCGATGGCCACTGGTTGCGGGTATGGACGGAAAATGGTGCCTTGCGTCGCGTCGCGGGTTCGGCCTGGCCAGCGGAGCAGGCGGGCCGATTAATAGGCCTGCAGCCTGACTCTGTCCGGCTTGCTGAACAGTTGCGAGAAGTCGTCGGCAAAGAGGCTTCGCTCTGGGGTGAACGACTATTGGAAACGGCAGTCTGGGCGGATTGAGTCTGTCAGTGCGGGTGGTTTGTTCCAAATCAATGTAATGGAGGTGGCCTGGTGCCCAGTATCAGTGATCGGATGCGCAAGCGTTTTATTCTCATGGCGAGTGATCCAGAGCTGCGCGCGGCCGTCGTGACGACGACGCCCGAAGGCTGGGAGATGACGGAGGCGACGGACTTGGACGACCTCGGTGATTGGCAGGAAGTCTTACTGCATCGTTTTATGCTACTCAATCTGGATGATCCGGAAATTGAGGATCCTATTGAGCTGATTGACACCTTGCGGCGGGAATATCAGTTGAATATTGCGATATTTTGTTTGGGCGGAAGTCAGGAACGGCGGGATGCGGCGCGTTCGGCGCGGGCGGATCGTTTTTTTGACCGAGACACGGGTTTACAGCGCCTGCCGGAGTTTTTTGCCCAGTTTGGCTGGTAAATGTTGGGGGTCCTGCCCATCAGTTGGAGCACCGATGGGCGCTGCCGACAGTGAACTATTAACCGACTTTGGCGTGAGCTTCGGTGTCCAGCAGCAGGTCGTGGCTTTCGCTCTGGCCGCCGGCACTGACAGTGAGGGTGGCGATACGGATGCCGGCGTTCTTGAAGGTAATTTCGTAGGAGAAAATACCGGGCAATTCGAGGCTGGCTTCTTTCAGCGTCTTGCCTTCGCAGGTGACGCTGATCTGGGCGCTGCCCTTGCCTTCCAGCATGGCCTGAATCCGGAAAGGATGGCCAGCGACGCGGCGATAAACTTGCGGGTCGCGGTTGGCGTTATATTGCAGGTTGTTGAGTTTGACCATTTTGATCAGATTCGTACTCATGGTAGCCCCTTCTTAATCACGCTATAAAATGAATTGTACACACAATCAGTTAAAACTCTTTTATCCTAGACGAAAATCGCCCGGAGTGGTAGCAGGCGCGGCCGTAAATCCCATCAGGAGTGATGATGACCAAGTCAAGCGAGTTAATAAGCACATTAGATGCAGCGCACGAGCGTATTGAAGCACTGGCGCGGCAACAGGTTGCCGGAATGGCGTTGCCGGAGTTGGTGGCGGCGGGTCTGGCAGAAGCGGCAGCAATGTTGCGCATCATGCTGGCTGCAGAGCACAAGCCCTATGCCAGTGATGCGGATTTGCTGGAGTTATGGAAAACGCTGGTGAAGGGCTTACCCCACTGGAATACCATTCGCGACAATTGCCGTGAACTGGTTTATTACCAGAATTGTCTGAACGCAGGGCGTGCTGATGCGCTGCCCGCACAGCCGGAGCGCATGGTGATTCATACTTTGCGTCACATCTTTCTATACATGCGCAGTCATGCTGAGCAAAATCATGGGGGCAAGGTATGAGTGAGACGAAAATGGCAGGGAGTAACGGCTTGCGCTTGCTCTTCGATGAGCCTTTTTATCAGCCGGTGGCGAATGAGGTCGGGGTATTCATGGCGGCCTGGGGTCGGCGTCTGCCGGTAATGCTCAAAGGGCCGACAGGCTGCGGCAAAACCCGCTTTCTGGAGCACATGGCGTGGCGTCTGAAGCGACCGTTGGTGACCGTAGCCTGCCATGAAGACCTCACCAGTTCAGACCTGGTCGGCCGCTTTCTGATTGAGGGCGACGAAACGGTCTGGCAGGACGGCCCGCTGACCAAAGCGGTGCGGGCCGGGGCAATCTGCTACTTGGATGAGATTGTTGAAGCGCGCACTGATACCACGGTCGTCATCCATCCACTGACCGACCATCGCCGTTCTCTGCCCATTGAAAAGCTCGGCGTGGAAATTACCGCGCACCCCGATTTTATGCTGGTCATTTCCTACAACCCAGGCTACCAGACGGTGCTGAAGGACCTCAAACCCTCTACCAAACAGCGCTTTGTCGGGATGAACTTTAATTATCCGCCTGCTGATGTGGAAACGCGGATTGTGATGAAGGAGGCCGGTATCGATGAGGCCCGGGCCCGGGCACTGGTAGCCGCTGCAGGCAAGGCCCGTAACCTGAAGGAACAGGGCTTGCAGGAAGTCACCTCCACTCGGGCGCTGATTTATGCGGGTGCATTGATGGTGGCGGGTCTCGATGCGCTGGAGGCCTGTACTGTGGCGATCATCAATCCGCAGACGGACGATCCGGAGTTGGCGGAGGCGCTGTTGGAGATTTTTCGGATCTTTTTCCCGGAACAGGGTTAAGGAGCGCCCATGTCGGCGGCGACGGAGGATATCCTCGACCATCTGGCGGCCATCAGTTTTGTGGCGGGGCGGGATGCGCGACTCGCTTTGCCAGCGGTCACTCCATTGGGGGAGGCGGTAACCTTACGTTACTTGGAGAGCGGACGGGATTTGTTTTTCTATGACCGGGAAGCAGGCAAGGCGTTTTTCCATGC
>JAAOMR010000173.1 GCA_018853935.1 Acidithiobacillus ferrivorans
CTGGTCCGCTCACGGTGAGTACGTCGGCATGCCGGGGCGAGGCGGTAAAGCGAAAGCCCGCCTGCTCCAAGCCATAGTGGGGGCCGTTCAGGGCATTGAGTTCCAACTCGCAGCCATTACAGGAGCCCGCATCCACATGACGGATGCTGAGACTGTGGTGAAAACCGCTGGGGCTGGCGGAGGACGGGTCACGCTGTGTCCGTGGTGGTGTCTCGCCCACCTTTCCCAGCCGCAGTGCCGCGCGCAATATCCGGTACATTACTGCCTCCTTCCGGGAGTCGCCCGGGCGTCGTGCTTAAAGATCATGGCCGCTGTAACTCAGATTGAAAGATTTATTGATGAGCGGGAAATCCGCGACGATATCGCGCAGAACGGCCTCTTCCAGGGCCGGCCAGAGCGTCCACGACGGATCCTGGGGATGACAGCGGCAAATATGCCCCTGTTCCATACGCAGCCAGAAAAATACCTCTCCCCGCCAGCCCTCCACCCAACCAATGCCTTCCCCCGCTGCATCCCGGAGATCCAGCGGGTGGTACACGCTTCCGCCAGGCAGTCGGCGGAGGATTTCCTCCTGCAGGCGCAGCGACTCGAAAATTTCCTGGAAACGTACAGCCATGCGCGCCGCGACATCGCCTTCTGCGGCGCTGGCCATCCGTACCTGGAGCTGGTCATAGGGGCTGGTGGGGAACTGCACCCGCAGGTCCCAGGCCTGGCCGCTGGCCCGTCCGGCAACTCCCATGAGTCCCAGTTGTGCCGCCCGTTTGGGGGAGATTATGCCGAGTTGCACCACCCGGTCGCGCAGGCCGCCGTGCTCGGCAAGGATTTCCTGCAGGCGCCCGACGGTGGTTTTCAGCGTCTGCCCGGTACGCTGCAGGGTTGCGACGGCCGCCACCGTGAGATCACCGTCCACCCCGCCCGGCAAGACTTGGTCCATGAGATAGCGATGCCCGAAATAGTGTTGATTCTCGCGCAGCAGGTCCTCTTTGAGGGCCTGAAACTGAGTTAGGGCGAAGGCCAGTCCGGCGTCGTTGCCGATGGCACCGAGATCACCGAGATGATTGGCCAGCCGCTCCCGTTCCAGGCAGAGGGCGCGCAGCCATTGGGCACGTTCTGGCACCGGCGCGTTGGTAATCTGCTCAATCGCCTGCGCATAACTCCAGGCATAAGCCACCGTACTGTCGCCGCTGATCCGTCCGGCCAGACGCGCGCCTGCTGCTACGTCCAGGCCCTGGAAGAGGCGCTCGACGCCCTTGTGCGTGTAGCCGAAGCGTTCCTCCAGGCGCAGGATTTCTTCCCCCAGGACCTGGAAATGGAAATGCCCCGGCTCGATAATGCCAGCGTGTATAGGCCCGACCGGAATCTCGTGGGTGTCCGGGCTGCTCGCGGCTAGGAAGGTGTAGTCGCGATCTGCGGCGATATCCAGACCTTCTCCAGAAAAATCGGTGCGCAGGGGAAATTGATCGGCTGGCCAGGCGGCATGCCGCAGCCAGGGGCGGGTATCGTTTGTCCCCGTCGCGCGGATGCCCAGCAGGTCATACAGGGTACGTTCCATGCGCAGAGCGCCCGGGAAAACGGTGGCCAGGCTCGGATAGGCTGCAATGGCGGGGTCCACGATCATTTCCGCGCGGATGATGCCGGTCTCGGACAGAAACGCTGCATGGACGAGATAGCCTGCTTCCGTGCTGCGGCGGTCCTCGCCCCAGAGCGCCAGCAGGCGTCCGCCTTGCGCACGGATGTTCTGGGCGGCGAGCGGCCAATACTCGTTGTAGAGGCGACCGGACCACACCGGTAACGGGGTGCCCCATCGTTTGAAATCCGTCAGTAGGCGCAGTGCTGGGTTGGGCATGATGGCGTCCTTATCCGTGGAGGAGCAGGGCGGCATGCTGCATCCACTGGACCAGCGTCCAGGGGATGAACACCCCGAGCAAAATGACCAGGGCCAGTTGGATGAAGACCGGGATGATGCCGGTGGCGGGTTGGCGGGCGATACCTTCCGGGGCGGGCCCGAAGACCATTCCCTGCAGGCGCGGAAAAATTCCGGCAAAGGCTACACCCAAGCCCAGCAGGAGCACCGGCGTGAGCCAGGGCTGGTTCTGCAAGGTGCTGGTGATAATGAGAAATTCACTCAGGAAGAGGCCGCTGGGTGGCATCCCCAGAATAAAGAGCACCGCCAGCATGAGTGCCCAGCCCAGGACGGGGCTGAATGCCAGCAGGCCGCGGATGCGCTGTATTTCCCGGCTGCCGACACTCTGTACCGCTTGTCCGACCGAGAAAAACACGGAGGACTTGGTCAGGCTATGGCTGATCATGTGCAGTAAACCCGCAAAACTCGCCAGTGGTGCGCCGATCCCGAAGGCGAAGGTGGCCAATCCCATGTGTTCAATGGAGGAATAGGCGAAAAGCCGCTTCACATCGCGCTGCCGCAGCATGGAAAAGGCCGCCACCAGCAGGGAGAGTAAACCGAAGCCCATCAGCAGCCGACCGGCGAAGTCCGGACCGAGGGCACCGTCCACCAGCACTTTGGCGCGCAGCACGGCGTAGAGGGCCACATTGAGCAAGAGTCCGGAAAGTACCGCCGAAACCGAGCTGGGGCCGCTGGCGTGGGCGTCCGGCAGCCAGTTGTTGAGCGGGCTCAGGCCGATTTTGGTCCCGTAGCCCACCAGCATGAAGATGAAGGCGATGGCCATGACCTGCGGCTGTAATTGACCGCGCACGGCTTCCAGATGCGTCCACAGCAACGCATCCGCACCGTGCCCCAGCACTTTCTGGGCGGCGAAATACAGCAGGATCGTACCGAATAGCGCCATCGCCAGACCGACACCGCAGAGGATGAAATATTTCCAGGCGGCCTCCAGGCCCTCCGCCGTGCGGAAGAGACTCACCAGCAAGACCGTGGACAGGGTGGCGCCTTCCATGGCTACCCAGAGGATGCCCATATTGTTGGTCAGCAAGGCCAGCAGCATCGTCGTAAGGAAGGTTTGGAACATGGCGTGATAGAGGCGGACACGCCGGCGGGAGAGCGACCAGTGGACGATTTCCTGCCGCATATAGCTGCGGGAGAACCATGCCGTGCTGAGTCCCACCACGCCATCCACCAGTATCAGCAGGATACTGAGATCGTCCACCATGAATTGTCCGTTGCCCGCGGTAAATGCGCCGTCGCGCAACACCCGCACCGCCAGCGCCAGGATGGCCAGTAGGGTTAGCATATTGATGCCGATAAACAGGGCCGCACCCCGGCGTCCGTCCCCCCAGAGGGCGAGCAAGGGGATGCCTGTCGCCGCGCATATCAGCACCAGTAGAATCGGCATCATTCCTCCCGGATATGTTCCAGATGCTGGAGATCCATGCTGTCGAAGGTCTCCCGCATCTGAAAAAAGAACACGCCGAGAATGACGAAACCGATCAGGGCGTCCAGGGCTACGCCCAGTTCCACGATCAGCGGCATCCCCAGGGTGGCGCTGGTGGCGGCGAAGAAGAGGCCGTTATCGATAGCCAGGAAGCCCACCACCTGGGAAATGGCCTGGTGCCGGGTGATCATCATCAGGAACGCGAGCAGCACGGCAGCGAGGGCAATGCCGACCATACCGCGGGTCACCGCGCCGGTCAGGGCGGTAATGGGTGCAGCGAGGGAGAAAGCGAAGATGACCAGAGCGATGCCGGCGAGCAGGGTCAGGGGGATGTTGAGCACCACCTCGACATCGCCACGCACCTGAAGACGCCGCAGTAGACGATGCAGGACCGTCGGGATCAGGATGGCTTTCAGGCTCAGGGTCAGGGCTGCGGAAAGCCATAATTCCGTTTGTCCGGTCAGCAACGCCACCAGCGCCGTACCGGCGGCCAGGACTACACCTTGCCAGGCGAGAAGATGAATCAGGGTGAGTAAGCGCCGTTGCGCCAGCATGGCGAAAGCCAGCAATAAGAGCAGGGCAGCGAGGAGCCTCAGCAGGGGGATGCCCCAGGTAAGCCCCTGTGCGGTATTCGTCATATTACGCCCCCAGCATGAAGAAGCTCAGGAGCCCGATGACCCCGAGCAGAAAAGCCGTGGCCATGAATTCCGGCGCCCGAAAGAGCCGCAGCTTGGCGAGCAGGGTTTCGACCAGTGCCAGGATAAGGGCAGCGGCCGCGAATTTCAGCAGCAGGACCGGCAGGGTCAGGGGCAGGGCCGCAACTTCTGTGGCGGGCACGATACCCCAAGGCAGGAACAGGGCGATGCCGATGGACACATAGAGCACCAGCTTGATCTGTGCCCCCCACTCCATCAGCGCCAGGTGCCGTCCCGAGTATTCCAGGAGCATGGCTTCGTGGATCATGGTCAGCTCCAGATGGGTGGCGGGATTGTCCACGGGAATGCGCGCGTTTTCCGCCAGCAGCACCATGAAAAAGGCGGCAGCGGCGAAAACCATACTGGGGTGCAGGGCAAAGCGCAGTTGCTCCAGATGGGCGACGATCACGCTGAGCGAGGTGGACTGGGAGAGCAGGGACGCCGTAAAGAGTGTGGCCAGCAGGGCGGGTTCCGCAAGCCCCGCGATCAGCATTTCCCGATGGGCACCCAGGGTGGCGAAGGGCGTCCCCGTATCCATGGCCGCCAGCACCTGAAAAACCCGCGCCAGGGCGAACAAACCCACCAGGGCGATGACATCGGCAGCCGGTGCCAGGGGCAGGCCGGTGGCGAGAATGGGGATGATTCCGGCCGCCAGCCAGAACGCTCCGAAAATCCCATAGGGTGCGAAGCGGAAGAGCCAGGACGTGCCCTCTGCCTGCAGGGATTCTTTATGGAACAGGCGATAGAGATCGCGGTAGTTCTGCCAGCAGCCAGCCGGCCGCCGGTTCTGCAGAATCGCCCGCAATGCCCGCAGTAGCCCGGCAAAGAGTGGCGCGAGAAATGCCACCAGCAGCACCTGTGCCAGTTCCAGCAGTAGGGCGGTCATCGCCAGAGCGCCAGCAGGATCAGCAGGGTCAGAAAACTGTAAAGCAGATACAGGGTGATGCGACCCTGCTGCAGGCGCAACACCTGAGTTGAGATCCATAAGGCGATGTGGTTCAATGGCTTATACAGGATGCGGTACACGGGTTCGCCGATTCGTAGCTGCCAGCGGCCGGCATCGTCTGTCTCGCGCTCCGCCTGATACAGCGGGGCGAATATGCGCAGAAGGGGTTGCGCAAAGCCCATGGGACTATCCTGCATGGCCGGCGTCCGAACGGGAAAGCCACAGGCCCAGGCCGGCACGCGCCGCAAGGGCCGGCCAAAAAAACTCCAGATCAGGAGAAAACTCAGACCGAGGGCGGTCGCCATGCCGAGGAAGAAAATCACCGGACTGTAACTGGCGCGTTGTGCGGAAACCGGGGTCAGCCACAGCCCTTGCTGGACGGCGAAACCCTGACCGAGCATCTCCAGCAACACGGGATGCAGCAGATTCAACAGGACACCCGGAAAAAGTCCGAGGAAAATGCAGGCGACACTCAGCAGGGCCATGGCCGACCGTTCCCAGCGCCCGGCCTCGTGGACATGCTGGGTGCCGCGCGCCTGGCCGAGAAAGGCGATGCCGTAAAACTTGACCATGGCATAGGCCGCCAGAGCGACCGCCAGCACCACGCCGGAGGCCGCCAACGGTAAGACCGCACTGAGGGTGCTTTGCGGCAGGGCGGGGGAGAGCAGAAAGGCTTGCAGGAGCAGCCATTCGGAGGCAAAGCCGTTGAGCGGGGGTAAGCCGGCGATGGCGAGGGTGCCCAGGAGCATAAAAAATGCGGTCTGGGGCATCTGCCGGATCAGGCCGCCCAGGCGATCCATGGCCACGCTGCCGGCTCCGTGCAGCACGCTGCCACTGCCGAGAAAAAGCAGTCCCTTGAAGAAAGCATGATTCAGGGCGTGATACAGGGCGGCGGCCAGGGCCAGGGCTGCCAGGGCATTGAGCCCATGTGCGCGGAAGATCAGGGCGAGGCCGAAAGCCACCATGATCAGCCCCATGTTTTCTATGGAGGAATAGGCCAGCAGGCGCTTCATGTCGGTCTGGACGGCGGCGAAAAGCACTCCGAAGAGGGCTGTCGCGAGGCCCACCACCAAGACAAAAGGACCCCACCACATGGCCAGCTTGTCGAGGAAGAGAAAATCCACCCGCAACATGCCATAGAAGGCTATCTGCAGCATTGCCCCGCTCATCAGCGCGGAGACCGGGGCGGGGGCGGCGGGGTGGGCATCCGGCAGCCAGATATGCAGGGGGAGC
>JAAOMR010000174.1 GCA_018853935.1 Acidithiobacillus ferrivorans
TGGCCGACAAGATCATGGTCTGGATCATGGCGCCATCCAGTCCAAAAATGCCGGGTTTGGAGACTGCATTTTATGCTGACCCGGAAAAATACGCCCGCCAGATCAGCGATCACACAGACTGGATCGAAGCCGTGGCTATCCTGGCGAAGATGTTGGAACCGCTGGACCCCGGTGCCAAGGACGCCCGCGCAGGCTACGGGCGGTGGCGCTGGCCGGATGGAACCGTCACCACGTACTAGCCGACAAGTCACACACCATCAATACCATCAACGCATCCGGGAGATTACGCCGGAGGGAAACCCGTATCCGCAATCCGGTAAAAAGACACTGAAAAACCGTATCCTGATACCCGGACGCACCCGACGCGCCCGCAGTACACGGAAACCACCTACAGACGACCCGCAGACATCACATCACCGAACAAAAAACCACCGTAAAGAAACCCCGGCGGACACAGTCCGCCGTCATTTTTGACCGAAAACCAGTTCAGCCCGGTAATTTTAACACCCCCGTTGGCGGTGAGTTGATAGATATTTTACAATGCCAATGGGGGTGTTTTTTAAATCATCATCACCGTGAA
>JAAOMR010000175.1 GCA_018853935.1 Acidithiobacillus ferrivorans
TACGGTAAAATCATCATCCTGGCCGACGCCGACGTGGACGGCAGCCATATCCAGGTGCTGCTCCTTACCCTGTTCCTGCGTCACTTCCCCGCGCTGATGATGCGTGGTCATGTGCAAGTTGCCAAACCGCCGCTGTATCGGGTGGACGCCACAGTCCGCGGCAAAACGCGCAAAGTGTACTGCGAAGCTGAAACCGAACGAGACGTCACCATTGAGCGACTGCAAGCTGAAGGAGTCAAGGAGGCGGCAATCACCGTGCAGCGCTTCAAAGGGCTTGGTGAAATGAATCCGGAGCAACTCTGGGAGACATCCATGTGTCCGGACACAAGGACTTTGCTGGCTTTGCCTATTCAGCGCCAGGAGATACCCGTACTCGAAGAGCATTTCACCATCCTGATGGCAAAGAACGAGGCCGGCAGCCGCCGCGCATGGTTGGAAAAGGATGGCTGGAGCGCGGACCTGGACATTTGAACAAATTCGCCGCGCAAGCCACTGCCTGTCCGTTGGAAAATTGCTTTTGGCAACAGGAGGGCAAAGCTCCTTGTTCTGTCAGTGGCGGAAAAGTAAACTTAGCCCATTAAACTGGATTCACAAAGGACGGCCATGCAAACCTACAACATCCACGACGCTAAAACGCATCTTTCCAAGCTGGTCGAAATGGCGGCCAGGGGCGAATCGTTTGTGATCGCCAAGGCAGGTAAGCCAATGGTCAAGGTGATCGCATTGGACACACCGGGATCTTCGCAAATGAAGCGATTTGGATTCATGTCCGGTCAAGTCAAAGTGCCGGACGACTTTAACTCGATGGGCGCGGGCGAGATTCAATCGATCTTCGAAAATAAGTTATGAAACTGCTGCTGGACACCCATCTGCTGATTTGGGCTGCTGACAGCATGGAGCGCGTGCCTGTAGGCGCTCGCGCGCTGATGGCCGACCAGGATAACGAACTGTTTTTCAGCGTGGCGAGCATATGGGAAGTAGCCATCAAGAGCGGGCTGAACCGGTCCGATTTTCAGGTCGACGCGCGTATGCTGCGCCGTGGCTTGATCGACAACGGATATGGCGAAATGCCGATACTGAGCAAGCATGTCGTTGCGATCGATACCTTGCCATTCATTCACAAAGACCCGTTCGACCGGCTGCTGATTGCGCAAGCGATGGTCGAAGGGATTGCATTGTTAACCGATGACGTCACCATGGCACAGTACCAAGGCACGATAAGGCTGGTCTAAAAGAAAGGAGTCCGGTTTTTGAGCACAGATACCCCCGTACAAACAGACATTTTTGACCTGTTTTATTTCGGCGTTGGCCGTGGCCCACACGCCCCGGAGACCGACACGAAGAACACAGGGACGGATATTGAAACCGGCACGTCACCACCCGGCGTCTCGCTCATGGTGCCTCTCTTCCCCGAAGACCCTATAACGACGGCAGGCACACCTCCACCATCCCCGCCCGGTTCTACCCCGCCCTCGATACCGGACGGCATTCCGCCTCTGGCCGAGTTCGCCCGCAACGCCTACCTGGCCTACGCCATGAGCGTGGTCACCGGCCGGGCCATTCCCTCTCTCGCCGACGGGCAAAAACCTGTACAGCGCCGGATCCTGTTCGCCATGCGGGACATGGGTCTGCAGCGTTCGCCAAAACATGTCAAATCAGCCCGCGTGGTGGGCGAGGTGATCGGCAAGTGGCATCCCCACGGTGACAGCTCAGTGTATGAGGCCATGGTGCGCATGGCGCAGGACTTTACGCTACGCTACCCGCTGGTGGACGGCCAGGGCAATTTCGGGTCACGTGACGGGGACTCGGCGGCGGCAATGCGGTACACCGAAAGCCAGATCACTAAAATATCCGACCTGCTATTGGGCGAGCTGGACGAAGGAACCATTGATTTCCATTCCAACTACGATGGCACGCTGCAAGAGCCCGCCCTGCTCCCGGCGAGGCTACCTTTTCTATTGCTGAACGGTGCGTCGGGTATCGCCGTCGGCATGGCCACCGAAATACCACCACACAACCTGACTGAAGTGGCGACGCTCGCGGCCCGGCTGGTGGAATTCCCAGACATGACGACAGACGAAATCCTCTCCGCCATCCCGGGCCCAGACTTCCCGGGCGGTGGTCAGTTGATCTCTGAACCGGAGGATATTCGACAGGCCTATTGCTCCGGCCGCGGGTCCTTGCGAGTGCGTGCCCGCTGGACCGTCGATAAAATGGCACAAGGCCAATGGCGCATCGTGATCCATGAGATCCCCCCTGGCGTATCCACAGCGATGGTGCTGGCCGAGATAGAGGCTTTATCCAACCCCCAGCCCAAAGGCGGCAGCAATACCACAAAAAAAACGATCACCGCCGAACAGCAATCGGCAAAAACCGCCTACCTGTCGCAGATTGATACCGTACGCGACGAATCCGGTAAGGCACATGCCGTTCGCCTGGTGATCGAACCAAAGTCACGCAACCAGTCACCAGAAGACCTGATGCGCATGTTACTTGCTACCACGTCTCTGGAAACCAATGTCTCCATCAACCTCACTGTCCTTGACCTGGACGGCCGCGCCCCTTGCATGCCCATGCCCGATATTCTGCGGCAATGGGTTTTCTTCCGGGTGACCACCGTGCGCCGTCGTTCAGAATTCAGGCTGAACAAACTCCTGGCCCGTATGCACATCCTGGAAGGGCGCCTGCGGGTGTTGCTGGATATCGACGCGGTCATTCGGGTCATCCGGGAATCGGACGACCCGAAAGCCGATCTGATCACGCATTTCCAGCTTACGGAGATTCAGGCGGAAGATATTCTGGAAATTCGTCTGCGCCAGTTGGCCCGCCTCGCTGGCATTGAAATCGAACGTGAGCTGGCTGACAAACAAACTGCGGCTGCTCACCTACAGACGATCCTGGCCGATGACCAGTTACTACGTGCCATGGTGGCTGCCGAGATTCGCGCCGACGCGGAGACTTTCGGCGATGCTCGTCGCACCATTGTTGAACCGGCCTCACGTGTCCGGGCGGACGAACCCGCCCGGCTGGCCGACGAACCGGTCACCGTTATCGTCTCCCGTAAGGGGTGGTTGCGTGCCCGCAATGGCCACCACCTGGATATCACGGGACTCACGTTCAAAGAAGGGGATGGATTGATGTGGTCAGCGGAGGCGCGCACCACCGATACCCTTATCCTCATCGACGCCGGTGGGCGCGCTTATTCCATCCCTGTTGCGCAACTCCCGGGGGGCAAGGGTGACGGGATACCGGCTTCCAGCCAAGTGGATTTCCAGGGCCCCAACCCATCCATACGCGCGGCAGCCTGCGGGGCACTCGATAGTCAATGGCTGGTGGCGAGCACCGGCGGCTATGGATTTATTGCCTCCGTTGAAAACATGGCGGGGCGAAACCGCGCGGGCAAAGCATTCCTGGTCCTGGGCGACAAAGAATCCCCCCTCCCCTTTTTGCGCGTCAGCCCAGATACCGCGGAAATTGCGGCGATCTCCAGCGATGGCCGCGGGCTGGTTTTCGCTACCAGTGAAGTCAAAGCTATCCCTAAAGGCAAGGGCGTCAAACTGATGCATTTGGTAGAGGGCGCCACCCTGAAAAGTCTGCAGTGGGTGATCGACGGCAAAGCGGCGGGCTTTGGCCGGGGTCGGCTTGCCGCCTGCGCGGGCAAACGGGGCGGCACGGGGCGCAAGGCGTAACGACTTCTAAAATTCGGACTGCAATTTGGTTTCCAATGGCAGCATATTCTGACACCTGAATTACAGAGGCCAGATCATGTTCCCTACACCGGAAGCGTTACAGTTATACAAGGACCGTCTGTCCAAAGCAGCCTCCCCATTCTTCGATAGCCAACAGCACATCGAATTTGAGACGGCCCTCAGTCGCAGAATACGGGACGCCACGCAGGAGTTATTTCTTCCTTACCACAATGTAGCGCACTGCCTGCGCGTGGCCATTACCCTGGCTACTGCATTCACCCAGTCACCAGACCTGCTGGCATCACTGGAAGACTGGTTCGGGCGGGAGAAAGCGCTTGCCGCCATACAGGACGCCCTCATTGTTGCGGTATACCACGATTACCGGCACTCCGGCGCCCCGGATTCAGAACAGGACAACATGTCCAGACCACTGTTCATCATGCGGCATTATTTTAAGGATCGCCCGCATCCGTTCATAACGTTCCTGCAGATGGCCACCTATTATCCATATCTGGACCTGCACCCGTTACATACGGCCGTTATGTTCGATTCCACAGGCCTCGTGGATATGGATATGCACATCGCCATAGCACACCTGCTCCGCGATGCGGACAAAATCAATTTTCTGGAGGACCACTGGGTCAAGGATTGGGTGGTTGACGGCATTGCTCTCGAATTAACCAGGCATCAGGGCCTGTCGGCGCACACGCCGGGGGTGGCTGTGCAAAAGTTCATGGACTGGTTCGAGCGCGAATCCTGGCATTCTCCTTGGGGTATCGCCAATGTGAACTTGCATGCCTTGCGCATTAAGCAGGACGTGGCGGAGTTCATCGCAAACCAGCAAACAGAATTCAAACCCCTCTGATCAGGCACATGGATGGTTATGGCACGTCTTCCATGCCACAAATTCTTTTGATCAGAATGCGCAGTTAATTCACGCAAGGAGATCCGAACATGGAAACCGAAAATTGGAGAAAAATTTCCAAGTTTGCTTACAAACATGGACGAGCCTTTGGTTATAGATATTGCAAGGAAAATCAAGACGCCTCGCTGCTGGAAGTAAAAAACGCCATATATGCTCATCTGCTTACGATTGAACCATGCAATCGTCTGACCAGTATCGCCAGACACAACGCCAATGACGCGGCTGAACACGTATTTTACATGGCGAAAAGTGGCCTAATTGACTCGATTCTGAAAACAACACAGGCAAATTTCCCCATCGCGATAGATTGATCAGGTCACGCGGAAAACTTCGTCATTCAGTGTGGGGAAGGATAGTGCCGGCCGCGTAGCGGCCAACTAGTTGCCTGTAAAGGCAGTACGGCGGCCAAAATCTTTGCAAGGACGATCAATTGCACTCACGAATAGAGTTGGACCTGTCGGTAACCTATAAGGATGACCAGTGAGCATTAATAGCAAGCGCAAACGGGAACGCAAACGACAACGGAAGCCACAAGCAGAAACGTATTCTGCACCAAAACGACTACTGGTTGTCAAAATTTCACATCAAGAAATCAACTCGACGAATGTCGGTTGCGTGGTTAAAAGTATCAGTGCGATTATTTCACAAAAAGGACACAAAGCCGTTCTCAACAATGTTTTGTACGCATGCGATGGGTACGATGACGACCCACGGGAAATATGCGAAATACCAGAAATTAGGCACTTCTTCTCTACGCTTCTGACATGTCTGCCCATTTTGCCGTTTGCCATACGCGGATCACAGCATGATTCTGATCTACTGCGCGCTTTTATGGCGACGCAACTAGACGTTTCGGTCATCAGCGGAGTAGGCAGCAAGAGTCTGGCAGGAGTGCGCGATACCCCGGAATGCATTGCGCTAATGATCGCCAAATGGTCACAGGATTACCTGGCAACGGTGGGCCAGTCCGACCACGCGGTTGCTAAACTCATCGCGCAGCGGACCTCACTGCTGTCCTCGATATGCCAGCAAGGCGTTTCCCAACCACAACCGTAAATCCTGAGTGTATTGGCCAATTGCAGGAACTGATGAGTTGAGGTAAGGTGCTGCGATCAGAAGAATCGGCTAGTTCTTCTCGCGACACTGCTGTTTAGGGGTTGCCAAAGCTGGACGATGTTGTTGAGCAGGTGCTACAAGTTGACCCCATGTCGCGGGGGCCTGGTAGTTCAGGAGGCGCGGCGGGAGACTGGCAGGTTCGTGTCTCTTTTTCAGAAATAACACCTGCAGATGGCGATCGTGTTTGCTTTAAATCCTCACGAGGCGTTATCCGCTCGATGCGTGCGAGAACGCATCAAACTTTAGTTGCCACGCAATGTCAGCCATACCCTTTCCGACGCTCTAGTCACCGCTACATATAATGCACGGTGATATCCATCAGCACCCCGTGGAATCATACCAACCAAATCATCCAGATCGACCAACACATGGTGAAACGTGCTCCCTTGTGATTTATGCGTCGTCATCGCGTAGGTATGAAGTACAGGCACGCAGGCTCGCGAAATTGTCCAAGCGCGGTCAAAGCTTTTAGTACGCTTTTTGGACCACTGTTTGCGTCCGCCGTACTCGGTCATGTATTCCGCCCAGGTTAGATTCCGCAACTGTTCATATTGCCGATGGACATTCGCTACATAGAACAGGACCTTTTCCCCACTGGAAACCAGCTTGGCGGTCACCAGCCAACTGCCGATTCCAAGATAAGGATGCTGCGCAGGCCAGCACGAAACCGTCAACATCTCGGCGTTGTTGGGCACCATAGCCAACACGTTGTCGCGCTCTTCACGGGCTTTTTGCGCGGGACTTTTGCGACCAATGCCGTCTTCCGGATCCTCCGACAAATTAATAGGCGCCAACACTTTCTCCCATGCGGCGGGATTATTCCTTTCTGCATCCTCTAACCGCTTAAAGGCAAGAAACATATCTCGCGCGACGATGATTTCTCCAGGCCAAAACGGAGCGTCCAGATGCTTTGGCTCATCAGCCAGAAAACTTTCCCGCAACGTTTGGTGAATTTTCGTGTTGTGTTTGTCAACCACAAAATTACGCCAGGAAACAATGCGCGTTTCTTTTTCCGGGAACCGCTGGCGTAAGGTTGAGCTGATATTGTCCAGACGATTCGCCTGAGTAATGATCACAGATTCTCGCATATACTCACGGTGTTCTGAGATGAAAGCCATTATTGCTGATTTGGAGAATACACCAGACCTTGTCCCTTCAATGTAATGACGAATTTCTTGCGCAAAAAAGGCGATAGGATGCGCCCGTCCAGTGTCTTTCTGCCGCACGATTTCAGTGAGGGTGTTTTGCTCCTGAACCTGGATGAATACCGGGGGAACAATCCGAGAGGGCGTCATCATACCCTGGAGCAAAGGGCCGTCATGGGCCGGTGCAACCTCCTCTTCCACCGGCATCAGTTGGCCTGGATCCCCAACATAAACGACCAACGGCCTCTCGCCACAGTTCTGCGCCAACCGGATATGGTCCAGCATCCTGCTGCCGACCATACTGGCTTCATCCACAAAAACGACGTCATAGGATTCCAGATACACGCCATTCCGTGACCTCTGGACAGCACTGAGCATTAATCCGTTTTCGCCTTCCTTGAGTTTTACGCCGAGCAGCGCATGCAGTGTAGCCGATGAGACTTTCGCTATCTCCATGGCTGTGGCATTGGAGGTGCCTCGTGGAGCCTGTATTTCGTCTGGATCAACCGCAGCGACAGGCACGGTTAATTTCTGGGCCAACACTTCGACCGCCTTGTGAGTGGGCGCACACACAGCAACCTTGAGCCCCAATTCCGCCGCCAGCCGAACCAGCCTCGCCGCCAACCAGGTCTTCCCTGTGCCTGCGTATCCGCCAACAACAATCGACTTCCCATGGAAATCACTCGCCAAAAGATCCGCAAAAGCGGCAGCCATCTCTTTTTGCTCGACTGTCCCTTGTGCGTCGAGGTCCGCCACGGTTGCTTGTAATTGGGAAGACAGGAGAACATCCGTCGCATTGTCAGGCCATACGGGGATGCTCGTTATCCCGGTTATCTGCTGTGCCGCAAAATCCATAAGAACTTCCTCCTGGCTTATTTTGACACAATTTGCAGGGTTTCATAATTTTTCAGCGGGACGTAATTGATGAAGTTGCGTGGCATCCCCTCATGACCTGCTAAATTGTACTACAAAAGAAGGCCATTTTAGGACGACACCATGCCAACACCATTAGACGCCCTGCCCTACCCCTACCGTTTACAGCGGCACCCGGTTTTTACCCAATTCACGCGCAATGCCATGGCATACTTGCCCGTACAAAACCACTGCGTCTTCCAAGCAATGGCTGCCTTCGCGCAAGCATTGTCCGGAGAACAGCAAAATCCATACTTAAACCATTGGATATCTGCTGCGCATGCCCAGGAACCCAAAGGAAATTACGGGTCGTTTAAGGCCATGTTTTTGGCGTTCTGGTGGGCACAACAACCGGACCGTATCCTTGTTGAACCGACTGTCGGGCTTTGGCAGGCGCTCAAGGAAACCGATTTCAGTCGGTTACCGGTAAGCGAATTTCATCTGCCCTACCCTGCGGTGTATCTGCAATTCCCCGCCGATCCGGAAGTGGCGATCAAGGAATTAACCGCGCCATTTCGCTGGTACCCCGTTGACGGCGTTTTTCTTGCCGAACAATCTTTCGCGAACCGAGCGGAAGATCCTCTTTTGCAACACACATTGGAAAATCCGGATACGGAAGGTCCATATCGTCGAATCCTGTATGCGATCTACGGAAACCCCACCGCCATCCAGGCCGATGTGGATGATGACGCGGTGCTTACGGGAACTTTCACGATCCCGGCCGATAGCACAGAATCATTACAGGAAATCATAGAAAAACTCGCACACAAGTTGGCGGCCTTCGCCCCGCAACTTTCCGTATTTGAGGAGCATGAGCGAATCAAAAGCACGGTCACCACATTGGCACAAGCGGCCAAAATACTGTTATACATGAGCCTGCCAGATGCGGTACGACGCATAGAAGCGAATTTTGACCGTTCCATGAAGCAGTCAGCCGACCGAAAAAACCCTGCGAAACGGCGCAAGGCCCAAGAGCGGGCGCTGACCCAGTACAACCGAATTGTGATTGGTAACGTGATGGAACATGTGACTGATCTCGATCCTGAACATCAGAAAGCGCACCGCAAATGCCACTGGCGACGCGGTCATTTTCACACCGTGCTGTTCGGACCAGGAAAACAGCAGCGTCGGTTAAGCTGGTTCCGACCAACGTTGATCGGTGGACAACCCGGGGTGGCACGGCCAACCGTGTTTTCCGTGAAAACGTAGGGCAACGCCAAAGCAATGGCGTATACTGGAACATCGAAATACAGAAAGGAAAAACCATGCAACCATGCGAAGATTGCCATGCCTGTACCTACCCAGATCGTGTGGCCGAAGCCCGCCTCACGCTTCCTGCTCATTGGATTGCGGAATTGACTGCAGACGAAGCGCCTGACCATGTCTGGCTGGCCGCTTTAAACCAATATCACTACCATATCGAACACGGTTTGCCAATGCCGGAGTTCGCGGAGAAGAAAGATGACTGCTGAGCAAACGAATATTCAGGACATGTCTGCGGATGAACTAAAGCAGGAGATCCAGCGGCAGCGCCTCGTTGCCTGCGATGCAAATCGCACTGTTGCGCTTTGTAATAACCTCCTGGCCGGCAAAACGGGTCAAATCCAAATAGGAGACAAGGTTCGCGACGACGATGGTAACCTATGGGTTATCACGCAAGTGCACTGCTTGGGTAATTGCCGCAATAACAGATGGCGTTATAAGGGGCGGAAATGCGAACCGGACGGCACACTAGACGACTTCAATAGCGAGATATGGAGCACTCCACTGGTCAGAGTGGAGAATTGAGCGTTATGCAACATACCAATTTTTGTAACGCGTATTGGTTGAGGATTGGCCGGGTTTCGGGATCAGGATATTGCACCAATGTTCCTGGGAGCGCCGACCAATTGCGACTTTCCAGAACAGTGCCGAACATTTCTGTCGGAGCGCTGAAAATCGGCAAACCTTACCGTTGACCTTTAAAAAACAACGGGAATCAAAAAACAATGAGAAACAAAAAACCATCATAGGCTGGATATAATATGTCACACCTCTTGCTCGTCGACGGCAATAACGTTGGTTATGCCGCAATGTACGTCCCGGCGCTCTCTGCACTTTCCCACGGAGGGCTCTTTACCGGCGGTATTATGGGTGTTGCACAGTCCGTTATGCGGCTCTCCCAGATGTTCCCGGCCGCGGTACCCGTAGTGCTATGGGACGGGCGCGCCCATTGGCGCCATGCCCTTTGTCCAGAGTACAAGGCGAACCGCAAGGACACTCCCGAGAAAATCGCTGTGGCGGAGCGCTGGAATCAGCAACAGCCAATGGCCCGTGCCCTGCTTTTGCACATGGGCATCCTACAGATCCGCGCCGCCGACGCCGAAGCCGACGACCTCGCCTGGCGCATCTGCCAGGGACTTCAGGACCCGGAGGCTGGAGTGGATCATGTCACGTTATGCAGCAACGATCAGGACTGGCTACAGGCACTCAGCCCGAACATCGACTGGTTTTCTCCCATTACGGACAGGGCCATTACCTTCGACGACTTCCTGAATGGCGACGTTAAAGACGGCCCTTTCCTCAATACCGACGAGTACATTCTGGCCAAGGCGATGGCTGGAGATAAATCGGACAATATTGACGGAGTGCCCGGGGTGGGCATAAAAACGGCCGTCAAGCTGCTCCGTGCACATGGGGGGCTGGACGGAATAGGTGACGCAGTATCTTCCGCCCGGGCCAAGGACAAGAAATCGGCGGACATTGCCGCGGCTGGAGCCCTCATTCAGCGCAACAGGGAGCTGATGGACTGGTCGCTGGCTAAACCATCCGCACCGGGTCAGTTCGGTTTGGTGCGCGAATCATTTCAGGATGAAGCGGTTCAGGAGACCTGTGCACTTCTAGGCCTTGATCGACTGGCCAAACGTCTGGCGCCAGATTCCGAGTTCGTTACGCGTTCCGCACAATGGCCGGTCAGCCCGGTTATCGACTTCGTCGAATCATGCTGCTGAAGACTATCGCTTTCCTAAATGCCATCGGGATCCAGACCACTTTAGTGGAGTCGCCCATGGCAACACGCTTCCTGCCTCATGTCTGTATCGACCAGGGGACCATACAGGCTACCAGGGAAGTATTGCTCGGCGATCTGCTTCACGAAGCCGGCCACCTGGCTGTAATGCCTGCACGGTTCCGCCCGCTCATGTCCGGCAATCTGTATCGGAGCTTGCGCGAAATCAGCGCCCAACTGGAGGACGCTGCTCCAGATAACCCGGATCTTCTGGGTTTCATTAATGCCGACGATCAGGCGGCGACCGCCTGGAGCTGGGCCGTCGGCATTCATCTCGGCATGGATCCGCTCTGCATCATCGAATCAGCGGCCTTCGGTGGCGAAGGCGACGATATCCGCCTTCTGTTGTCGGTGAACCAACATTACGGGATACATGCACTACAGGCGTCCGAGTTTTGTGCCGTTCGCAAAATCTCTGCGGCCGGGAGGCCTGTTTTTCCGCATTTGGCCTTCTGGCTGAAGCCGTAATCTTCCTCGATAAACAAAAAGGACCACACCAATGACCAAAAAAGCCATTGACATGCTATCGCCAACCGAGACCTTCTACCGTGACCTGGCTCAGCACCGGGCGGAACATCCAGACACTACACGAGCCATTGGCCAGCACGGCTACATCGAACTGGAATCCACCTGGGGCGACGAGGCAACCATTCTCAATACGGCGCGGATCAGCACGGGCAACAGCCGACTCTCCAGTGTCACCGAGTTCACAGAAAAAGACCGACGCCTGCTGTTCGAGTTGCTGCGCGATCAGCACGGCACCCCCTTCGAGACCATTTACTTTCGGTATCGCTTTGTTGCGCCCATTTTTGTATTGCGCCAGTGGGTCAAACACCGAATTTCCAGTTGGAACGAGTTTTCCATGCGGTACCGGTCCCCTATCGACGCTTTTTACCTGCCGGACGATGCCGCCACGCATGTGGATGGATTCCCCGTTATGGACGAAGAAGATCTGGAGAGCTACAACGATCTGATGCACTCCGTGCTGGACTGGCAGTCGGCCCGGTACGCAAAGACATGTCGTCGCATTGATGAGGCTCGGGAACGCGGTGAGTTGCCGCCTAAAACCACAGGCAGGGATCCTTACCGTGGGCGGGCTCGCGAACTTTTGCGCAACGTCTTGCCGGTTTCGGCTTACTCCGACGTGTACTGGACGGTTAACCTCCGCAGTTTGATGAACTTCTTTCAGCTACGCTGCAAGCCGGGCGCGCAGTACGAAATCCGCGAATATGCCAATGCGGCCCGCGACTTGTTTGCTGCGCAGTACCCATTGCTCTCGGAAGTCATCGAAGAAGTGGCGGCGTTACACAAGTAATGTCTGCGAGAACAAGGTAACGGGCTTTGCTGACGGGTGCGCTCTCGTCATTCAGTTTAAGGGGAAATGACCATGGCACGGCAATGTAGGAGTTGCGGGCATACCGGAATGGTGCGCAACGAGGATTATCAGGAAAAATTGCGTTTTGACGGTGAGTCAGCGACCCTGACGGGCCTCAAGGGTTGGCTTTGCCCGAATTGCGGGGAAGGCGAACTGGACCAGGAAAGTAGTAAGCGGTATGCCGTGGCTCACGACGAGATTATTCATCGCGCACGATCTGGCTTAACAATGGGAAGATCTTCGGTAAGCACCACATCACTACGGATTGGCCGCACCGTACCACATGCTCCTTGCGTAGACACGGAGCAAATCACCGCTTTGTTTTCTCCGTGCCGAGCCTGGCGATACAGGCTCACCCTCCCCTTCCGGAATCGGGATGCTGGTAAGGGCATGGCGATTATCCTCAAAAACCCGTCGAGCGCGTCCGAACAATCCTCCGACAAGACGGTGCGCACCGTGTGCGAAATGGTCCGGAGGCGATTTCCGGAAATCGGATCGGTGACGATTCTCAATCTTTTTGCATTGCGCGGCACGGACAGCCGGGAAGTGGGCGAGGCTATCCGCCAGCAAGGTCTCGATTTTGCAGTGGGCCCGGAGAACGATTCGGTGATCGCCGAAACGTTATCCAAATCACAAGCCGCGATTATCGCATGGGGTGGCCCAGCCGGCATCAACCGCCACCCCTATCAGGAGCGGATCAGCCAATGTGCCAAGATACTCGCCAACAGTCGTCTGCCCGTATTCAGAAACAACCGGAAGGGCTCGGACACGCACCCTTTCCACGCATGCTATTGGGGATACGCGGACCAGTTGGTGCCGGTCGCTACCGAAGAAGTGGAAAGACCAAGCACTCGTGGTGACATCTAACGCATGAGCAAAGCAGCATCGCTACAATCCTGGTTATTTATCCAGTTTGCGCGGAAAACCTCGCCCTTCAGGGCGGGGTGATTGACGCGCCGGCCACTGCATGGCTGTATGCACCAAGGCAAGAACCCACACGGTCGTTTCTCTCTCGATTTCGTACACCAGTCGATAACTGTTATGCGGTATCAGCTCGCGGGTGCCTGGAATCTTCCCCGGCTTACCTAGTTTTGGATGCAGGGTCAGCCTGCCCACCGCTTCGCTGAAAAGCTGATCCAGCCGGGAGGCAGCGTGCGGGCTGTCGCTCGCAATACAGTCCCACACGTCAGATCGGTCTTGCTCCGCCTCTGGCGTCCAAACGACTCTCACGCCTGGGCAATCACCTGGTCGCGCCTAGTGGAAAATGCGGTTTCAACGTCATCATTCGTCCGCCCACGTTCGGCCCGCATCGAAGACCGGGCAGTCTCGACCTTGCTGCGCAGGAATTCGTTATATCCCCGCTCAGCGTGTTGCCGTTGGACAAACTCGCGCATCAGCTCGCGGAGCACTTGAGAGGCCGGCCTGTGGGCTGCAGCGGCCTCGGCCATGAACTCGTCGCGCAATTCGGGCTCCAGCTTCATCGTGAAAACCGCTTCCTTCGACATGGCATGATCTCCTGCAGCAAAATATTAACTTAGTATATACGTTCTAATTACCTGGGGCCACGGCCAAGGGGCCGGGAAAACACCTATTTTACCCCAAAACAGACAGAATCTGATCCCTCCCCCGCAGCGCTGCCGCCATGTCTTCAATAGTGGTGCTGTCCAACGACTCCACGTCCTCAATCCTTATACTGCCCCAGTACCGCGCCAGCAGTAATGCTTTCTCTACCATCTGCAGATCGAACTCCAGAAGCTTGCTCAGCGTGTCTCCTTCGTTACGATGGCGGGCCCAAACCCTGTCGTTTTCCGGTACAGAAGCATTTCTGACCTTCACTTCCAGCGACTCGATGACCTTGGTGATCCGTTCAACGTCTTGCGCCACACGTATCGCATGTGCGTCAGGATAAGGATTCTCCCGGGTAGGCGGCCGCAGGTGTTCACGACGATACTCACGCTCTACCTCTGCCACGTGAGCGCGGGCGTCACACAGAATATGGCTCACCTTGCCGCGGACCAGCAGATCGTCCGCACGAAGCTTGTTCTCTTCGCGGTAAGCATTGTATCCCCAGCCGTAAAAAAGGTTCTCAGCGAGTTGGCGCGCTGTTCCTGCCTGGTCTATGGCGTTCTGGATCGACTTGAGTTGTACTTCAGGCATTTTGGTGTTACTCCTTTTTGACAATGCGATTGATCGTCGGTTTTAAAATATGAGGGCGCGCGAAAAACATCCGCACGCCCGGGCGCACTTGCTACGCGCCAACCTTATTGATATTACTTACCGGATAGGTACCCATGGTGGCGCCCCCAATCGTGAACCCTTCCCCAACAGCAGCGTTAGGCGCGGATACCAGGCCTTTGTCCGCCATTTTGAGCGCCAGATAAAAGCGCACAGCTTCGATCCCACTCAACCCCAACGCCCGCAACGAAATAATCTCACGCATGCGTTCATCCTTGGGCAGAATCGATAGCTTCACATCGTTGAGGGTGATTCCGTACACGGCCAAGAATTCACCAAGATCCTTCTTGATCAGCGCGGAGATCTCATGAATGTGCTCATTGATGTTCTCCATGGGTGTGACCTGCACAATCTGGTTGATCGCCTGTTCTGCCACGGGGCCAGCATACTGAGCCAATTCGTCTTTGCTGATCGATTCACCAGAAAATGGCATGTGCGTAATCAGCTTGACAGCGTCATCAGTCGAATCCACATGCACGTAGTAATCTACGCGATATGTCATTTCCGCCATTTCCAGACTGGTGGCGACGCCGCTGTTTCCCACAAGCAGCTTGGATCGCTGGATGAAGATCGTCTCATACTGCCATGGGGATGCACCGCCAAAGAGGCTCTTCGTCAACACACCAAAAAGTGGCTTGTCCGGAGTTTCTACCGGATACTGCCCGGTCTCATACGCGGCCAGTACGGCACCACGCGTCTTGAGTATCGCAAAATGGTTGCTTTCTACCGTGATAACCGATCCTGAAACGATGCTTTGGTCCGGAAATTTCCATGCGATAGTGTCCAAGCCCATAATATCCGTGCCGTCAGAACGTAACGTGCTAATAACTTTACGGGTCACGCTACTGTTGTCGTTACCATCACTGCTAAACATACCCATGCTGCTCTCCTTCTCGGCAAGGCTGAACCCGTGCACACGTTAGCGCACCACGGGAGCAAGAAAGTTTCTTGCTGGAAAGGATGTGGGCAACCGGGAAACCATATTCAGCATTGGGCGAACCATGAGTACCCGTATAATCTACTCAGGCCGATTGCCGGACCGTGATTTGGTGCCCAATCGCTGCGCTAGGTCGGCAACCATTGGTACAATGGCGGCAAAGTCCACTGCCACTGGTAATATATTCCCAAACCAACGACTGACTGCAGGACAGAAAACCGATGATGCACGCACTCACTGAAATGCACTTTTGTCCATCCTCAAAATGGCAGGCCCCGCCCGCCTTTTATGCAGCGCTCAAGTCGGCGCCGGCAGCGTTTCGCCAAGGCGCGATTCTGCTATTCGAGGACGCCGATCACTTGCCGGTGGGCAAGGTGCCGCATGTGGTGTTGAGACAGGCCGTTGCCGCGGCCCTAAAAGATAACCTTCGGAATCCTTGGCCGTATACGTGGGTGCGCGTGTCGAAAGGCCAACCGGAAACCGTCACGGTATGGGCGCTATCCGGTGCAAGTCTCATGATACCCATCCTGCACACGCGGGTGAACACCGGCGTGCTCCACTCCACTCCAAACGGCTCCTGGCCAGTGTACGAACGCCTACCCGTAACCACGATGCAGGGCTCCTTCCCTGTCCCCCTGTCGCCATATCAGCAGAGGCTCTATCGTGCGGTAAAGAGCGCTGGCTATGCCCTGACGGGCACCGATGTCGACCGTTGGCATGGTACGCTGGTCCAATGGAAACCTTACGACGATCCGGGCATCAAGTGGGTCAGTTACTTCGATGGTGGCCGGGCCCTGCATTACTTCCCCCGCGCACGGTACGGCTGGCCGCAAAGCGCAGGTTGTGTGGAGATGCCGGATCAGGCTGCCCATCAAGTCTACCTTGCCATCCATTATGGCACAGTGGTTACGGTCACCACGCCGCATTCTCGACCTAAAAATGCACAATCCAACCTGAGCCATGTCACGTGACATCAGCAACCTGGCAAGTCACACTACGGCTTGCCAAGCGCCCTTTATTTCCGCTATCCTTTCTTTTCTTCTGCCTTTCTTCCATTCGAAGATTAAACGCTCCTTGGCAAGAGCTCTCATCAACCTAATCACGCAGCAGGACGTCGCCAATGTACGGCCGCGTCTTTTTTTGCGTCCAGAGTACACCGATATTTTGGAGAACCACATGGATACCGAACCAAATCAATTCCCCACGAACATCCAAATCACCAAGACCGCCGCAGGATACGACTTGCACGTAAACGGGCGTCTTGAGATCACGGGTGCATCCTTTAATGTGGTAGATGGTGTTGCCGACATGCTTCGCTTCGGCGTCGACTATGCAACGGAATTGGGTGAGGTGGCTCAGTCCATTCTTGATTCTCAAATACCCACAACCCGCGCAGCTTGCTAAGGGGCTAGCATGTACGAATATAATGAAATCCGTAAAATTCCCCATCGCCGTGGCATGAGTCCAAAGAAGTTCGCACGTCGAAAAACTATCTTCAGGTATAGACAGTTTTCTGCCACCCGCGCCAAAGGTTTAATATCGCACCATGCAGCACTGCATAGCCTGCTCGATGTTGCACGTGGACGCAGGTATTACCTGAATTTGAAATTCAGAATGCAATTTATTACTGATACTGGCGAGCTTGTACCTGAGGCGCCTGAACCAAAACTGCTCAGTTCTCTAGCATTACAAGTCAAACAGCGAGGGAAGGCAGAAATCCTCAACGACGCAAAATATCTTCTCCGGGTATTGTTGGATGACGTCCGCAAATACAGCAATCTAAGTGCAGGAGCGGGATTTAAAATTCCTTAGCTCAAGACCATGTTCAATCATTCAGGCGCATAAGCCCTTCCAAGGCGACTCTCATGTTCGAATTAATTCCAGGCGAAGAACCACCCAGAACTACGTATTACTATCGGCACGATCGTATCGAGGTAAAAGTGCGCGCCCTTTCCAGGCAGCCCACATTCCAGAGCGATAAGCCAGATTTTGATGGACCAACTGAAGAAACCCGTTTCACACTGCTCGGTGTATTCCAATGTGAGTTTGCCAGCGGCCCAGGCTTGTCAGCATTGGCCCGTCAGGTCGCACAGATCACTGGCGTCGGGTGGGTTCAGTATGTAGGAAGTCGGCGCCTAAATTAAGCCACTTTGTGTGAAGTTAATTCACCATGCCAGGAATACTATGGCTTTTTATGTTTAAGGAGAAAAAATGAAAGTGATTTATTCGTTGGCAAGAACATCTCAAGGCTTAACCGGATACTGGTCAAACGAATATGGTTGGACAGATATCAGGCGGGCCACCACCTACAATGACTCTGAGGAAGCGGCAAGCCTTCCATTTCCAACCGGTATAGAGATGGTTGCGCAGTTAATAGCCGATCCACGGGAAGAACAATTCAAGCCTTTCGAGCAAAGTGGTGCCAAGATTATGGGAGTGATTGAACAGGCTGCGAGCAGGGTTAATTGTACGCGTTTTGGCGCAATGGTGGATCTGATAAAATCCTGTCAACAGTTGTGTGACGTATATGCCATTGACAGTATTAAATTTCGTGTAACCTTTAGTAGTCAGTATGGCGATGACGGCATGAGCCGGTTGAGTCGGTCCGTAGACGCCAGTCTCTGTGACGATCAAGGAGAGATCATTGATTCTCCAACCGAAATATATGGTGGTTTTTTGGCAGATTTACTGGACTGCGCTATTGATCCAGATGTCACAGAATGCGCCTACGCATTCAAGTCTGGCGATTCATTCCTTTTCGTCGAAGAATCAGTTTTCGCAAGCGCATGAAATGGAGAGGCAACAATGAACAAAGAAATACCAGAACGCATCAAGCAGGCCCGCCAAATTGTGGTGCCTCACAATGACGCGTGGTCACTCGAATCCGATCTGCACGTTATGCGCATACTTTTTGCAGCATGCGCTAAAGAACCCGCACACAAAACTCAAATCTATGGATTTGACTTGCTGGAAGGGATCGATCACGTAAAAATCGGGGACACCAAAACCCCTCCCGCTCAACGTCCTGTCGCCGTGAGATATTTTGCTCTTGTGGAAGGGCGATATCAAGTTGTTATATCCGTTCTTTATGAGGAGAATGGTAAGGAGACAACATACGAAGACCGTATCAAGTTTGACATAGTGGATCTGTCAAACGAAATAGACCCTCTCGCAAGTGCAAAACAAACGTATTACCGGAATGTCGTTGCCACCTGCCGATCGTTTGCCCTTAATCCATTCTACTCAATCCATCCTGGCTTTTGCGGAGAAGAGTTGAAAGTGTTTTTTAAAACACTCTCGGAAGAAATTTGCGAGGCCGTTTCAGAACGGGCCGATGACGAGGGAAAATGTTACTTCTGACAGGTATGTATTGCCATCTCAATCAGGCGAATTAACCCTGCCTGCAAGTCATCAAGTCGTACTCACGATGCAAAATCAGACATCAAGGCTACAATAACGTGGCCTTTTCAAGGAGAAATCATGGAGATCGAAGTAACCTATGGACAAGACGTTCCGGCGTATCTCACAGAATCGGTAGAAGTGCCAGACGAAATCGCCACTGACAACGTAAAATTGCTGGACTTTCTGCGTCAGCGCGCACAGGAAAAATCGGACGACGAGGGTGAGACTTTCGATCCGTCATGGAACGATATGAGCAACCTCCGCATTGTCTCCGCAAGGCAAGGATATGAAACGCTGCTTGAGGACGAAGGCATCACCCCACAGTATTGGGACACCGGGCTGCTCCTGAGCACCTTTTACAAGGACGGGAATACGGCAACTCTGGTTTCGGCGTTATCGAAGTTGGGGTTTGATCCGGCTGAAGTGGAAGAACGTCTGATTGACCTATTCAAACTCAAAACAACCACCCCACGTGTAGTCGTGATTGTTAACGAGGGAATGGTGAACGGCATCATGGCCGACCGCGACATCACTGCCCTTGTGGTCGATTATTACAACGCCAAAGGTATTTCGCCTGAAGACGACATGAGTCTTTGCTTGGTTCCACAACTCCCCGGTGTACCTGCTGAACCGGCACTTGTCAACGATCAGGGGGAAATAATTGCTTCTCCCCCTGAGGTTCTGGATCGGTACTGGTCCCTGGTTAAGCGCCCGGATTCAACACAAAGCTGAATTCAAGAAACTGTCTACATCCCTATGCAGGCACCCACAATACCGCCAGTCAAGATTGCACTGGTGGTTACGAAACGGCCTGTAACACGCGGTCATACTCAATCTCAAAGGAAACATATTATGTCTCAAGGATTTGCTGCAAACGGAACCATTAACGTCGCGCATCTCAGCATTTGTCAACTGGCGTCATTATCTGACGACCTTACAAACGTGCTCGATATTCAAGACCTCACTGTAAACACTGAAGGTGATCAACTCAGTTTCACGGCTTACGGCGAGGTTTGTGCAGGTGACGACGTACCAGCCGATCTGCACGAACTGGCAAAGAAACACTGTGTCAACTTCATGGCTAACATCGACCAAAACGACGAAGGATATGACGTTTATTTTTTTGGAACCGATGAAGTGGCCATACGCGCGCTAGAAGTTGAATACGTCGTCGACACTGCAAGTGAAGCGTTTCAGTTTATTGGCATAGATGCTGATTGGTTACGCCCTGCCCTCAAACGGCTTGCCGAAGAAAAACCGTTACGCGCAGTAATGTGCGAAGACGGCGGTACCAAGGTGTGGCTTGAGTCGCAGGTCCCTCTGGTATTGCTTGCGTGTGACTTGGACGTGCAGGATTGCAAAAGCGCAGACCTATTCCTTGGAACCGATGACATGACTCATCTTTACGGTCAACTGTTGTCCCCGGATAATGGAAGGGTAGATGTTGGTGGAGTCGAGACGTTCTTCAAGCGTTTCGAGGCTATCGGCAATCCAGAACCAGTGATTTAAGTTGGGCGTGCTGCCAGGTTTGGCCGCACGCAAACCGTAACACTCATACCCCACAACCCCTCACGGGAGTTTGTGGGGTATTTTTTTTGCATCTGAAAAACTTTGGGTATCCAACCTCCATGGTAATCTGTACTCAATCGCGCAGAACAAAGCGCTCACGAATAACCACAACCCAGGACCCCAGCCGATACGAGGGGAATAATCGACGGCAGCAACGATGGGAACCGCAGTCCGCTTCTGTACTCAATGAGACGGAAGGCTTACACCTCCAGACTGGACAGATCCCAGGCAATGCCGAATGGCTGTAGCGTAAATACAGCAGGAAGTTTCCACTCTGAAAATCGAGGCGAAATGGATTTTAAACACAAGAAAGAGTCAGCCGATTTACCATCGAACTGGCTCTTTTCTTTTTACAGGCAAAGAAGATCAACAAGCTCACTTAGTTTGATAAAAAACAATCGGAGTATACTGGACTTACACACATCCTGAAGGAATATTATTATGGCTAAACAAAAACGGGTTCACGATATTTATGGAGTCCTGAGCAACGCCGAGAATAGCAGAACACACCAGTGCATTGGTTTCGACGCAAGCCCTCGCCGCATGACCTTGCTCGGCGAGTTTGGTACGGTTTTCGAGTCCACGATTGCCACTGCGCAACGTTCGGGATACACATTGCGCGAGTGCGCCGATGAGGGGCTACGTTTTGCCTGGAACAAGAGTCTGGAAGAAAAGGCTACGTCCACATTCGACACCGTATTAGAAGGTGGTCCGAGCGTCGAAGCCGAAACGACGTTTGATCCAGGCGTTTCGGCTTCGCCCATGCTGGATATGGCAGACCTCTGCTTTTCCTTCTGAATGCTTGCCAAGGCAAGCCAGCACGTTGCAGCTCTTGTAAATTTATCCAGTTTGCGCGGAAAACCTCGCCCTTCAGGGCGGGGATGCAGAGCGCGCGCCTGGGTCCAGCACACCGCCGACTACAGAGCAAAAAACAGGATGTGCGTTTCTGAGCATGGTACAATGACCTCATGAGCAAACAAAAATCACCCAAGTTCACTGCGGAAGACGCTTTGCGTATTACCGAGACGGTGCATATGGTCGCAGACCGTATTCGCACGGGGTGGTCCAATGTTGGCAAGAAAAAGACCATCGCCGATCATTTCGAACAGGTCCGCACCATCAAAAATCTCATGGCGCAATTTGCATTCGCGCACCTTAATGTTATTGAAACAACAGACTTCAAAAAACATGGATACCAGTATTTCGCCGAGACATTGCCGTCACTTTTGAACGACGTCATCACCGCATGGGAGATGCAGCAACTTTTCCACAAGGTCGCCTGCGCGCATACGGTCAACCATGTTCAGCAGGTCATTACCAACCGGACTTTTCATCTTTCACGGGGAAAAACGGAAATATCAAAAGGGCTTCTCCGCTGGAAAAGCCACCGGATTTACGGAAACTTGGCGACACTGCTGAACGTGTTGCGTTTCCGCGGAGCACCAAAGACGGACGCGGACGTGCCGGAAAAATTGCAAAAGGCCTGGTTCGTCTACTGCGGAAAGTTCGGTCGCGAGCGGCTGATCCGGCTACTCGCGGATCATCAGTCCAACGTGAAGCGCCGAATTCACCCGGTGGAGTACACCACGGGCAGTTACATGAAGGCATCGCAATTCAACAAGCACAAGGAAAAGCCAACCTGGCATTCGCACTGGTTCCAGAAACCGGATTGCAGCCTGTACAGAGACTGGTACCTCTTCAAAACCCCACAATGGGCGAAAGCGTTGCCCCTGGCTGTGAATCGGGGGTACCACAACAAACCCTATGATCTGACCAAAGAACACTGGGTGACGTTGAATCGGCGCGGCGAGGTGGATATCAGTCTGGCCTATGACCGAACCGACGTGCTCATGGCCCCCAAGGCGGCGGTCGGTATTGACCTCAATGTGAAATCGAACCTGTTGGCGGCGAGCACCGGGCTGATGTTTCGCCTGGAAGAAGGCTGGCTGCAAAAGCATGAAGCTGATCTCGCCAGACTGGAGAAGAAAGGCTACCAGAATCTCGACACGGCAGATCGCCTTCAGTTGAAACGGATCGTCAAGCATCGTGAATCTACTATGCGCGACAAGATCCAGGAGGTGCTGCTGCAACTGCGCGCCCAGGGCGTCACCGACGTGATACTGGAAAGCCTTTCGATCACGTTGGGCGGCGGACTGTCGCGACGCATGCACAAGTTATTGCGGTTATTGCGCTTCGGGACGATAAGGACCTGGATGCGGGAGCAGGCCCACAAGTTGGGGATGCGGATACACGATCTGCCGTCCGCCTATTCGAGTCAGGCCTGCCGGTGCGGGCATGTGGATCCAGAGAACCGGAAGGATCAGAAATTTACCTGCGTGAAGTGTGGCACCGCCGAGCACGCGGACACCCATGCGGGGAACAGTTTGTTGTGGATGTTTGAACAAGTGCGAGATGTTCTCGTATCTGACGGATTCTTGAGTGTGAACGCCTTTGGTGAGTATGTGGCCACTACAAATGCCAGAATTAAATACAAAGCCATCAAGGACTATTACGAAGGAAAACCGGGGGTATCCCATATTCAAGGTGGGCTACTCATGATGCACCACCTTTTGCCTGTGGACCGGGGCAATCCCTGTCCTTTAGGGCAGGGTACTTGAACAAAACAAGACTTGCATGACTGGCGCTCAGGTAAGGATCTCTACGGTACTCCGATGGAGCAGATCATATGCGCTGATTCGCTGAGCCAGGCGGGTCTGCCAGAATCTCTTCTGCAGTTGGATTTCGCTTCGCGGTATTTCGTCATGGGCATGGTTCCACAGGATGCCAAGTCAGCACGCAAACCAAAGAAGGAGAAGCTGAATCATTCCGTTAGCCATGTTACTTCATCAACAACGTTTGCTGCCCAAGCGTAATTTGCGGGGAGAGTATTCCCCGTGCATGCGGGGGCGCACTTCGGTTTCCATAGTTCGCATATCAAGTAACGCCAGGTACGCGGAGGTGTTTCGACGCCTGGCGACCATAATTATGCAACTAAAGGAATATTCGCATGCCAAAACAACGGATCGGTATCTACATTGACTCCGAAAATATTACTCGCAACGGCGGATATGCCATGCGTTATGGCGCATTACGCCGCTTTGCGGAAAGGGATGGCGGCAGCATAGTTCGTTTTAATAGTTACATGGCCATGGACGTCGAACGCGGAAAGACAGATCGGGAATACCGTGAAAAAGTCTCCAGTTACCACTGGGCGCTTCGTGATATCGGCTGCAAAGTAATCGAAAAACCGGTCAAATGGTTCACAAACGACAAAGGCCAACCTGTTTCAAAAGCCAATGCAGATCTTGATCTGGCGGTAGATCTCATGCTGCAAAGCGACCGACTGGACTCTGTACTGCTGCTCTCCGGTGACGGCGATTTTCTTCAGGTCGTGCGGGCCGTTCAAAATAAGGGCTGCCAGGTAGAATGCCTGGCGTTCCAGAATTTCTCCGCAGATCTCCAGAAGGAAGTCGACGTGTTCCACCAGGGATATCTGGTGCCGGGACTGGTGGCGCCCATCTCGAATCAAGCAGGCACCCAGGAATGGGGAGAAGTTGGATCCAGAATGCGCGGCGTGGTGGTCAACTGGAACAACGAGAAGAGGTTTGGTTTTGTGCGTTACATGCGAACCATATCAGGAAAATTATGGATTACAGACACCAGAGACGAAGACTCCTGTTATTCCAATGCGTTTTTTCACGCGTCATCGTTACCTCTGAACTTCGATTCCAGGAAGCTTCCAAGTCGTGATCTCGTTTTTGAGTTTTTGCTTCAACCCAGCAAGAGTAACCCGGGAGAAATGACGGCGGAGCAAATGTCGCTTGTCACGCCTCAACGTAACGGCCGCGAGACTGCCATGATAGAAAACGGATAGTGAATACAATGTATTCACCGACTGCAGCCAGTCGCATGTCAATTATTCGACGCAGAGAAAAGTAATGTTACGGTACAAGAAATCTACGAAAGGAGGAACGCGATGACAGCAAAAGAAATCAACCAGCGGTATCAATCGATGATTTTCTACCGCTTAGGTTTGTGGATGTTGGCACTGATCTTTGCACTCGGTGAATTAGGCAAGCATGGCTCGTCAAATTTGCTGGCCGTCACGTTACTCGCGGCCTGTATAGCCGGCTTAGTGCTGGACTTTAAAGAGGCGGCAAAGGCTGGCTCACCCGAAGACGAAGCGTTATAGCGGGCACAACCAGATCTGCTTCGCCAAACACATAACCACCAGGAGGCACCAATGCGAATCACCTGGAGCATACCATTTCCGGATGAAGTACCAGAAGCCACACGCACATTGATCGCTGCAAAAACCCAAACTAGATGGGAGCGCATGCTTTCCGGCATTCCGGATACGACCGTCGAGGTCACCGCCGGTTCCGATTGGGATCCACAGGCCCCTGTGTTTGAGGATATCCCCGGCAAAAAACCAGAGCAAAAGCAGTGGCGCAAACGGCTGCTGGATGCGGCAACGGAAGTCGCTCAGTCGGCCATGGCTGCCACCATAAAACCTGGCGAAGCCAACCCAGATGACAGGCAAATTACAGAGGATTGAGCATGGGCACCATCGATATTTCTAAGTCAACGCTTCCCCTAAAACCCAATGGTCACGTCGAAGTCACGTTATGGACGACTACCGGCGACGCGATGGACGCCGAGGACGGGTGTATGTGTTTCGAGATGGAGGCGGACGACGGCACTGCCTACGCCCTGAACGTGCTAAACGCGGAATATTCCGAACGATGGGAGCGCCTGTTCCTGGCCGCGTTTGCGAATCACCCGGATTTTCGCAAACAATTCCAACGTGACCCGGGGACCGGAGACACTGGCACCCCAGTTATTGCCGCTGGTAAAAAATCCCTGCCGGAGTTGCCCAAAGGGACAACCGAAACAGTGACACGCAAGGATGTCGGAAGGCTCAAAACCATGGGGGGAAAAGCACAGTTCAAGGATTATGTCGCTCTGCGTAGCGGACGGGACGTCTTCTCCAGTCTCCACCTTGATGTCTTGCGCGCACAGTCCGGAATTTCGGAACTGATTGAAGGTGCAATTGTTGATGACGCCAGTCGTGCTAAGGCTTACCGATGGGTCGCACGAGGATTGCCAGACTGGATGGCGGTGCGCAAGGTCAAAACGGATTTGGAAATCGCAGCGAACATTCACCCTGGAAAAGGGCAGAAGCGGAAAACACGTTAACCCACATTCCATCTCAGAAACCCATCCGGTGGTGATGATCGCGCCCCGGCCACAATGCCCCGGTTAGGTGTGTGATCAACCCAAATTTGGTTTCCATGATAGACATACTCAAGCGACTGGCTCAGGAACGTAGGACGGATTGCAATGGCGAACACGCAAATCACAAGGGATATCGCACTTGTCAACATGGAAATTCATCTGGTGAACCGAGAGCGGATCGCCGTCGAGAAAAAGCGAACCGATCTACTCATTCGGCGGGATGCTCTGTATCTTGAAATGAATCAGTCACAACACCGACGCCATAGCCTGTTGGAAATAAACGGGCCGCTGAGTTTGCCTGGAACATTACCGGTCGAGTGCGCCGAAATCGACGTGCTCCATTGGGAGAGTGTGACTTGAGCCGGTACATGTCCATACGTGGTAGGAAACCCGTAGCCATTGACGTAGACGGCATTGTCACGGACTTCGACGCCCACTGGCGGCAATGTGCTGAGCACCTGCTTGGACGCTTACTACCTCAAGTTAGCAACGATCACAGCTTGCATGTGCGCTACGCCCTGACGCGGAAGGAATACGACGCGGTATGGCATGCCTACCACGCCGATGAATGGCACCGCCTGCCTCTGTATCCGCATGCCGCCGACCTGGTGTATGCCCTTGAGGATCTAGGGTGCATGGTCTGGGCGGTGACCAGCATCGACCCAATACATCAATCAGCAAGGGCTGAGTCTTTGCATGGTTTGATCCCACATGGGCGAATTGTCTGTGTTGGGGCGCTTGGTAATGAAGGCGTTACCCCATATGCGGCCAAGAAAATAGTCCTTCAAAAGCTGGGCGCCGTGGCCTTTCTGGATGACCATCCAGCCAATACCAACGCAGCCCTGGGTGCGGTGAGCCTGTCGGTCCTGCTGGATCGGGGCTATCACGGTCTGGAGGCTCCGGAATATGGGGTGACTGTCATTGATGACGCCATGGATTTCCCGGTGCTGGTGGAGCAGTTGTTGAAGCGGACGGGGAGGGCGGCATGAACAGAAATATAGCTTATTTCAGATCTGGGCTGCGTGTTTTTTGGCGGAATGAATTGCGTTTGGTTGTTCTTTCTCTGGCGTCAATAGTAGGTTCGGTAATCATGGGATTCGCGTTTATTCTGGCTCTCGTCGG
>JAAOMR010000176.1 GCA_018853935.1 Acidithiobacillus ferrivorans
AACTGAACGTCCCGAGCTTGCAGGCTGCTGACCAGGTCGATCAGATTCCGCACGCTGCGTCCCAGACGATCCAGCTTCCAGACCACCAGCGTATCCCCTGCGCGGAGATCTCCCAGCGCCTGAGCAAGGCCCGGTCGCTCTGCACGGGCACCACTAATCTGGTCCTCCATGATCTTCTCGCAGCCGGCTTTGGTCAGTGCCTCCCTTTGCAGGTCCAGATGTTGGTCCTGGGTGGATACCCGGGCATAACCGATCAGCATATTTTTCTCCTGACTCTCTCGATATTCATAATGACGGTAATGAATCAAGAAAGTTATTTCAAGACTGATTTTCGAGAATCCTATCCTGTTGATTGTTGGTCATGGCGCCCGTGGCGGGTTTGGCCTCTCAAAAACCCTCGTTTGTGAGAGGCCATATTCTTGGCGAGCTGTTGAAAAACCCGTCCGACAGGTTATAGTTTGAATATGAAAGTCTGCACGCATCGCGGGTTGTTGATCGCAGTTTTGACGCGCAACGAGCACTGCCCACCGCACGTGCATGTTGGAACAGATGATTGGAATGCACGCTTTGAGTTCAGCTTCTGGCACAACGGGGTACGTCTGTGGGATGTGATGCCTATCCAGGAATCACCTTCCGCAGGACTGCTGGAAGAAATTCGGCAAGCGATAAGGAGGGCGGAGAACCTGCACCGCGCTCGGAAACTCTGGTGGCAGAGTCGCCAAACCCTCTGCCTGGATAATTTACTTTGGGATGCCGCTGCTCAGGCGGTGGTAACCCCAAAAGGCGCGCGCCCCGGTACAGTTCAGATTGTATCCGGTCGTTTTGATGGCGTGCGGGATATGACAGTTTTGCATTTGGCAGGCGACTCCTTGCCCTTGGAGATCCAATTATGACGATTCAAGCAAAAAATGGTTTTGACGAAGTGGTGACGCCCGAAGTGCTGCAACGGGCTGTGGCTCTAGGGCGAAGTCGCCATAGGGGGAGTATTCATGCCCAATCCTTGCGCTACCTGCCGGATACGCGTGCGCTGATGATCACCTTTGGTGACCAGACAGCGATCATTCTGCCAGTAGAGAACTATTCTGAGCTGGCAACGCTCACAGGGGGGGAACTCCAGCAACTGAGTTTATGTTTTGCCGGCAGTGCGTTGTGCCTCAATGATCGAGACTTGCACGTTTCTATCGCCGGGCTTATGGCCATGAGCCAACCTCTGCTGGAGGTTGCAAAAACGGTAACCGCTTCTTATAACGGTAGCTTGAGAACGCTTGCAAAGGCTGCCGCATCTCGTGAGAATGGCAAGAAAGGTGGCCGCCCACGCTCGTTAACCCATCTTGGATCGGTTAAGAACGGGTGACAAACGGCGGGCCGGTAACGCGACCTCTGCCGATCTGCTATCTGTTTTGGATAAGGTGGGAAATGCATCGCCTCGCGCAGGGGGACAGGTCGTGAGAAAACACAGAAAATGCGAACCGCGCAATGGTTCATTCGCTTTTATTCACATTCAAACGCGCTTTAAGGCGCATCGCTATTGGGGTTATTGCTGGGACCATGCTCCTGGTGTCTGCTCCAGGTTGTGTGCACCTAGCCGTTATGTCGAAACAGGATGCCGGGGTTGTACCTTAAGACGGCAGGTATGGCTCAAACATCAAGGCCTCCGCAGGTTGGCCCATCGCAAATGGCATCAGAGCATCCCCTGGAGTGACTGGAAAAAATGGAGAAGAATGGGGCTACACGAAACACGACTGCTCTAATTTCTTATTGCGGTTAGAGCTATTGCCCCAGGAGAAAAATTGGAATACGCGCAATTCAAAATAGGGGAATCCTTCAAAACTGCGACCGGCACCTGGCGGTGCACGGATATTGGCACCAGAACCATCGCCGCCATCCATATAGCACACGAGGACGGCAGGCCTGTTTATGAGGATCCATCGTGGTTCAATGGGCCGCCCTATGCGGTAGCTGAAGAGGTTTTCGATGCCTATGATTTTGGTGGATGCTACACCATGGATGATCCGGAGCCGTTCTGAGCAACAGGTCAGATTTCCAGGGCACCTCATCAAGAGGAAATTTTATGGGTCCCATCAGCGACAAGCGGGTGCGTTTAAACAAACGACAGAAAAGTTTCATAGGATTTTCTGGAAAGCCTTATCCGGTATGAGGTTGGACCAATTTTCAATCTCCCAAATTTGATGCTGTCTAGAGGGCTGTTTTTTGGGAGGTGATGACCGCATAGTTTGGAGCCACGCAGGCTTACACTAAAAACGAACGTTTATCGGCTCTTCGTCAGATTGAGTGGGTAGGGGGTAGAATGCTGTGGAGCGGATACGCCCCGAATAGGAGTTAGATGATGGTCCCGGAAGAACTGTTTTCTCTCGCGTTAGGATTGGTTCCGCCGTGGTTGGTGGAGCATGTGACTTTCACGGTGGAGAAGAAACGCCTGGATCTGCACATCAACTTTCCCAAGGGCAGTCGCTTTGCTTGCCCCGTCTGTGGTGAGGAGTGTCCGGTACATGACACCCGTGAACATACTTGGCGGCACATGGATTTCTTTCAGCATGAAGCCTATCTCCACGCCCGCGTACCCCGTGTGAAGTGCCTGGAGCATGGGGTGCATCAGATACCTGTTCCCTGGGCACGGGAAGGCTCGCATTTCACCCTGCTCTTCGAAGCGCTGATCATGACCCTGGTGCGGGAGATGCCGGTATTGACGGCAGCCCGCATGATCGGCGAGAGCGACACGCTCCTGTGGCGAGTAATTGACCATTATGTGCCCGAAGCTCGTGCCGCGGTGGATATGGCCAATGTCCATGCCGTCGGCATCGATGAAACCAGCAGTCGGCGCGGCCATGACTACATCACGCTCTTCGTGGATCTGAATGCCCGGCGACTGTTGTTTGCCACCCCCGGCAAGGATGCCAAGACCTTTGAGAAATTCTCCGAAGATCTACAGGCCCATGGTGGTAGCGCGGAAGCGATCACCGATGTGAGCATGGACCTCTCGCCGGCCTTCCAGAAAGGGGCTGCCGAGCACTTGCCCAATGCTGAGATCACCTTCGATCGTTTCCACCTCATGAAGCTCGTCAACGAGGCCGTGGATGCCGTGCGCAAGGGGGAAGTCCTCACCCAGCCCGACCTCAAAAAGACCCGCTGGCTCTGGCTCAAGAACGATGGCAACCTCAAGGTGAAGCAGAAAGAAAAGCTGCAGGAATTACTCAAAGACCAGAACCTCAAAACGGCGCAGGCCTACCAGTTTCGGCTGACCTTTCAGGACATCTTCACGGTCAAGAATCGCCACCAGGGCGCCACCCTGCTCAAGGCCTGGATGGAAAACGCCAAGGACAGCGGTTTACCCCCTATCGTCAAGGTGGCCTACACCATCATGAATCACTGGGACGGCGTGCTCCGCTGATTCGAGAGCCAGATCACCAACGGGATTCTCGAAGGCTTCAACAGCCTCATCCAATCCGCCAAGGCGAAAGCCCGGGGTTACCGCACCCACAAGAATTTTATCAACATGGCCTACCTGATCCTGGGTAAGCTGGATCTCAGGCTACCCACTTGAAACGACGAGGAGCCCGTTTATCCAATAATGAAGGTTCGATGAAAACGCCTGATATTAGTATCTGTTCTCTTACAAAATAAGCCAGAGATCACCATTTTTATCGAATTTTTCGACCATGGTAAGGTGACGGTGCTGTATGACGCAATCCCGTACCAGTCGACGGCCAAAATCCTATGAAACTTTTCTGTCGTTTGTTTAAACGCACCCAACTCAGGATGATACTTGCCCCGCCTGGCCACCAAAGCGGTGACACAGAATCAATGGATTGCCTACGAATCGGGGTGACACTTTATTGTCGTTAACAGCTCGGCCTGATCTTCCAGAGGATCTGGACGCTTTTGGTGGCCGGGGATTTTCCCGTGGGTTGCTGGTTCCATCCACAGTGTGGCGCACAGAATTTGTGGACGGGTTCCTGCAAACCCAGAAACCGTCTAGTATATGTTTTAAGGGCCGCATGATTGGCCAAGTGGGGGCTTAAACCCGCACTAATGATCGGTAATCAGAGGAGCACCCAGAATGAATGCCGTTTTACCTTCTATCATCTCCGAGTTTGAGACCTCAGATCAGGAGGCTAGCTATACTGCGTGGC
>JAAOMR010000177.1 GCA_018853935.1 Acidithiobacillus ferrivorans
CCCCTCTATGCGCACTACATAATACGCCCCGATTCGGGGCGAGACCTTGGTGCTAACCCAAAAACTGTAAATCCTGCAAGCGCATCTGGCGCCGCACGACCTCCACATCTTCCTTGTTCAGCGCGAAAGGAAAGGAGCGGATGTCCGAAGGCGACGAATCCCCATAAGGCCGGTTACAGGCGCTGACTTCTTCATCGTCCTTTCCTGGGCAGCCGGAGGTTTGAAAGGGTTTGCCGGAGTTGATGATGTCTTCCAATTCGGCCTGCGGGTACCCGAAGTCTGCGACCCGGCCATAGGCGTCAAAACCCATATCTTCGTAACGGCCACCGGCATAGTCAATCAGGAAGCGGCCCAACTGCACCCGGCGCCAATGATCCTGGGGCACAGCATCCCAATCTTCCATCATGGAACCCTTCTCGGGGAAGAAGGCGAACATATGATTGTGACCGCCCATATCTTTCATCTTCTGGCAGACGGCGAGGATTTCCTGCTCCGTCTCACCCATGCCGCAGATCAGGTGCGCGCCGAATTTCTCGGGTCCATAAATCTCAGCCGCCCATTCGATGGCCTGCCAGTACTTATCCCAGGAATGAGGGCTCTGCACCGTCTTGCCACGGGTACGCTCAAAGATTTCCGGCGTCACGGCGTCCAGTGCGACGGTAAAGATATCGGCACCCATCGCCTTGAGGTCGACAAGATCCTGCTTCTCCATGGTGGTTGGATTAGAAAGGATGGATGCGGGGATGTGGGGCGCCACTTCCATCCAGCGCTTCAGCATGACTTGTGTATCATGATCAGAATCGGGATGGGTGATCATACTGATGCACATACGCTGGAACTGACCCTTGTCGCCGTTCTTGGCGACACGTTCGAGCATTTCATCCACGCGCACCGTCGGCCAGTCCACCCGGATGAAGTTGCGGTCGGCGTAATCACGGCTCTCTTCGCGGTGCCGGGCCAGACCACAATAGGTACAGTTGGCACGACAACCTTCCGGATAGGTCATCAACAGGTTCAGGCAATTGGTACAGGAGGTCCGGTGCATCACCCCGGGCACCAGACCCAGCGTAATCGCCGCTGCGGTGCTTAACTGCACATATTCAGGCGACCGCATCGTCGGCGTTTTGACGAAATAATCCGGGCGATAAAAGTTCAAGGTCTGGGAATTTTCTTGCGCTACCGCACTCATGGAAGTTCCTCCTGTCATTCCGCCTTAAGCGGCAAAGTATTCATCAAAGGCGATCCAACCGGATCGCATCACCCTGTCTTCCTGGACCGCAGGCTGTCGCCAGACGGCCTCCAAAGATTTTCTCCGCTGGACAGCCCGCGCGAGGGCCGGACCAAACTGATCTTGCATATCTTCTGCGTAACTCTCTAATGCGTCCTCATCACCCGCCAGGTAATCAGCGGCCGCCAATCCTGCGCCCGCACCACTGATCACCGCCGCGGGGATGCCCGCCCCAGTAATGGGATGGGTAAGCCCGGCTGCATCTCCGGCAAGTACCACGTTGCCATGCACCATGCGCCGAATGCCGCCCACGGGGATCGCGCCGCCGGTACGCCCAAGGACTGATTCACCGACGATACCACGCTCTACCATCTGCTGATGCAACTGTTCCAGCGGCAACTTAAGATTGTCCTCAAAACGCCGATCCGCACCCAGTCCGAGATTGGCCACCGGCCCGCGCGGGAACAACCAGCCATAGCCTCCCGGAAAAGCATCCGAAAGGAAAATATCCGTATCCGCATAGGGACGCAGCAACGGCACCGTGTATTGACGCGTATAAACCACCTGTTGATGCGGCAAGCCTACAGCCTTCGCCACCAGGCTGTGCGGCCCATCGGCACCGATCAGCAAGCGGGGACGCACGGTGAACGCTTCATCCGTGCCGCGCCGCAGGCGGGCCACTTCGCCATCCCAAGTGAGGAATTGACAACGGATTTTCACCTGCGCGCCCGCCGCCTGCGCCAATTCCGCCAGCCCCTGATCAAAACGTGCCCGGTCAATCATCATGCCGGGGAAGACGCTGTGATGCTGTAGCCCGGATGGCAGCACCGTCAGCATTCCTTCTACGTCCTGCACCCGCGAATCCGTTTCATGCACGGTACGCAAGAGCGGCATGGGGACAAATTCGGCGCATTGCACCGGGACACCGATCTCCGCACGGCGATCAACGCAAATCACCGTAAGGCCGCGGCCCGCAGCGGCACGCGCTGCCGCCGCGCCAGCCGGACCGGCACCAATCACCAGTACATCTGTGGCTAAAGGGCTCACGCGTCTTTTGCCGCCATCCGCAATACCGTCGCGAAATGCTCCGGCTGTAAGCCGAAGCCATCGACGGCCTGTTCCTCGAATAATCCCGCAATGATGCCATCCACGTCATTCAGATGGACATTACGCAGCGCTGCCTCAAGGTCGACGATAGCGCGCTGCGGCTGGATAAAATAGTCACCGCTAAAGTGGACTTGCCGCACCCGGTTCCCATAGTTATCCCAGAGCATTTCCGCTTGCAGTGTGCCACCGGGGGCGCGTAACGTCGCTTTACGCAACGGCATATCGTCACGCGCGCGGTGGTTGATGCCGAGCCACTCCGCGTCACGCACCTTCGCCAATGCTTCCGGCAGCAATGCGGCAACCGCATCTGGCAAGTCGCCCTGGACAAAAGACAGCCCCAACTGCGCACGGAAACCATCCAGCAAGGCTTTCTGCACCACCATCAACTCCGGCGCTTTACCCAGCAAGGCTTTTAAGCTCGTCACCCGTTCCGCCACCGAAGAAACTGCATGGGCGTCCAGTTTCTCCAATGGCACGCGCAGTACGCGCAGCATGCGCGGGATATCCAGATCGACGAGCACCGTGCCCTGAAACAGCAACACGTCTCCATCCATAATCCCTCCGGTGCCGGAAATCTTTCGCCCTTCCACTTCAATGTCATTGCGCGGACGAAACTGCGCGCGCACCCCCAAAAGTGACAAGCCGGCCGCTGCCGCTTCACAGATCTTCCGTGACAGTGACGCCATATCACCCTGGGGCAGTGCGTCCCGCCGACACACCAACTCCCAGCCTATCTGGGTGGGATCAAAAATTAGTGCGCCACCGCCGGTGAGACGACGCTGCACGGCGATCCCTTGTGCACGGCAAAACTCCAGGTTGAGTTCCTGCTCTGGTGACTGGTGATAACCGACTAGCGCGGATTCCTCAAAGCGCAGGAAACGAAAAATGTTGGGAGTCCGATTTTCCAACATCGCCAGGAGCAACGCTTTGTCTAAAGCCATATTTTCGTCGGCAGCGCGCAGTCCGGTATCAACCACAAGCCAGTCATCAGAGGCGTGTGCCGTCATAATGCAAGCCACCGGGAAAACATGGAGCCCAGAGAAAGCACTATCGTCTCAGGCCGTAAACACAATCGGGATATCCCGCAGTTGTGTACGACGCTTCGGCGCGACAGGAACATAATCCAAGGGTATGGTGGTCGTCTCATCACCGAGTGCCAGGACTTCTTCACCCACGATCATGGAACAACAAGAAGGTGTCACAAAAACATCCCGGTCCAGATGTTTGGCGAGCGCCAGCATGCCATCAGAGGGAAAGGCCACGCCGTTCAGTCCCGCCATGACCGCATAGGTGTCGGTGATGGAACGATGCACGCCAGACGGACGCGCGCAGCCCAGCAATACCGGGGTTTCCGGCAGAGCAGCACGCGCATCCATAAAGAATTTACCGATTTCTTCCGTCGCTGGCGTCGCGAAAGGCCGACTCGAAGAAGCATACTGCGGCATGATTACCACCAGCACCAACGCACTGGGCAGATGCCGCCGGATAATTTCGAGAGCGTTCCACTCACCAAGAAGCTCCCCGTAATGCAACCCGATGACAATATGCGGCACCACTTTCATCCTGGTGGCCACCAAGGCTTCCAGCGCGGCCTCAAAATCATCCACCGAACGGCGCAAATGGTAGACCTGGTTGATGGTATCCTGCGCACCGATTACATCCATCATGGCCACATCGACGCCCGCATCCTCCATCCCGCGGGCAAACTCCGGAGTCGCAATACCCGTATGCATGGCAATCTGTAAATTCGGGTAGCGATCCTTAATTTTGCGCACCGTCGGGAAATAGGGTTCATAATGGACCACGTTCTGATGGTCCGAACCTCCTGAAAGAAGCACCCCACGGCCCCCATCCAGGACAATCTGGTCCACCAGCCGATCCAGTTCTTCTGGCGTCCGCACCGCAATCATCGGCTCCAGTATCTTCGCCTTACAGTGATCGCACTGTAACTTGCAGTCCCCACCGGTGATGGAAATGGCCGGGAAGGCATTCTTCCCGCAGGCGGAGACCTCCGACGTTTCATGATGCTTGAAAGACGGCGTATAGAAATTGATACGACCCACCTGGCTACCGGACAGACCGGACCACCGTTCGCGCATAGAGTCCACTAAATCCGCATTGAGGACCAAATCCTCCAAAGCCTCTACTTGAGAAACCGCGTTTAACCATGGGTTCATATGAAGTTCCATCCTTTACACAAAGAGAAAGCTAGACGGCCGCATGTGCGGCCGTCTTCTTGAATCATGACGGGTTTTGCTGATCAGCAGCCGCCAAAACCATCCGTCGTCATCTTTTCCTCAAAGGCCACCAAGACATCGGCACCAGTCTTCAGCTCACCGGAATCACCTGCAAAGTCCGTCGGGCTCAGCTTAGCGATCCAACCACTGCCATAGGGATCTTTATTGATAAGGCCGGGATCTTTCGCAACGTCCTCATTGCTTGATAAGACCGTGCCACTGACGGGACTCTTCAACGGGCCTACCCACTTGCCAGACTCAACGGTCGCTGCCGACTTATCCTTCTTGATATCCTTACCGGCACCCTTGGGCGTATAAGAGACGATCTGTCCAGCCAACGCACAAGCATAGGAGGTCATGCCGATAGTCACACTGCCATCATCTTCCTTGCGCAGCCACACGTTGGTATCCACGTTGTACAGCAGATCTTCGGGGATTTCACAGCCACGTACAGTTCCCATCATTTTCTCCTTCGGGGTTACATTTTAGGTAAACAGAGCCTGCTGCCAGGCAACATTATTAAAAAAACAGCAATCGGTCCACGGACAAAATCAAGTCGGCGAGATCACCGGCAGACGCCACCGCATCCACTTCCTCAATCAGGTTATCGGCCTCGATCTCATAGCCTGGAAGTGCCGGGCGACAGACGTGAATCTCTACCCCGGCATTTTTCGCGTCACGAATAAAGTCGATAATGCGCTTACCGCCAGCCATCGCCGAGAGATTTTCCGCAACCCCTGTCTGCATCAGCCTGACCGCTTCCATCGTGCAAAAAATCTTAACCTCGGCATCCATGGAAGACAACAGGGCACCCAGATAAAAAGGTGTCGCACAGCGATGTGCCGTGCTTGGCCCGCTGGTCATCACGATGACTACCGACTTTTCGCCCTGATCCTCCAGGTAGTGATCGCTCATCGCATTCCTCGTTCACAATGAATATCATCCCGCAGACAACGCTGCCGGTACAACTCAAAGGCAGCATCTCCAGTAGACAGCCTTTCGAGCGCAGCGTCTACCGAAGCCACCGGCCGTACCCGTGCGATCCATGCTTCGTAGGGTTCAATATTGAGAAGATTAGGATCTTCCAATACATCCTCGTTAGCCAAATCAATAACACAATCAAAGACATTAGGCACCGGACCCGCCCATTTCCCACTCTCAATGGTAGCGACCGGCTTACCCACCGGACGACGTGTCCCAGGTCGGCGTACCCGGACATGCAAAATCTTTCCCGCAATCGACTGAGATATATCGGTCATACCCACGGTAAGTGTGCCATCACCTTCGCGTCGCACCCAGATCTGACATTCCCGATCGTAATATAATTCGGCGCGAAACTCGCAACCGTTACATTCCATAGCCTTCCCCTGAGGTCAGCGGCAGGTAAAAAAAAGCGCCCCACAAAGGGGCGCCTTTCTACACCATTAGATAATACCTTTGGCAGCGAGGAGATCCATCGAGTCGCTGACATTGTCGGGGATACCGACTTTGCGCGCAGACAGACCCATGGCCAAACCGAGCAGCTGGGTGAAGTAAATCACCTTGACGTTCGATTTGATGCCGAACTCTATTTCAGCACGGACCTGATGCATTTCCAGGCCAGAGTGGCAGGTAGGACATTCGGTGGCGATCACTTCCGCACCGGCATCTTCCGCCGCCTGGAGGATATTCAACACCAACTGGGTGGAGGTATCCGAATCCGACAGCGTGTGCGCACCACCACAGCATGCAGTTTTGAGAGGAAAATCGACATTGACAGCACCGGCAGCGGACAACAAATCATCCATAAAATGTGGTGCATAAGAAGACTCAGAGTCAGGACCCTGGTCCTTCTCCGGAAAAATCTGCCGGGGACGGGTGTACATGCAACCGTAGTAGTTGGCAATTTTCAGCCCATTCAAGCTCTTCTTGACCTTGCTCTTGATACCGTCGGTGCCCACTTCCTCCATGAACCATTCCAACGCGTGCAAGCTGCGCACGTCGCCTTCATAAACAGGGTCACCCGATTTGTTGGCGAGTTCCTGCACCGTCTTCATGGTTTCTTCAGAAGTAGCACACTCATATTCAGTCTGCTTCAGATTACGATAGCAGCCGTTACAAGGCGCCATCACCGTATCGCAGCCCTGCAGCTTACTAGCAATGGCCAGATTCCGCGCCGACATATAGGTCTGCAACATGGGATGAATATTCTTCACCTCCATTGCGCCACAGCAGTTGTAGTCTTCGAGGTTTTCCATCTCCAGACCGAGCTCTTTCACCAGAACACGGGTGGATTTGTCATAGGGTCCGCCGGAACCTTCCAGCGCACAGCCGGGATAATATGCAACCTTAGCCATGATGAGCGGCCTCCTTCTGTGCCTTCACATATTCAGCGAGGACTTCACCAGTTTTACCCCAGGATTTGGTCTTCGGACGGAACATCACATTCATTCCCATTTTGGCCAACTGACCTAATGGCATGTGCTTAGTCAGACGCTTGCCAAATTCCACGATCCAGGCCTGTACCAGGGGCTGGCCAGAGCGCTTGAAGAATCCCACCATGACCTCGGTATCTTCGATACGCCCGAATTCGATGCATTGATGGGTAAACTCCTCATCAAAATGCGTCGACAGCGTCTTCGGCGTCAAGCCGTTATCTTCCAGCCAATGCGCCGTCGCTTTCATAACCCCTTCAGGACGGACATCCTTAGGGCAGATATTGGTGCATTTATTGCAGGAAACACACTGCCAGATGATATCTTTATCTTTTATCAACTCGGCTTTCAGCCCCAGACGAATCAGATAAATCCAGTAACGCGGATTAAAATCCACATTCTGCGCATACATGGTGCAGGAATTGGTGCACGAACCGCACTGCCAGCAGCGATGCACGTTCTCACCGCCGCTGTAACTCTGGATGATCTCTTCAAAATGCTCTTCATAGTCCGTCAGCGTGCGCGGGGTAATCATGGTGTTCCAGGAACCGGAAACATCCACCCCATCCACCACCAGGTGATCGTGCTGCAAAATCCGATCGGGATCGATCAGTGTTTTCTCATGAATAGCCATAGCTGCTCCTATACCCTAATTCATTAATGAATGTCGTCTCTTTTGATACGAGAACCACCCATTCGCCGGTGTACCTCTACGCCCAGCAACTTACGGATCTGTTCCGTAAAATCTGTTTGGCCGCCAAAATCGGAACGCAAAAAGCCTTCTGCCATAGCGCGCACGTATTGCGAATACTGGTGAGCCAGGATGATATCGACCATATAAGGTACATCACGATACACCCCTAATTCTAACAGTGCTTCCCGCATCCACTGGCGCAAGCCCTCAAACATTTCCGGACTTTCACCGAAAGGGAAATCAGTCAGGTAGTCGCCGCCACGGATGAATTCCCGCACTGCGCCCGAGCTCGTACTTTGATCCCAGACCCAGCGCGTCATCAGCGGATACCGCTCGGGATCGCTGAAGTGTAAAACTTCGGCCCCCATATCCCTGATAACGCGTTTCGCCTTTCCTGTAGCAGGTAAAGCCTCTTCAAAACGCATCATGCGTTGTGCCAGATCGCCGTGACCATCCAGCAAATCGCGCATTACTTCACCCACCCGTGCAGCGCCCTGCTCCTCTATGACCGGCCAGATTTTGCGTCTCGCGGTGAACATCTGTTCAACGAGATGCGCCATTCGCTCATCGGTCAGCGGCTGCTGGTCTTCCCGAAGAAGACGACGAAAATTCGCCGTCTTTTCTGTCAGACTACTCACCAGATCAGCAAGGCCCTGCTGCCCCTCAAATGCCGCTTCAAGCTCATAAAAGGATCTGTTGAGCAGCCCCTTATCGAGATCGATCGGCAGCGAGGCAGGAACGATATGCTCTGCGTTCCCGTTGTCGTAGATGTCAGCTGGCAATTTTCTGCTGTCCGTAGAGATCCGCCACCGCCCGCGCACCGGCAGACTGGCCTTGCGCGATAGATGTATCAATGTCTTCTGGACCGGTCGCCGCGCCACACACGTAGATACCCTTGCGCGTCGTGCCCTGGCTGTTCGTGTACTGTTCCGCACGATCGATAAATCCATGCTTTTCCAGACCAATACCAAAAGTCTTGGCGATTTCTGGATTTAAGGTGTTAGGATCCATACCGATGGCATGCACGACAAGATCCATCGGAATGACGATCGGACGTTTGACCAAAGTATCTTCACCCTTGACCAGCAAACGGCCATCGGGAGACATGGTGACCTCGGCAATACGCGCCTTGACGAACTTAGTCTTATACTCTTCCTGGCTCTTCCAGTAGAACTTGTCCTCGTAAAGCCCGAAGGTACGGATATCCATGTAATAAATGAACACATCAGTACTCGGAGAGATTTCCTTGATCTCCATGGCAAGATTGGTGGAAACCGTGCAGCAGATCTTGGAGCACCATTCACGACCAATCTGACGGTCGCGCGAACCGACGCAAAGCAGAATAGCCACGCGCTCTGGAACCCGGCCATCGGAAGGACAACGAATCTGACCTGCAGTCACCATCTGCTCCATCTGGGTAGTGGTAAGCACATCTTCGTAAGTGCCGAAGCCCCATTCCGGCTTGTTGATGGAGTCGAAATGGGTGAACCCGGTGCCGAGAATGATCGCGCCGGCTTCGACCTTATCACCGTTGCTCAGGGTAGCTGTGAAGTTACCGGCTTCGCCCGCCACCTGCGTGACCTTAGCAGACTTGTGGATGCTGACGTTCCCATCGCCTTCCACACGGCTGACCATACGGCCGATGGCATCTTTAGCCCACTCGCCCGATGGTACCAGCTTGGCGTAGCCCGAGATGATGGGAGCACCGCCAAGAATATCTTCTCTTTCGACGATGACCGCCTTTTTACCCATCGATGCGATGGTGGCTGCCGCCGACAAACCTGCTGGACCAGCACCTACGACTAAAACTGTATCTTGTGCACTCACTGAACTTCCTCCTTAAGCGCCCGCTTTCATATTAATATTTTGATTGGTGGCGAGTTCGGGGTTGTAGAGGTATTCCACATTACCCTGTTCCACCTGTTTGAGATATTCCTGGAAGCCGGCCTTGGCTTTATCCCAGCTGATGCCCATTT
>JAAOMR010000178.1 GCA_018853935.1 Acidithiobacillus ferrivorans
GTGTTGGCCTATGAGCTCCATATTGCGGCGCTGATGGCCCTGCCACAACCGGCAGCGCCGCCGGCGGAACAGCCCGCCCCTGTCGAGGATATGGAAGGCTTTTACGGACACCTGCAGCATGTGCTGCGCCGCAGCGGTTTTCTTCAGGAGTTGCGTGCAACCCGCATGATGCGTCGCCTGCGTCGTCTTTTTGATCGTGCCCGACCCAGCCGGAACGAGGTAAATATTCTGCGCGGCATCCTCACTGAAATCGAGCGCTGGGCTGCTAAAGTAGACAGAAAGGATCAGGATAGTCTTTAATGCGGGACTGGGTGGTGGCTCGGGTTAAAGTGGGAGGGGTAATGATGGGTGGACACTGGCGGGGTGATCTCGACGCAGTTTTTGCGCGCGATCCGGCGGCGCGAACCCGTCTGGAAGTGTTGCTTACCTATCCCGGCGTCCATGCCCTGTTCCTGCATCGGGTTGCCCATGGCCTCTGGCGCCACCGCTGGCGTCTTCTGGCCCGCAGTCTGGCGGCTTTTTCCCGATTCTGGACTGGCATCGAGATTCATCCGGGGGCGCAGATCGGTGAACGCTTCTTTATTGATCATGGTATGGGGGTCGTTATCGGTGAAACGGCGGAAATCGGTGACGATTGCACCCTCTATCACGGCGTGACCCTGGGGGGCACCTCCTGGCAGCCGGGCAAGCGCCATCCGACCTTGGGGCGTGGTGTCATTGTCGGTGCCGGTGCTAAGGTGCTGGGGCCTATTACGGTCGGGGATAATGCGCGGATTGGCTCGAACGCGGTGGTCGTCAAATCGGTGCCAGAGGGGGCTACGGTGGTGGGTATCCCGGGGCGGGTCGTTAGTAAGGGTGAGCATACGGATAACTTCGAAGCCTACGGCTTGACCGGGCAAATGCCGGATCCGGTGGCGCGGGCCGTGGAGTGTATGCTGGAACACATGCATCGCCAGGATGCGGAGATTGCGCAACTGCGGGAGGGTGTGCAGCGCTTGCAACCGCAAGAGATCATGATGCCTGTGGAGGAAATCGTCTGCAGGCTGGAGGATGATATTCCAGAAAAGAAAGAAACGCGGGCAGGGAATACTTGACTAATTTAGTATAGATAGTAGGATGTCGTGCAGAGGAGCACCGAATATGAAACTGACGACGAAAGGGCGTTACGCAGTGACCGCCATGCTGGATCTGGCGCTCAATCAGCGTGGTAGCGTGGTGACGGTAGCCGATATCGCGCAGCGTCAGCAGATTTCTGTGGCCTATCTGGAGCAGCTCTTTGGACGCTTGCGTCGTTATGGCCTAGTGGAAAGTGTACGCGGGCCGGGCGGTGGTTATCGCTTGGCCATGCCGGATTCGGCGATCCCGCTGACGCATATTGTCGAGGCGGTCAATGAGTCGATCAGCACGACCCAATGTGGTGGTGACCCGCAGCAGTGTTGCAAAGGGGATGGGCTGCAGTGTCTTACCCATGACCTGTGGGAAGAGTTGGGAGATCGTATTGCTCAATTTCTCGGGGGGATCACCCTCGGACAACTGGTGGAGCAGCAATTAAGTAAGGAATCGGCACAGGTTGTACCGATCCGAATGATGGACAAAACATCTGTGTGTTCGACGCATAAAACCGCTTGAGACCGTGAGGTGCAAGAAATGAATCAACCCAAGATCATTGAACTGAACAGCAAACAGTCCTTGCTGATCAATCCGGATCGTCCCATTTATCTGGATTATCAGGCGACGACGCCGGTGGATCCGCTGGTTCTGGAACAGATGCTGCCTTTTCTGACCCATGATTTCGGTAATGCGGCTAGCCGTTCCCATCCCTACGGCTGGACGGCGGAAAAAGCGGTGGAAAAGGCGCGCCAGCAGGTGGCCGATGCTATTCATGCCGATCCCCGTGAGATTGTCTGGACTTCAGGCGCGACGGAGGCAACCAATCTGGCCCTCAAGGGGGCGGCGCATTTCTATTCCGGCAAAGGCAAGCATCTCATCACCTTGCGCACGGAGCACAAGGCGACTCTGGACACCTGCCGCCAGTTGGAGCGTGAAGGCTTTGAAATCACTTATCTGGAAGTGCAGGAAGACGGTCTGGTCGACCTGCAGGCTTTTGCGGCGGCGATTCGTCCGGATACCATCATTGCTTCCGTGCTGTATGTGAACAACGAAATCGGCGTCATCCAGCCCATGGAAGCCATCGGCAAGATGCTGCGCGCGCACAAGGTCTTGTTCCATGTGGACGCAGTGCAGGCCCTGGGCAAGATTCCGGTCGATGTGGAAGCCATCCAGGCAGACATGATGAGCCTGTCGGGGCATAAGATTTATGGTCCCAAGGGCATCGGTGCCCTCTATGTGCGGCGTAAGCCCCGGGTGCGGGTCGAGGCCCAGGTGCACGGTGGCGGCCACGAGCGCGGCATGCGTTCCGGGACTTTGCCTACCCACCAGATTGTCGGCATGGGTGCGGCAGCCGAACTGGCCGTACAGTCGATGGAGAGTGATGCCAAGCGTATCCGCCAGTTGCGCGACCGTTTGCTCAAGGGTATTCAGGAACGGGTGGAAGAAACTTATATTAATGGCAATATGGAACATCGGGTGCCGCACAACCTGAATATCAGTTTTGCCTTTGTGGAAGGCGAGTCGCTGATTATGGCATTGAAGGAAATTGCCGTATCCAGCGGCTCGGCCTGTACCTCGGCCAGTCTGGAGCCCTCTTATGTGCTCCGTGCATTGGGTAAGTCCGATGAATTGGCGCACAGCTCCATTCGCTTCGGCATCGGTCGTTACACGACGGAAGAGGAAATCGACGCTACCATTGGACTCATCGCCGCGAAAGTGGACAAGTTGCGGGAGTTATCTCCCCTCTGGGAGATGCATCAGGAAGGTATTGATCTCAACAGTATTCAGTGGGCTGCGCATTGAGGCTCTTACAAAAGGAGAATAGTCATGGCATACAGTGAAAAAGTGATTGATCATTATGAAAATCCCCGCAACGTAGGGGCGATGGACAAGGACGACAGCGGTGTCGGTACTGGCATGGTGGGTGCACCGGCCTGCGGCGATGTGATGCGTTTGCAGATCAAGGTGAACGGGCAGGGCATTATTGAAGATGCCAAGTTTAAAACCTACGGTTGCGGCTCGGCCATTGCGTCCAGCTCACTGGTGACGGAGTGGGTCAAGGGCAAAACCCTCGACGAAGCCATGACCATCAGGAACAGCCATATCGCCGAAGAGCTGGAACTGCCTCCAGTCAAGATTCACTGCTCCGTGCTGGCCGAAGACGCCATCAAAGCGGCGGTCGAGGATTACCGCAACAAGCAGGGCGGCGCGCAAGTGGCCGCACCTGCGGAAATGGCCAGTGCCCAAGCGGCACACTAGGATACCGTCATGGCTCTGACCTTATCGGAAAGTGCGACGCAGCAGGTGCGCAAGAGTATTGCTAAGCGTGGCAAGGGTTTGGGTATTCGCATCGGTGTTAAAACCAGTGGCTGCTCCGGCTTGTCCTATGTCATGGAGTTTGTGGACGTCCCCAATCCGGAAGATCTGGTGTTTCCCCATGATGATGTGAGTCTTTTTGTGGATCCCAAAAGCCTCATTTATCTGGATGGCACCGAACTGGATTTTACCCGCGAAGGCCTGAACGAGGGATTCCGTTTTAATAATCCCAACGTGAAAGATGCCTGTGGCTGTGGCGAGAGCTTTACGACCTGATGGCGGATTCCTGCTTTCAGTGCGGGGCGGAGCTGGTCGCTCCCTCCGCACTTTGTGCTTCCTGCGGGGCCGTGCAGCCCTTTCGTGCTGATCTGTCGCTTTTCGCGGTGGCAGGCCTGCCAGAAAAGTATGATCTGGATGTGCAGACACTGCGTACGCAGGTGTTTGCGTTGCAAAAAGGCCTGCATCCAGATCGCTTCGCCCATGCGGAACCGACGGCAAGACGTTATTCCCTGGAATGGAGCACTCGCCTCAACGAGGCTTTGGCCATATTGCGGGACCCACTCAAGCGCGCGAATTATCTGTTGCAGTGTCAGGGTGTGGATGCGCTGGGCGAGCAGGTGAAAGTGGCCGATCCTGGGCTGCTGATGACGCAAATGCTCTATCGTGAACGCCTGGAAGATATTATGGCGGCAAGGGACTTGCCTGGCATGGAGGCTTTGCGTCAGGAAGTGGATAAGGCAGTGACCAGGGTGGTGCAGCGTCTCAAAGGGCTGCTGGCCATTTTACCTTGCACAAAGTCGGAAGCTGCGGGATCAGCGGTGCGCGAACTGCAATTTCTCGATAAACTCGTCGGCGAAATAGACCGCAGCGAAGAGTCGTTACAGAATGTCTGAGTGGCAGAACTGCTCGACCATAAACCGGTAAGCAGCTTTAAATTGAGCCTGCTTATACAGATAGATCAAGGCGGTACAGCATGGCGTTAATGCAAATTGCAGAACCTGGCGGAGCAGCTGATCCTCATCAACGGCGGCTGGCTATTGGCATTGACCTAGGGACTACCCACTCGCTGGTGGCCGCCGTATTATCCGCGGTGCCCACCGTTATGCGCGATCAGGAGGGTAAATACCTGCTGCCTTCGGTGGTGCGCTACTGCGGTGGCGGTGCGGTCAGTGTCGGCTATCCGGCGGTCGCCGCAGCCGGGCAGGATCCGCACAATACCATTGCTTCGGTGAAGCGCTTTATGGGACGTGGCCACAGCGATGTGCAGACCCTCGCCGGACACCTGCCTTACGACCTTGTTCCTGGAGAAGGCATGCTGCGCCTGCGCACGATAGCCGGTGAAAAGTCACCCGTGGAAGTGTCTGCCGAAATATTGCGCGTGCTCAAGGAACGGGCGGTAGAAACCCTCGGTGGCGAGCCGGAGGGCGCGGTGATTACTGTGCCCGCTTATTTTGACGAAGCCCAGCGTCAGGCGACTAAAGATGCCGCCCGTCTGGCAGGACTGAATGTATTGCGCCTGCTGGCGGAGCCAACGGCTGCTGCAGTCGCCTACGGGCTGGACAAAGGCAGTGAAGGTGTCTTTGCCATTTACGATCTGGGCGGTGGAACCTTCGATATCTCCATATTGCGCCTGCAGGCGGGGGTTTTTGAGGTGCTGGCGACTGCCGGTGACTCCGCTCTGGGCGGCGATGACATGGATCATGCGCTGGCCGAATGGCTGCTGCAGGAGGAGGATGGTGACACCGCCGACCCGCTCTGGCGACGACAGGTCCTCCAGCAGGCGCGCCAGGCCAAAGAGGCGCTGAGCAGCACTGACGAAACAATGGTTGCGCTGCTGCCGCCTGATCGCGCGGCGCGCACGGTGAAACTGGCGCGCCGCCAGTTGGAGTCACTGATTCTGCCCGTTATCCAGCGTACCCTCCCGGCCTGTCGGCGGGCGCTGCGGGATGCCGCTTTGCAGTTGGATGAGATTGACGGCGTCGTACTGGTCGGCGGTGCCACCCGGGTTCCCGCCGTGCGCGCGATGGTGGAGGAATTCTTTCAGCAGATGCCGCTGACGGACATGGATCCCGACCAGGTGGTGGCATTGGGTGCCGCCATTCAGGCGGATGCCCTGGTGGGCAACCAGCGCGAAGATTTGCTGTTGATGGACGTATTACCCCTGTCCCTCGGTCTGGAGACCATGGGCGGGCTGGTGGAGAAAATTATTCCCCGCAACACCCCTATACCGGTGGCACGGGCGCAGGAGTTCACCACCTTCAAGGACGGTCAGACGGCCATGAGTATTCACGTCTTGCAGGGTGAGCGCGATCTGGTGCAGGACTGCCGTTCGCTGGCGCGCTTCAGTCTGCGCGGCATCCCTTCCATGGTTGCCGGTGCTGCAAGGATTCGCGTCACCTTTCAGGTGGATGCCGATGGCCTGCTGGCCGTGAGTGCGGAAGAAGCGAGTACTGGTGTGCGCGCGGAAGTCGTCGTCAAGCCGTCTTACGGTCTGAATGATGAAGAAATTGCGAACATGTTGCAGGACTCTTTCAGGCATGGCGCAGAAGATGTCGTCAAGCGACGCTTGTCAGAGGCCAAAGTGGACGGCGCGCGCGTGCGTGAAGCCCTTGCGACCGCGCTGGCGGCTGATGCGGGCCTGCTGGAGCCAGCAGAGCGCGTGGCTGTGGACAAGGCCAGCGCGGCGCTGGCTGTTGCCCTGTCCGGCAGTGATGCGGATGCCATCACGGCCGCTGCCGAAGCCGTCGAGGCAGCCGCCGGACCGCTGGTACAACGGCGTATGGATAATGCCTTGCGCCGTGCCATCGCTGGCCGTTCCATTGACGATCTGGGAGATTGAATGACTAAAATACGTGTCCTCCCTCACCCGGAAAGCTGTCCCGAAGGGGCGGAGTTCGAGGCTGAACCAGGGGAAACCATTATTGCTGCAGCCATGCGCAACCATGTTCATATTGAACATGCCTGCGAGATGTCCTGCGCGTGCACAACGTGCCATGTGGTTTTGCGGGCGGGCTTCGATAGCCTGGAAGCGGCGGAAGAGAAGGAAGAAGATCTTCTCGATAAGGCTTGGGGTCTGGAGCCTACCTCCCGCCTCAGTTGTCAGGCGAAGGTGAGCGATACCGAACTGGTCATCGAAATCCCCAAATACACCATCAATCTGGAAAAGGAGCGGCACTGATGCGCTGGACCGACACCATGGAACTGGCTATTGCCCTGGATGAAGCCCACCCGGACGCCGATGTGACCCATCTGCGTTTCACCGATCTGCATCGTTGGATATTAGAACTGCCCGATTTTGAAGGCGAACCCGAAAAGTCCAGCGAGGGTATCCTCGAAGCCATCCAGATGGCCTGGCTGGCGGAGAAGGACTGAGTCAGGCGGCGCTATGGCGGATCCAAAAGCCCTTATTGCGCTCTCCGGCGGCGTCGATTCTGCCGTTGCGGCCATTCTCATGCAGGAGCAGGGCTACGAACTCACCGGCGTGACCATGCGCCTGTGGCCGAAAAGCCGCTGCTGCGATGAAAAAGACATCGAAGACGCCGCCGATGTCTGTGCCCGTCTGGATATTCCCTACACGGTGCTGGATTATCGTGAAGCCTTCCGGCGTCAGGTGGTCGATGTGTTTGTCGCCGAATATCAGGCCGGGCGTACCCCCAACCCCTGTGCACGCTGTAACCAATTTCTCAAATTTGATGCCCTGCTGATGGAAGGCGAGAAGCTGGGCGCCTCGCTGCTGGCGACAGGCCATTATGCGCGTCTGGCGGAAACCCCCTCGGGTGCCGCCCTGCTGCGTGGCCGTGACGATGCCAAAGATCAATCCTACTTTCTTTTCGCCATCGGCGCGACGCTTTTGCCCCGCCTGCGCTTTCCCGTGGGTGGCATGAATAAGGATGAGGTGCGCGCCATGGCCCGCAAGCACGGCCTGCCCGTGGCCGCCAAGCAGGATTCTCAGGACATCTGCTTTGTACCGGACGGCGACTACCGCCGCTTTCTGGAGGATTACGCCGGATTGGACATGGCGCAGGAAGGGGAGATGGTCGACAGCCGCGGGCAGCTTATCGGCCATCATCCGGGTACCTTGCATTTTACCGTCGGCCAGCGGCGCGGTCTGGGCGGTGGCAGTGGTCAGCCGCGCTATGTCCTCGCGCTGGACCCTGTGCAGAACCGGGTGATCGTCGGCGCTGAGGATGAACTCTACCGCCGTGCGGCCAGCCTGGATGCGTGCAACTGGCTGACGGATTTGTCGCCCGGCGAAAGCCATGCCGTGACCGTAAAATTGCGTTACCGCTCCCGCGCCGAGTCGGCCATACTGCACCTGCTCCCCGATGCCCGTGCCGAACTCCGCTTTTCCGAGCCGCAACGCGCCGTCACCCCCGGCCAGGCCGCTGTCTGCTACCAGGGTGAGCGCCTGCTGGGTGGGGGCTGGATTCGTAACGCGGAATAGTCTGCGTGCGCGTTCGTTAAGGCATACCCAATATATGCTGTATTTCCGGCAACATTCTCTGTACGCATTTTTTCCCCTCTGTTATGGCTTCGCCGGCACGATAAAACTCCAGTAAGCCAATATGGGATAGTTTTGGAGAAAGCAGGATATCCGGAGGATCTCCGGCCATGCGACTCCGGGTGATCCTGTCCTGCATAATATTGACCGAGCCGGCGATGGCATCAAACAGGCTGGGTGCTTGCTCCTTATCGCCTGTCGCCGGAAATACCGAGGCGGGATACGCCGTGACCAAGCCTGATATTTTTCCGGTAACGTCGGCATCCGGTGTTTCTATGGCCAGGTTATTTTGAAGGCGTTTGCCAACGATATCATCGTTCAATGTTACTGCGATAACAACATCGGCGCCAAGCGCGCGGCAGACAGACACCGGAACGGGGTTTACCAATCCGCCATCTATAAGCCATTTGCCATCGTTTTTGACCGGCGGAAAAAGGCCGGGCAGGGAAATGGACGCAAATACGGCCTCCAGGATTGAACCCGTCATCAGCCAGATCTCGCTGCCGGTTTGCAAGTCGGTTGCGACCGAGGCATATTTTTTCGCAACGATATCTTCTATGGCCGAGGCATCATCAGCCACATACTTTTTGAGAAAATAATGCAGCCGTTCTTTGTTGACAAAACCGTTCAGTGACATGTTGATGGCAAAAAATTTGGCGGTTTCAAACTTTGTCAGTGAGCGCACCCATGCTTCCAGTTTCTCAAGATTATCGGAAACATAGGAAGCGCCAACCAGGGCGCCTATGGATGTGCCACAAACGATATCTGGTACGATTCCATGATCATTCAGCGCGCTTATCACTCCTATATGTGCCCACCCGCGAGCGGCACCACTGCCAAGAGCCAGGCCAATAGTCATGGTGATCTTCACCCTCCATGCGTTTTTGATGTCACGAGATCCAAATTGTACTGTAGCGCGCCGGCGCAGTGCGCGATAGGGAAAGAGCGGATATCGCTCGCATGCCTTTTCCCGAGCGCGTCAACGCCAACTTCACATGATCCACCCCCGGCATCGCGCCCGACGACTTCGAGTAGCGGAGTTTTCTGATGTTGACGGCGCCAACGGCGCGCGCTTAAACTGGTCTAAGACTGGTTGAAAAGTGGGGTATCGGATATGTCCGAGATTGGCGCCTATGCGGCGAAGACGCATTTGTCCGAGATTTTGGAGCGGGTGCGCAAAGGGGAATGTTTCACGATCACCAAACATGGGCAGGCGGTTGCTGAGTTACGCCCGCCCGTGGGTCAAGGGCTGGAGGAAAGGCAAGCCGCTGTGGCGCGCATGAAGGCGTTTCAGGCCAGCCATGACTTGGGGGGTGTTTCGTTGCGCGAGTTGATCGACGCGGGACGCAAATACTGATGGCTTTTGTCGCCGACGCCTCCATGACCCTGGCTTGGTATCTTTGGGATGCGGATAGCGAATCCGCCAACCGGGTGCGGGAGCGGTTGCTGGGGGAGGGCATTTGCGTTCCCGCGCATTGGGCGTTGGAGGTGTGCAATGCGCTGCTGGCTGCCGCGCGGCGCGGTCGTATCACCATGCTGGAATTGCGCGAACTGGTGCCCGACCTGCGCCTGCTGCCGGAGATGATAGACCATCAGACGGATGCCGTAGCGTGGTCCGCCACCCTGGGCCTTGCCGAGGAACACCGGTTGACGATCTATGATGCCGCCTATCTGGAACTGGCTTTGCGGCGGAAACTGCCACTTGCGACGCTGGATAAGCAGCTTCATGGAGCGGCGCTCGCCCTGGGCGTTGCGCTCGTGCCTGAGCTCCAAAAATGACGACCACTAGATCGGAGAAACCATGAACATCGCCAGCATCGTCCAAAAACTCTGGAACTACTGTAACGTCCTGCGCGACGACGGCATGCGTTACGGCGACTACGTCGAGCAGTTGACGTATCTGCAGTCTATTCGTAGTGGGGTGTATTGATGGCTCTGTTAGAAACGCGGGAGGAGCATGGCTGCTTTGCTGGACGCATGGGTTATTACACCCATGCGTCCAGCGCCACAGGGGTACCCATGAATTTCGCGGTGTACCAGCCGCCCCAGGCGTTGGCTGGCGCCCGGGTCCCGGCCCTGTATTATCTGGCGGGATTAACCTGCACCGAAGAAACGTTCATGATAAAGGCTGGCGCGCAGCGTTTGGCGGCCGAGCTGGGGTTGATGCTGGTCGCCTGTGATACCAGTCCCCGCGGACTGAACATCCCCGGTGATTCGGAGCACTGGGACCTGGGCGTGGGGGCGGGGTTTTATCTCAACGCAAGACGGCCGCCCTGGACCCGGAATTATCGCATGGCCAGTTATGTAGACCACGAGCTGCCCACCTTCATTGAAGAACATTTCCCTGCATCTGCAGAACGCCGCGGTATTTTTGGGCACTCCATGGGCGGTCATGGCGCGCTGGTGCTGGCGTTACGCAACCCGGAATACTGGCACTCGGTATCGGCATTTTCGCCGATCTGCAACCCCGGCACGGTGCCCTGGGGAGAAAAGGCTTTCGGGAATTATCTGGGGCCTGACTGCGAACAATGGCAGGAATGGGATGCCAGCATGCTGATGCGCAAGCACCCCTACCCTGGAGAGATATTGGTGGATCAGGGCGACGCGGATCCTTTTCTGGCTGCGCAACTGAAACCTGAGGCTCTGCAGGCGGCAGCAGAGGCTTCCGGACAACAACTCCGTTTGCGACGGCAGCCGGGCTATGATCACTCCTACTGGTTTATCCAGACCTTTATGGCCGAGCATCTGCGGCATCACGCCCGGAAACTGGGTGGTGCCGGCTGAATTTTTTGCCCTGCGGGGTGATGTGTCCGGGCCGGGATCAAGACATAAGGATGGCATTTGCTTGACGCTCCCCCGGTGAGGTTCTAGCATCGCTACCATGCAAATTCTGGTAAATGGTGTGGCCCGTGAGGTGCCGGAGCAGATGACGGTATGGGCGTTGCTGGCGGAGTTCGGCTGGGCGGAGCGTCGTGTGGCCGTTGAATGTAATGGTGAAATTGTGCCGCGCAGCACGCACGCCACAGTGACTCTGGCGGCCGGTGACCGCCTGGAGATCATCCAGGCGGTAGGCGGCGGCTGAGCGCCCTGCACTAACCCCCTTTTTTGAGGTGAAAGATAAACACAATGCGTAAAGATCCTTTGGTGATTGCGGGGCGGGAGTACCAGTCCCGCCTGCTGGTGGGTACGGGGAAATATAAGGATTTTGCCGAGACGCGGGCAGCCATAGATGCAGCCGGCGCGGAAATTGTGACGGTGGCACTGCGCCGGGTGAATCTGGGGCAAAATAAAGACGAGCCCAATCTGCTGGAGTTCTTGCCGGCAGACCGCTTTACCATTCTACCGAACACCGCGGGTTGCTATACGACAGAGGATGCGGTGCGCACCTGCCGTCTGGCTCGGGAGCTGGGCGACTGGAAGCTGGTCAAGCTGGAGGTGATCGGTGATCCCCAAACGCTGTACCCGGACATGCGGCAGACCTACGAGGCCGCCAAGATCCTCATCTCTGAAGGCTTCGAGGTAATGGTGTACAGCGGGGATGATCCGGTGGCCTGCAAGGCCTTTGCAGAAATGGGTTGTGTGGCGGTGATGCCGCTGGCAGCGCCGATCGGTTCCGGTCTGGGTATTCGTAATCCTTACAATCTGCGCATCATTCTGGAGCAGGCGACCGTGCCGATTCTGGTGGATGCGGGGGTGGGTACCGCCTCTGATGTGGCGG